>JAWLDI010000028.1:0-21685 GCA_041686715.1 Pelovirga sp.
GGCAGAGCAGATGCGTGGTGGATTGTTGCTGGAAGATGGTATGACGTTGCCTGCCCAGGTTAAAAACATTCGTGCTGTTGCCCAATGACGGTGATCTTGCACATGCTTTAAGTCACCCCGGCAAGGAGGTTGCAAAAACTTACCTGGTCAAGGTCCGCGGCCGTTTTACCACAGCGATGGCAGAGCAGATGCGTGGTGGATTGTTGCTGGAAGATGGTATGACGTTGCCTGCCCAGGTTAAAAACATTCGTGCTGTTGCCAATAATTGCTGGTTTGAGGTGACGTTAAGGGAGGGGCGCAACCGTCAGGTTCGGCGAATGTGTGAATTTTTCGGCCTCACTGTCGTCCGGCTCAAACGTATAAAACTCGGTTTTCTGACCCTCGACGGGGTTCGGACGGGCACGTATCGACAGCTACTGGATACGGAAGTAGCGAAACTTAAGAGAAAATGTTGAATATTTTTCATTCATTAGTGTTTACTTTTTTTTATTTACGTGTTAACACTTAAAGATATTCATCGTACTATCGTGTAAATACAGTTAACTTAACGATAAGTTGTGGATTTTGTACAGCAGCACATACAAAATTCTGCTGCTTTTATGTTTGATGCGGGGGTCTTTTTGGCTACGAATAAAGACAAACTGCTGGAATCAGCACAGAAAAACCTGAAGAAGAAACAGTACACCAAGGCCATTAAAGATTACGTCAAGGTGGTGGAGCTGGATCCGGCAGATATTCGTTGCCGGCAGAAGCTCGCTGAACTGTATGTGCGTACCAATAAAACGGCTGAAGCTTATGAACAATATGAGGCCGTTGCCAAGTACTATTCCAGTAACGGATTCTATACCAAGGCGATTGCTATCTATAAGCAGATGCAACGTCTTGATCCCAGTCAGGTCTCTATCTACAGTCGGTTGGCAGAACTGAACCAGAAGCAGGGTCTGATTGGTAATGCCATGGCGGAATATCGCCAACTGGTCGATTATTATGAGCGTAATGAACTGGTCGCAGATGAAATCAAAACCCTGGAAAAGATGCGCGATCTGGATCCGAACAATCTTAACGTCCGGGTCAAGCTGGCTGAAGTGCTCAGCAATAATGACCGCAAGGACGAGGGCTTCGATGAATTGTTAGCTATTCTTGAGGTCCTTGAGGACAAAAACGATTACGATAAAAGTCTGAAACTGTATACCATGTTCCTGCCGCACTTTCCCGGTAACAAGCAGTTACAGACAGGTCTGGCACGTACCTTCTATGAAAAAGAGGATTATTCTCGCGGCACAACCATTCTGGAAACGCTGCTCAAGGATAAACCGGGTGATCCCGACATATTACGGCAGCTCAGTAAAGGATATGCCCGTTCCGGTAACTATCTGCGTGCGGTAGAGAGTTATCGGCAGTTGCTGCAGAAGGACCCAACCGATCTCGATATCCGTGAATCGTTGATCCAGTGTGAAATGGACAACAAGCATTTTGAGCTGGCACTGAATGAGCTGGAAGAATGGAAAGATACCTTCTTTAAAGGCGGTCGACTCAACAGCCTCAAAGAATTTTACGAATTATTAAATGCCGAGATGCCGAATTCACCCGCCATCATTCAAACCCTTGATTCGATTTACGAACTGACCGGTGAAGGGGGCAAACTGCTGGATATTATATCCGACCGGCAGGACGAGGAAGAATCTTCTCCAGAAGAGACCCTCTCTGATTCGCTCCTGGGTTCGGTCGATCTCGATATTGAGACGGATGAAGATACAGATACGGATGTAGATGACCTGTCATCCTATGGTGTCCTTGAGGATGATAATATCGACCTGCTGCTTGAAGTGGATGAGGACCAGACTGCCACTGGTGATGCTGATGAATCATCAGATGCATTAATAGAGCTGGATGTCTCCGATGAGATCGATCTGACAGGTGAAGAGGCCTCTGGCAGAGATGATGATTTTGTTTTTAATCTGGAGATGGAGGACGAGGCCCCTGACGATAAACCCCGGCAGCTTGAAAACCTTCAGGCTGATCTGGAAGAGGCCGAGTTTTACCTGCAGCAGGGTCTTTTTGCCGACGCAGAAAGATTGTGCAACGATATTCTGGCTTACGCCCCCGACTCACAGGAGTGTCGCCGCAAGCTGGACGAAATTGATCAAAAACGTACTATAGAAACCCAGAAACGTGAGGCGGACAGTGCCTCTGCAGCAACCGAGGAGCCGGGTGATTTTGGTTTCGGTGATTTCGATTTTGACTCGGAGCTCGATCAACTGCAATCAATTGAGGCACCAGAGAAAAAGGTTTTTAAAACCGATGTCGATGAGCAGATTGCTGCCGACGACCTGGAGTCTCACTATAATCTGGGTATCGCTTATCGTGAGATGGGTCTTGCGGATGATGCTATCAGTGAATTTGAGAAGGCCCAGAAAGATCCGCTACGCTATGTTGACTGCCAGATGTTGAAGGGGCTGATTTATTCCGACAAGGGTGACTACCAGGGTGCCGAAAAAATGTTTCAGCAGGCACTTGATTCGTCTTATCTGGAAGATATCCAGCGCCTTAACCTCGGGTATGAACTGGGGCTGCTGTATGAGCGCGCCGAACGTTATGAGGACGCGCTGGCCAGCTACCGCAATGTCCTGGCCCAGGACAGTAAATATCGGGATGTCGCTGATAAAATAGATTCTTTGAAAAGCCAACTGGGCATCGTTGAGGAGCCCTCTGAGGGGTCCACTGCTCCACCAAAAAAGAATGAATCCGAGCCTCCCAAAAGGCGGGTGTCTTTTTTATAAAAATTTTTGCCTTGTTGCAGGATAAATGAAAACGGGGGTTTTATGGGTTATACAGATTACTTCAATTTTGACAGGGAACCGTTTTCCAACGCCCCGAACGAAAAGTTTTATTACGATAGTGAGCAGCATCGGCGCGCCCTCCAGCGCCTGAAATATTCTGTCGATACCGATAAGGGGCTGGCCGTTCTTGTCGGCGGTGTCGGAACCGGTAAAACAACCCTGGCCCGCCGAATGCTTGATAACCTTCCGGTTGAGCATTACGAATCATCCCTGCTGGTCATGATCCATTCAGATATTACCCCTGAATGGCTGCTTTCACGTATCTGTGTTCAACTTGGAGTTGAGAACCCGGAAGCCGGTCCACTGAAGATGCTGAAACAACTGTTTGAGCGTCTAATGGAGATTGAACAGGAAGGGCGCAAGGCCGTTGTCCTGATCGACGAAGCGCAGATGTTGCAGACCCGGGAATTAATGGAAGAATTTCGCGGCTTGTTGAATCTGGAAATTCCGGGAAAAAAACTTCTGAACATTATATTTTTCGGTTTGCCGGCCCTCGAAGAGGTGATGAGACTGGATGAGCCCCTGGCTCAACGTGTCGCCTTCAAATATACCCTGACCCCATTTGAACCACGTGAAACAGCAGCGTATATAGCCTTTCGTCTTAAAGTGTCAGGCTGTGAACAATCACCCTTTCTGACCGAGACATTGCCGCTGATTCAAAGTTATTCTGCCGGGGTCCCACGTTTAATCAATACGATTTGTGACAATGCCCTGTTTGAAACCTACCTGCGTCATGGCAATCAGGTAACGGAAGGAATTATCACCAGTGTGGTGGAAGATCTCGGCCTGAAACAGTTGACCCCGCTCGAATCAACACCTTTTTTCGAAGATGAGGCGGATGACAGTGATCTGGAAATTGTATTTGACGACCTCGAACAGAAATAAGTTCAACGATCTTTATAAAGTGTGAGTAACGGCCGGCGTCTTCCGGCCGTTAACTTTTTGACCTGATAGAAAACGGCCATGATAAAAAGCTATGATGAATAATGCGTCCATCCAGATTCTGCCCGAAGAACTGTGTAACAAGATTGCTGCCGGTGAAGTGGTGGAACGACCTTCTTCCGTTGTCAAGGAACTGTTGGAGAATGCCATAGATGCCGGCGCTAATGAAATTTTGATCGAGCTTCGCGGCGGCGGTAAAACCCTGGTGAGCGTTGCGGATAACGGTTGTGGTATGAATCGTCAGGACGCCTTACTTTGTTTCGAGCGTCACGCTACCAGCAAAATCAGTTCTGACGAAGATCTCTTTGCCCTGAAGACACTGGGATTTCGTGGTGAAGCGTTGGCATCTATTGCGTCGGTAGCGCGTCTGAGTTTGAAAACCTGTAACAGCGATGACGGTCTGGGTCAGCACATTCAGATAGAGGGCGGGCAGGTCAAAAAAGTTGACCAGATCGGCTTGCCGATGGGAACGATCGTTGACGTCAGAAATCTTTTTTTTAATCTGCCGGCCCGCAAAAAGTTTTTACGGAAGGATCAGACCGAGCTCGGTCACTGTGCGGACGTTGTTTCCAAGCTGGCTCTGGCGCGCCCGGATGTGAGCTTCCGGTTGCTGCATAATGATCGGGTCCTTCTTGATCTGCGTAGTGAGAGAGCCTTGCCGGAGCGCTTTGCTGCTCTGCTCGGGCGCTCTGTGTTGCGTGATATGTTACCTCTGGACCAGGTTGAAACTGCAGGCCTGTCCCTTTCCGGTCTTATTTCACACCCCGACCTGAATCGCTCGTCAGGCACTCACATCTATACCTTTATTAATGGCAGGTATATCCGGGATCGGGTTGTTCAGCATGCTGTGATGGCAGGATACCGTCAACTCCTCATGAAGGGGCGCTATCCGGTCGTTGCTTTATTTCTGGATATCGAACCGGCACAGGTCGATGTCAATGTTCATCCTACCAAGCATGAAGTTCGTTTTCGGGATCAGGGGCTGGTACATGATTTTATCACGCATAGCATCCGCCGCACATTAAAACCGATTGACCGGGTTGCGCCCGCTGATGACATGTCAAACTCTGCTGTTGAGGCTGATCCCTTTGACGTAAAAAAATATGACCAACCCGAGCCGACGACAATGAATAAACAACATGGCAGCCGACAGGTCAGAGAGCATCCCGAGCCATTTATTGTCGGCGATTCAGCGCCTGACGGGGGAAATAATGCCGTTGTTGGACATCATCCGCTGTTGACCGGATCGACTGATGATCAGTCAGCGCAGCAGGGTATCCTTCCGGGGACGGCGAACGGGTTCTTTGCGAGCCTGCATATTCTCGGACAATATCACCAGACCTATATTTTATGTCAGCAGGATAATGACCTGTTGCTTATCGACCAGCATGCGGCCCATGAACGGGTTGGCTTTGAGAAGCTGAAAGCTTTTTATGATGGCGGTCGGGTGCCGCGGCAACAGCTCCTGTTTCCGGAAGTGCTTGATCTGGATTACAATAGTGCCGGCGCCCTTGCAGATAACCTGGCCGAATTGGATCGTCTGGGATTTGAGGTGGAGCCGTTCGGCGGTAAATCTTTTGCGGTAAAGGCGGTACCGACGCTTCTGGGCTCGGAATCTGTGGTCAGCCTGGTCACCGATGTCGCTCTGGATCTTGAGCATTTCAGCCGGGAAGGCAAGTTGTCAGAATCCATCGATAATGTACTGATCAGGATGGCCTGTCACGGCGTCGTCCGTGCCAATCAGGCCTTGAGTCAGGAGGAAATCAAGGCGCTGTTTGCTGATCTGGATCAGGTTGATTTCAGCAGACACTGCCCGCATGGTCGGCCGGTTCTGACCCGCATGACCCTGTATGAAGTTGAACGCCTGTTCCGCCGTCACGGATGAAAAAGAAGTCTGCTGTGAAAATTCCTCTGCTGGTAATATGTGGGGCTACCGGCTCCGGCAAGAGCGCCCTGGCTCTGGAACTGGCTCAACACCGGCCGCTGGAGATTGTTTCAGCTGACTCCCGCCAGATCTACCGGATGATGGACATCGGTACTGCGAAACCAGCGGCGGCCGAACAGAAGCTGGTACCGCACCATATGATCGATCTGATCGATCCGGATCAGGAATTTTCGGTAGCGGCATTTGTGGATCAGGCGCAACCCCTGATCGAACAGATCCATCAACGCGGCCGGCTCCCCTGTATTGTCGGTGGTACCGGTCTTTATATCCGTGCCTTGCTTGGCGGTCTGGCCGACTTGCCGACCGCCGACCCGGAGTTGCGTGAGCGATTGCACACCCGTGAAGAGGCACAGGGCAGAGGCACCCTTCATCGTGAGTTGCAGCAACTGGATCCTGATGCCGCCGCCGCGATTCACCCCAACAATCTGATCCGCACGGTAAGGGCCCTGGAAGTCTGTGTGCTGACGGGGCGCAAATTCTCTGCCATTAAGGCAGGGCATGATTTTGTTGATTGTTGCTATC
This sequence comes from Pelovirga sp., assembly GCA_041686715.1. Lineage (GTDB taxonomy): Bacteria > Desulfobacterota > Desulfuromonadia > Desulfuromonadales > Geopsychrobacteraceae > Pelovirga. Next base: position 6,250 of record JAWLDI010000028.1, read on the forward strand.
ACGTTGTCAAGCTGGCTTATGATTATCCGCGCGACGTACTTTATCGCCGCATCGATCTGCGTACGCAAAAAATGCTGGAAGTCGGACTGGTGGCAGAAGTCGAGATGTTGGTGCACCGTTATGGTTGCGATCTTAAGGCGCTGCAGACCCTTGGCTATCGTGAGGTGGTGGATTATCTGGCCGGAAAATATGACGCTGAAACCATGTGTGCCCGGATCCAGATGAAAACCCGCCAGTACGCAAAAAAACAATTGACATGGTTCCGTAAAGAACCTGATATGATTTGGGTTGATTCCACCCACAAGTCTGATAGAGTATGGAAATACATTGATCATTTGATTTGTCATTAAAGGAGCGGACATGGCCAAATCACCATTTAATATTCAGGACCAGTATCTGAATCAGGCGCGCAAGGAACGGGTTAAGGTCGTTATTATCATGATGTCTGGTGATCGACTTTCCGGTTATATCAAGTCTTTTGACAGTTTCTGTGTTCTGGTTGAGAGCGATGGCGATATTCTGATCTACAAACACGCCGTAAGTACGATTACCTCTTCTGACGGCACATTCCGTCTGCACAGCGGTCGTGACTGACCATTGTTGATCACAAATTATTCAGTTGATAAAGGCGGTGCCCATGGTGCCGCCTTTATCGTTCGCAGGGTACTGCCTGATCACTGGAGAACAGTTATGAACAAGCTGTCGGAGTTTCAACAGCTATGATTGAAATAGATCGGGTGATCGCTGGCAGTCTTGCCGATGAGGCAGGAATTAAGGCTGGTGACCTGCTGGTGACGATTAACAGGGTGCCGATCAATGACCTGGTTGACTACTTTCGCGCTCTTGATTCCGATTATCTCACTCTTGAAATAGTGCGTCGCGATGAACTTATTCAGCTTGAATATGACAAACTGGCTGATGAGGAGTTTGGTCTGGAAGTAGTACATCCGGAACCACGTCAATGCGGGAACCAGTGTGTTTTCTGTTTTGTCCACCAGTTACCGAAGGGAATGCGGCGCAGTCTCTACATCAAAGACGAAGATTATCGTTTTTCTTATCTGTACGGCTCATTTATCACCCTGACCAACCTGGGACAGGATGATTTACTGCGAATCACAACAGAAAAACTCTCTCCTTTGTATATTTCTGTTCATGCAACCAATTCACGAATACGCGAACAATTGCTCGGCTGCAAGGTTCCTGAGATCTTTCCGCTGCTTGAGTCCCTGGCGAAAGCGGATATTCTACTCCACTGCCAGATTGTTCTGTGTCCGGGAATCAACGATGGTGCGGTTCTTGAGGATACCATCAACAGCCTGGCTGGTCTGCATCCCCAGGTTGCCTCCATCGCAGTTGTTCCGGTAGGTTTGACCCGCTATCGTGATCGACTGCCACAACTCAAGCCGATGACCTGCTCTGATGCAGTGGCCTGCATTAAACAGCTGAACCTTCTCCAACAGCAATTTCTGCAACAGCTTGGAACGCGACTTGTTTATGCCGCAGATGAGATGTACCTGCTCGCAAATCTTGCCATTCCATTACTTGAAGAGTATGAAGGCCTGGCGCAACTGGAAAACGGTGTCGGGCTGCTGGCCCATTTTCGTGAAGAGGCAAAGGAGGTCCTGATCGAAGCGGAACCGCTCAGTCTTGCTGCTGCTGTTGTGGTGACCGGCCAGTCGTTTTTGCCGGAATTGGAAGCTTTTGTCCGGCATCTGGCACTTCGTACCGAGGTTGATATCGAGGTTGTCGCTGTTGCTAATGTTTTTTTCGGTCCCCGGGTAACGGTCGCCGGACTGGTGACCGGTGCCGATCTCGTCAAGCAGCTAGGTGATGTTATCAGGGGCAGACCGTTACTTGTTCCCGCTGTCATGTTAAAATCTGGTCAACGACGATTTCTTGATGACCTGAGTATTGACGATGTGAGTCGCGCCCTCGACGCCAAGGTAGAGGTTATTGACGCATCGGCATGGGGTCTGCTTGAGGGTCTGGAGAATCTGGCCGAAGGGCCGGTCGATATTATTCGCTGCTGATCAAGATTTGCGGCAAACCCCGTCGTTCAGGGCGGGGAGGATGTCAAGAAAAAACTTTGCCTCAGCGTCGAACCGACGCCGGACCTTCCAGTCGCAATAACGAGGTGATTATGGAGACCATTGAGATTGGTGGAATGAAGTGCAGCAAGTGTGTTGCCAGGGTAACAGACATTCTGCAGGGGGTTTCAGCCATTGATACTGTCAGGGTCGATCTCGCTGCAGAGTCGGCGGATCTGATCCTGGTGACCGGGCAGTCGCTTCCCCTTGATGAAATAGATGAGGCCCTGAGTGCTGCCGGTTTTTTTATCAAGTCTGAACCGGCTGATGCCGACACCAGCCCCACTGATAATGACACCGGCGCTGAGATTACGTCAGACCAGTCGCGGGAGCAGCTGCGTTTCAGTATTGGCGGGATGAGCTGCACTTCCTGCGCGGCAACAATCGAAAAAAAGCTGTCATCTCAGCCTGGTATCGATCAGGTCAGGGTTAACCTCGCTGGTAACTTTGCCCAGGTTGATTTTCAGCCGAAACGAATTTCCCCCCAGGAAATCTATGCCGCGGTAGAGCAGGTGGGATTCAGGGCTGCTGCCGAAACGGACCAGACCGAGGTTGATGCTTCGCGAAAAGAGTTGTTGATGGTTCTTGTCGCTGCTGCCGGTGCGGTACCTATCATGTTGATGATGTTTGCCCCGGTTCCTTATCGGGTTGAACTGCTGGTCAGTGGTGTTCTCGCTACGATTGTCCAGTTCAGCGCCGGTCTCAGTTTTTATCGCAGCGCCTGGCTTGCCCTGAAAAATCGCACTGCCAATATGGATGTGCTGGTTTCTCTGGGCATCACGGCAGCCTATGGCTACTCAATGCTGGCCCTGTTAGGCCTGTTGGGGGATGAGGTTGCTGTTTTTTTTGAAACCAGTGTCATGCTGATTCTCTTTATCCGTTTTGGTAAATGGCTCGAATCACGGGCTAAGGGACGAGCCGGCAGTGCCCTGAAAAAACTCCTGCAACTTCAGGCAGACACGGCTGTTCTGGTGGTTGATGGCCGGCAGACAACAATTCCGGTAGAGCAGGTCAAGCCGGGAGATACGCTGCTGGTAAGACCCGGCGATACGATACCGGTTGACGGCGAAGTGATTGAAGGTACAGCTGCTGTTGATGAGTCGATGATCACCGGGGAGTCCGTTCCGGTGCACAAGGAGACGGGCACCGAGGTCATCGGAGCAACCATTAACCGCAGTGGTCTGCTGTATATCAAAGCGACCCGTGTCGGAGAAGATGCCGTCCTGGCTCGGATTGTTCGGCTAGTAGAAAACGCCCAGGCCGACAAAGCGCCGATTCAGCGTTTTGCCGACCGGGTTTCAGCATTTTTTGTTCCTGTTGTTGTCGCGTTGTCACTGTTTACTTTTGTTGTCTGGTACCTGGTGGTGCATGCTCCTTTTTTAACCGGTTTTCAGATGGCCATAGCGGTCGTGGTTATTGCCTGTCCCTGTGCTCTGGGGCTGGCAACGCCGACAGCGATCATGGTCGGCAGCGCGGTTGGTCTGGAGCGCGGGATTCTCTATAAAAAAGCTTCTGTCCTGGAGATGATTTCTCGGCTGGACGTTATCCTCCTTGATAAAACAGGGACCTTGACAAGTGGTGAATTCAAGGTCAATAACATATTAACCAGCGGCAAACTGAGCGCTGACGATGTCCTGGCGTTGGCCGCCGCTCTCGAACAGGGCAGCAATCATCCCCTGGCACAGGCTGTAGTTGCTGCTGCTCGTGAGCGTGGCATTGCTGTTCCGGAAAAATCTGACAAGCTCGAAGAAATCGGTGGCCAGGGAGTTCGTGGTTTTGTCAACGACCAGTTTGTCGTTTGCGGCAACAAAACCTTGATGGATAGTACGGACATTTCTACAGAAGCACTGGTTGAACAGCTTCAGCAGGAACATATCGATGGCAAATCGCTGGTTTTTGTTGCTGTCGAGGGCCGGTTGCAGGGCGTTATCGCCCTGTCGGATCAGCTCCGGCCAAGTGCCGCAGCGGTTGTCAAGCATTTGCATCAACTCGATATAGCGACCGTGCTGGTCAGTGGTGATCGTCAGGCTGTGGTTGCCTCAGTCGCATCGCAGTTAGGTATTGACAGGGCCGTGGCCGAAGTGACACCCGACCGCAAACTGGCTCTGGTCAAGGAATATCAACAGCAGGGTCAACGTGTCGGCATGGTCGGTGACGGCATCAATGACGCTCCGGCTCTGGCTCAGGCCGATGTTGGTATTGCTATCGGTACAGGCACCGATGTGGCACGTGAGACCGGAGATCTGGTGTTGATTGGTGCTGATCTTTTTGACCTGGTGCGGGCCGTTGAATTGGGCCGCCAGACATTGAAAAAAATCAAACAGAATCTGTTCTGGGCCTTTTTCTATAATTTGTCCTTTATCCCCCTGGCAGCAGGTTTGTTTTACAGCCATTACGGTCTTTACCTGAAGCCTGAATATGCCGGCCTTGCCATGGCGTTATCCAGTGTCTGTGTGGTGCTGAACAGCCTCACCTTGAAGCGCGTGGCCGGACGCCTGGAGGCAATCAGATAAGATGAAAAACGGGGCACAACAGTTGATTATCGGCGTCATTGGCGCAGGTGACGCCAGCGAGAATGGGCGTAAAAAAGCCTATCAGGTGGGTCGCCAGGTTGCCGAACGTGGAGCCGTTCTGGCGTGCGGCGGCCTCGGCGGGGTCATGGAGGCAGCAGCACAGGGCTGTTTTGAAGCCGGCGGCGAAGTAATCGGCATTTTGCCGGGAGACAGTGCCGCTACTGCCAATGCCTATGTGACCCATCCGGTTGTCACTGCCATGGGGCACGCGCGTAATATTATTCTGGTCCAGACGTCTGCTGCCCTGATCGCCGTTGAAGGAGGGTATGGCACGCTTTCAGAAATAGCTGTTGCCTGTAAAATCGGCAAACCTGTGGTCCTGCTTGACAGCTGGGCAGATATTGATGACACTTTGACAGCCGAATCTGCCTCTGAGGCAGTTGCTATGGTTTTTAATCTTCTCGGCAGAGGTGACTGATGACGCCACAAATGCACCAATCGACACAATCTGATGCAGCAATATGTCCGGCACCGCTGCCGGGAGTTGATCTGATAAGCCAGGTTATTGAATGGGTACGTGGTCGCGGTAAAGTTCTGATTGTCACGCATGACAACCCCGATCCGGATTCCATTGCCGCCGCTGTCGCTTTGCGTCATCTGCTGGTTATCAAAACGGGTCAGAATGCCGTTCTTACCTATGGCGGTGTGATCGGTCGCAGTGAAAACAGGAACATGGTCGAGCAGCTCGATATTCCGTTAATTCCAATCAGTGAACTTGATCCGAAGCACTTTCAGGTCGTCTGTATGGTCGATACACAGCCGAACACGGGAAATAATTCGTGGCCTGCCGATCTTCCGGTGCACTTCATTGTTGATCATCATCGGCCGAAAACAGACCTGTCGTCGGTCTGTTGGGTTGATATCCGTGAAGATTATGGCGCGTCAGTGACGATTCTTTATGAATATCTGACCAGCCAGAATGTTGCTATCAATACCCGGCTGGCGACCTGCATGTATTACGCCATCAAGTCCGAGACCCAGGACCTGGGGCGGGAATGGTCCAAGGCGGACCGCGAGGCATACCTGAAATTATTGCCCCTTGCCAACAATCGTATTCTCTTCAAAATTATCCACCCGCAAGTGTCGACCGCTTATTTTTCTTCTTTTCGTAAAGCCATCGACAGTGCCCGTATTTATGGCAGTGCTCTGGTCTTTAATCTGCAGGAGATAGAAAATCCCGATCTTGTTGCCGAGTTGGCAGATTTTCTGCTCAGGCACAAAGGTGTTGATTACGTTCTTGGCATGGGCTGGTTTGACGGTACCCAGATTTTATCGATGCGCTCCCTCGACCCCGCTGCCAAGCTCGGTCTGGTGATTCAGGATATGGTGGCCGGATTTGGCACGGCTGGTGGTCATGGTATGGTCGCCGGCGGGCAGATTCGGATGATGGATGCAGATATAAAAGCACAAAAAGAACTGGAAGATACCCTGACCAGGCGCATGTTGAAAGCTCTGAATCTGGAAGGTCATATTGGTAAGCCATTGGTTCCGGCCCTTGATTGACAGAGTGAGAATCCTGGGCTATAACCTGATACCCTGCCATCCATCATCCATCTCATTGGGTACCTTCTTTGGTGTGTTAACGGCGTTGCAGCCAACGCCGATCTACGATGGCCAATATAGCCAGGCTGCGGTGCTGGTGCCTTGCTGATCAAGCAAACCCCGGCGAATATGTATGGGTGCCGGGACACTGGTGCTTTGACGGAGTTAAGATGCGTTTATTCATTGTTCTTTGTTGCAGTATTGTCTTCTCCAGCAGCCCTGTTGCTGCTGCCGTTGAAGTAGCACTACGTGGACAGGAACCGGTGCAGATTGAAGATGTTTACCGGCAACAGGGTCTTTCTTACGTAGCTGTAGAAGATTTACTCAAGGTCGTTGGTTTGAGCGGGTACTGGGATTCCGTTGCCCATACCTACCGTATCCGTACCGATCGTGGTTGGGTTGTATTAACACCAGCCAGCAGTTATATGCGTCTTGGTGATGTCTTTTATCCACTTCAGGACAGACCGGTTTTTATTGATAGTCGTCTGCGTGTATCCGAAAGTTTTATTCAGTCCCAATTGCCGCAACTGACCGGGCGCCCGGTGTTTTTTCGCACTCTTGAGCCGGACGTTCCTACGGTTGCTGATGAAGAAGATGGAGGGTTGGAGGAGCTTTTCGGCAGGCTTTTCCGTCGCGCCGAAAGAACCCGTGGTCCTGCCATCAGGGCTGTTGCTATTGACCCCGGTCACGGCGGCCTTGACCCCGGGGTTATTGCCCCTGATGGTCTTAACGAAAAGGCGCTGACTTTCGAAGTTGCCGACCGGCTTGCCAGGGCCCTGCGCATGCGACTTGGAATCCCCGTATATCTGAGCCGCAGTGGTGATTACGATGTCAGCCTGGAACAGCGTCTGGAGTCGGCTTCTCGCGATGATGTTGATTTGTGGATACTGGTACATGCCCAGGCGTCGTTTTCTGATCAGGTCAGGGGAATCGACTTATTCGTTCGTGAAGATGAAGAACCGTCCAGTTCAACCTCAGGAAGTCTGGCGCTGGCTGAGCAGCTGCTCGGGTCAATGCAAACAAGTGATCTGCACGTTGGAGGTATCTATCCTTCCTCACGCCTTTCTCTGGGGCGTGGTAACCTGCCGACGGTTCAAGTCGAGATCGGTTATCTGAGTAACACCGAGGAGTTGCTCCTTTTGCGTCAGGATGACTATCAGAATCGCCTGGTGGAGGCGATTTATGATGGTGTTCAGGATTATATCGCACTTTCAAGGGAATCAGTTCAATGACAGATTTATCCAGCCATCGTCGTGACAGCCGACGTTATGAACAGCTGCGGCAGATCAGCTTTCAACGGGGGTTTACCCGTTATGCTGAAGGCTCCGTTCTGGTCAGCTTCGGTGAAACCCGGGTCTTGTGTAATGCCTCGGTTGAGCAGCGGGTTCCCTCCTTTCTGCGCGGTCAAGGGCGCGGCTGGGTGACGGCAGAATACAGCATGTTGCCACGGGCCACTCATACACGCTCCATGCGTGAAGCAAGTACCGGCAAGCTCTCCGGGCGCACTCAGGAGATTCAACGTTTGATTGGTCGTTCCTTGCGCGCGATTACTGATCTGGAGGCTATGGGCGAGATCACCGTTCAGATCGATTGTGATGTGCTGCAGGCAGACGGGGGTACCCGCACCGCCTCTATTACTGGTGCTTATATCGCTCTGCATGATGCCTTTTCGCGACTCGTTTCGCAGGGGCTGCTTAAAAAGTTACCACTATGTGACAGTGTTGCTGCCGTCAGTGTCGGTATTGTTGACAGCTGTCCTGTCCTTGATCTCAATTACGAGGAAGACTCCCGAGCTGCTGTTGATATGAATTTTGTTGTGACCGGTTCCGGGTGTTTTGTTGAGGTGCAGGGAACGGCGGAAGACGAACCTTTTACCGTTGCCGAATTGGATGCTATGCGAGATCTGGCTCTTGCCGGCTGCGAGGAATTAAAAAAGTTGCAACACCTGGCCCTGGCCGGTAACGAAAGATGAAACTGCTGGTGGCGACAACCAATCAAGGCAAGTTGCGAGAATTAAAGCAACTGCTGGAACCTCTTGATCTTGACGTGCTGGGGCTGGACGAGCTCGACAGTCCGCCGACCGTCATAGAGGATGGCACGACATTCAGGGACAATGCTATGAAAAAAGCGTTGATCCTCGCGCGTTTTTCTGGCTTTCTTACCCTGGCGGATGACAGTGGCCTGTGTGTTGATGTTCTTGATGGCGCTCCAGGGGTCTTTTCCGCCCGTTATGCCGGCGAAAATGCCAAAGACCGGGAAAACAACAGCAGATTAACCAGGGAACTGCGCCAGACGCCCCTTGCCGCCCGTCGTGCTCATTTTCATTGTTGTATCGCCCTGGCCTGGCCGGACGGACGTTGTAGTACCGTAGGAGGGCAGGTCGATGGGCTCATTATCGATGAGGAACGGGGAACCAATGGTTTTGGTTATGATCCGTTATTTCTTGTGCCTGAATACGGCAAAACCATGGCTGAGCTGCCGGCAGAGATAAAGAATCGGATCAGTCACAGAGGGCGCGCCTTGCAACAGCTTTTACCGATGATAAAAGAGATCATTTGACATTTTTAACCGGCAACTTTTTTACTTTGCCACTCACGAGGAGGAAAGAACAATGGAAAAAACATTTGCCATCATCAAGCCCGACGCTTTTGCTGCCGGACACGCAGGAGAGATTCTTGCTCGGATTTATGCTGAAGGCTTCCGTGTCGTTGGCTTGAAAAAACTTTATATGAGCAAAATTGAAGCAGAAGGTTTCTACGCTGTCCATCGCGAACGTCCTTTCTTTGGTGAACTGACTGATTTCATGAGCAGCGGTCCCTGTGTGGTCATGGCACTGGAAGCCCAGAACGCTATCTCCAAATGGCGCGACCTGATGGGGGCAACAAATCCGGCCGATGCTGCTGAAGGGACTTTACGCAAGCAATTCGGTACGTCCATCGGAGAAAATGCGACCCATGGCTCTGATGCCCCTGAGACCGCAGCCTTCGAACTGGGTTACTTTTTTAACGGCCTCGAATTGCTCTAGTTTTCGTCTGGAAACTGATAAACCCTTTATATGCACCACTGGTGCTTTGATTCGGCGGTTGTTGCGTGGACGTACAGATTGATCTGAAAAACATGACCTACGAAGGCCTGGTCGCTTTTCTGACCGAGCTGGGTCAACCCGCATTCCGAGCCCGCCAGTTGCTTAAATGGATCTATCAGCAGCGGGTGACAGATTTTACGGCGATGACCAATGTCAGTAAAGCCCTGCGTGAAGAGCTGTCATCGCGTTGCCGGATCTCTTCATTCATCCCAAATACTGTGCAGCAAAGTCGTGATGGCACCCGTAAATATCTGTTTCGACTTGAAGATGGCACGGCTATTGAGGCGGTCCGGATTCCCATGGAAACGGACAAGGCAACCCTGTGTATATCGACCCAGGCCGGTTGTGCCATGGGGTGTACTTTCTGTATGACCGCCACTTCAGGCTTGCGGCGCAACTTAAGCGCTGCAGAGATCGTCAATCAGGTTTGCGCTGCCCTTGAGGATGGTCCTGTCGGCAATATCGTTCTGATGGGAATGGGAGAACCGCTGCACAACCTGGACAATGTGGTTGACGCATTACGTATTCTTTTTCTTGATGAGGGTCTGGGCTACGGTGCCCGCCGTGTTACCTTGTCAACTTGCGGGCTGGTGCCGGAGATTCTGGAGCTGAAAGAACGTATCAAGGTTAATCTGGCCGTGTCTCTCAATGCTGCCGATGACGATGTTCGCAGTCGTCTGATGCCGATTAACAAACGCTACCCCCTGGCTCAACTGATACCGGCCTGTGCGGAATTTGCCAGGGCTACCAGCCAGCGTGTGACGTTCGAGTATATTCTGATCAAGGGGGTCAACGATTCGTTGCCGATGGCGAAAAAACTGGTAAAGCTTCTGCATCCGGTCCGCTGTAAAGTTAATTTGATTGCCTTTAACGAGCATCAGGGAGCGGCGTTTACAGCCCCGGATGACGGTACAATCAGGGCATTTCAGGAATGTCTGCTGGACCGTGGCATGGTAGCAACGTTACGGGCAGGTAAGGGGGGGGATATTGACGCGGCATGTGGCCAACTCAGGGGAAAAATGGACAAAGCGCAGCTGTGCACTGTTGCATGAGGATACTGCTAACCATGGAGGATGTAAATGAAAACACCGGTAATCGGGGTGATCGGCGGAAGTGGCCTTTACGAAATTGAAGGGCTGGAGGAGATCGAAACGATCACGCTTGAAACCCCTTTTGGTGACCCTTCGGATAGGTTTATTACCGGCCGTCTGGATGGGGTAAAGATGGTTTTTCTGCCACGTCATGGCCGCGGCCATCGCTTGCTGCCATCCGAAGTGAATTATCGCGCCAATATCTACGGTATGAAAACACTTGGAGTCACCCGAATTATTTCGGTGTCTGCTGTCGGCAGTATGAAAGAGCACATTGTCCCGGGCCATATTGTGATTCCTGACCAGTTTTTTGACCGTACTCAGGGCCGGCGCGCTGCAACCTTTTTCGGCCAGGGAATCGCCGGACATGTTCAGTTTGCCGACCCGGTATGTACGGATCTGGCGGCAACACTGGCAACAGCAACCCGTGGAGTTGGTGCTACCGTACACGAGGGGGGAACCTATATCTGTATTGAAGGACCTAATTTTTCAACCCGGGCGGAATCCACTATTTATCGCAATTGGGGAGTTGATATTATCGGCATGACCAATATCCCCGAGGCGCGCTTAGCCCGTGAAGCAGAAATCTGTTATGCCACCATCGCCCTGGCGACCGATTATGATTGCTGGCATGATGGTCACGACGATGTATCGGTCGAAGCGGTGCTGAATATTATCCGGCACAATGTGGCAACGGCTCGTTCCATCATCAAGGCGGCTGTTGGACAGATAGGGCAACAGCAGGTAAGCTGTCACTGCGATAAGGCTCTGGAATTTGCGATCATGACTGAACACCACTTGATTCCGTCCCAGACCAAAACAGCATTGGCACCCATTATCGGCAAGTATGTTGATGTGGACGCCTGATTTTTATAAGGCAATGGCATGATCTATTCAAACAAACAGTAAAAGGACAAATCAGTGAGTATTTTAGTTGTCGGCAGTGTTGCCCTTGATTCGATTACGACCCCTTTTGGCCAGGCTGAAGAAATCCTCGGGGGATCGGCCAGTTACTTTTCCACATCAGCCAGTTTTTTTACCGATGTCAACCTGCTGGCTGTGATCGGAGAGGATTTTCCACAGGAGCATGTTGACTTTCTGGGAACACGTAATATCAATCTTGACGGACTGATGCGGGTTCCAGGCAAAACCTTTCGCTGGCGTGGCCGCTATGAATATGATCTTAATGAGGCCCATACCCTGGAAACACAACTGAATGTGTTTGAAACCTTCAAGCCGCAACTGCCGGAACACTACCGTCAGGCCGAATACGTTTTTCTTGCCAATATCGATCCGGACATACAACGAGAGGCTTTAAGTCAAGTGTCGTCGCCCTCTCTTGTCGCCTGTGATACCATGAACTTCTGGATCGACGGCAAAAGAGAGGCATTGCTGCGAACTCTGGCACTTGTTGATATTCTTGTGATCAACGAAGCCGAAGTCAGGCAGCTTGCTCAGGAACCGAATCTGGTCAGGGCGGCAGCTGTGATTCGCAGCTATGGGCCGAATATTCTGGTGGTTAAGCGCGGCGAGTACGGTGTGTTGATGTTTGGAGAAGGTTCCATCTTCTCAGCGCCGGCCTATCCCCTCGAAGAAGTGTTTGACCCGACCGGCGCAGGTGATACTTTTGCCGGGGGCTTTTTCGGTTATCTCGCAGCAACGCGCAACATGACCGAGGCAAATTTACGCAAAGCGATTGTCTTCGGTACTGTGATGGCGTCATTTACAGTAGAAAAATTCAGCCTCAATCGTTTAAAAGAGATAAACTACCAGGAGATTTCTGATCGCTTTAAAAAAATTAAGCTGTTGACGGAGTTTGCTGACCTGGATTGACAGATTCCGGCAAACGTCTCTGCAGCGGAGTTCAAGATCATCTGTCAACAATTGGTTGGACAATCTATGGTTTTTACCCAGCATAAAAAACTGACGTTTCTTTCCGCTCCCGCTGCGAAAGTTACCAAACTTCTCTCATCTTCCTCTGCTATTCAACTGGCCTTTTCCGGTTACCCGCCACAACCTTGTCGGGCCTACCTGCTGCAATTATCCGGAGGTGGTAAAGCCCTGATTCTTGTTGCTTTTTATCTGCTGGAAACACGCAGTACGGTACTTTTTGTACCGGAAACAGGTGAAGTTGCCGCAAGTGAGGCTGACAGGGTTTATGAAGAGGGTTATCAGTTTGTCGAATCAATGGGTTTTGTGCTGACGCAGACAGATTTTCATCTGCTTGCGGCTGGAGAAAAACAGAACTACTGGAGTAAACTTCCCATTACCCAGCCACCCCGGGCAGTCGTCGTTGAACAGGAAAGCGCCCCTGTCGACAGGACTGAGGAGGAGTTGCAGCTGCTGCGCGACAAGAGCTTGTCAAGCCTGGGCCGTTATCTGGCGTCAATGTAACTTATCGGAGCATTTATATGTCGAAGTTTCTGATTTCTTTTTTACTTATCGGGTGTCTTGCACTGGCCGGTTGTGCCGGTACCGCCAGTCGTGTTGAAGACGATCAGCATCAGGCCGATATTCATCTGACCCTTGCAGAGGCACATTTACAGGCAGACAACCCCAGTGCCGCGCTGCGTGAATTGCTTAAGGCGGTCGAACTGGACCCGACCAGCGCAGCCGTTCGAGCAACGCTGGCACAGGCCTATCAGCAGCGCCGCGCCTTTACGCAAGCAGAAACCAACTACCTGGAAGCGTTGCGACTCTCAGACAATGATCCGCGTTATGAAAATAATCTGGCAAATCTCTATCTGGCGATGGAAGAGTGGGACAAGGCCATTCATCACTTTGAGCGGGCTGCCAATAATCTGTTGTTTGACAGTACCCATGTTGCGCTGACCGGTAAGGGCTTTGCCTATCTGCAGAAGGGTGATTATGCTTCTGCGTTACAGTCATTTCGCGATGCCTCAACGATCATGCCGAACTATGTGCCGGCTTATTTCTATCAGGCAGAGATCTATCGTTTGACCGGAGAAGAGTCTTTGGAATTGGCCATCCTTCGCCGAACGATCGACCTGGCACCGGAGCTTCTGCCGGCCCGCTACCGACTGGCGGTGCTGCTTATTGAAAGGGAAGACATAGAAGCAGCACGGCAGCACCTCGACGTTATTATCAACTTTGCTCCTGAATCCGATGAGGGGGAAATGGCCGCGGAGTTGATAAAAACATTACCCTGAGAGACTTGTGTAAACAATGCTGCTTGTTGTCCATCTTCCGTAGCGTAAACTTTATTTTCTCCCGGTGGGGGAAGCAGGGTCAGGCTGCATGAAAATACAATGCCCGAAATGTGCTGCTAAGTATCGTCTTCGTAACCCGGTGGACGAACAGGCCAAGGTGACGGTAACCTGTCCTGGTTGCCGCCATCGTTTCACGCTCCAATTGCATGAAAAGCAGCCAGGGAAAATTTTAATTGTTGATGATGCCAGATTTTTTCGAGAACTGATTCTGGACCTGCTGGCTCCCGGGCATTTTGAGTTAAAGACGGCAAACTGTGCCGAGGATGCCTGGAGCCTGCTGCAGACATCTGACTTTTCATTATTGATTATTGATGTCAATCTGCCCGATATCAGTGGTCTGGAACTGATCAAGAGGATACGCCAGGATCAGCGTTTTGCCTCGGTTCCGATTCTCTGTATAAGCGGCGTTTACCGCCAGGATGATGATGCCCGTCAGGCTTTTATGGCCGGAGCCAACGATTTTATGACTAAATCCTTTCATCCTGAAGACTTTTTCGCCCGTGTCAACCGGTTGCTCGGTCAGTGATCGTGCTTGATGACATGGGGCCTGCTGCCCGGACACTGCTGGCACGGTTGCAGGATGAACCACCCGAATATGCCATTGTCCTGGGTTCAGGTCTTGGCGGTGATCCTTCGGCTATGCGGGAGGAATTTACACTGCCGCTATCACAGTTGTGCGGGTTTCCTGAGACGAGTGTCACTGGCCACAGGGCTATGATTTCAGTGGGGACATTGCACCGACGCAGGGTGCTGTTTTTTCATGGGCGCTATCATTTTTATGAGGGTTACAGTGCCTGGCAGGTAACAGCACAAGTACGTCTGGCAGCGGCAACAGGCTGTTCGAAAATACTTCTGACCAATGCCGCCGGTGGTATCTCTGCCAGGATGACTGCCGGAGATTTCATGCTGGTGACCGATCATCTGAACCTGACCGGGCAAAATCCGCTTATCGGTCGCAATGAGCGCCGTTTCCTTGATATCGGCAATCTGTATTGCCACAATTTTTATCCGCAATTATGTGCTGCGGTGAAGTCAACATCGATGCAGTTGCATTCCGGCGTACTAGCGTGGATGACCGGCCCGAATTATGAAACACCGGCTGAAATCAACTTTCTGGAGCAGGCCGGAGCTGATGCCGTTTCCATGTCGACGGTTCCGGAAGCGATTGTGGCCCGACTTTATGGCATGGAAGTCAGCGCGCTGTCACTGATTGCCAATCCGGCAGCAGGGCGCGGCAACGGTAAGCTTGATCATCAGGATGTTCTGACAACCGGGTCCGGAAATCTTGAGACCTTTCATCTGCTTCTGGAGCACCTATTGAAGTGCTGGCGATAATATAAAAACAGGGATGTCGGTGTCTTGCCAGTGCTTAAAGCCGTCAGGACGGCCTTGACAGGTCTCTTTTCGATGTTACTATTGGTGTACATACTCAATATTACTCAGCGCTCCTGAATACCAAAGAACGTTCTCCGGCACATGGTTCCCAACCCGGTGCTGAACGTATACGCAATTGATATCTTGAGCGCCTTTACAGTGAGGAGGTCAGCATGAAGGATTTTTCTAAAATACTTATTGCGGTCGATTTTTCTGACAGTTCGCAGAATGCCTTTAAGGTGGCATTAAATATGGCTGACAAATATTCAGCCCGTCTTATTTTACTTCATGTCATTAATGAGCCTGTTGACTTACGTGGCTTTTATGTTCCTCACATCTCTTTTGAAAAGCTTGAAGAAGAGATAGAAGAGGGTGCCAATAAGATGATGGAAAGTTTCTGTCGTCAGAATCTTGATGGTTATGATAACTATGAATCGTTTATTGTGCCAGGCCT
>JAWLDI010000029.1:0-21410 GCA_041686715.1 Pelovirga sp.
TTTTATGTCCGGGACAACGGCATGGGAATAGCGCCTGAGCACAGCGAACGGATCTTCAATCTGTTCTCCCAGCTCAATCCGGGCAGTGACGGCAGTGGCCTGGGGCTGGCCCTGGTGAAGAAAATCGTTTCCATCTATCAGGGGCGTATCTGGGTTGAATCGGAAGGAAAAGGCAAGGGCAGCTGTTTTTATTTCACCCTGCCGGGTGCGCTGATCAAAGACAATATGGCCACCGGATAAACAAGCAGATCCAGGTCATATAGCAAGGCAATCTCTTTTTTGAAAGGATTCAGGGTTCTCTTGACGTGGGCCAGATGACGGGCTGAACATAGATCTGAACACTGGTGCCCATCTATCAAAAAAACGCACTTGTACAATTCCGGCAATTATCATAGGAAAAATGACTCATGACCAAAATAATTCCCGCCATCTCTCAGATCTTTCTGGTTTTTACCAAACTGGGATTGACTTCATTCGGGGGTCCGGTAGCCCATCTGGGTTTTTTCCGCGATGAATTCGTCAGGCGCCGCCGCTGGTTGACAGAATCAAGCTATGCCGATCTGGTGGCTCTCTGCCAGTTTCTGCCCGGGCCGGCTAGTAGCCAGGTGGGATATGCTATCGGCTGGATGCGCGGCGGAACAGCAGGGGGAATCGCCGCCTGGATCGGTTTCACCCTTCCCTCCGCAATCATGCTGATCGCCTTTGCTTACGGCGTTACTGCCCTTGGCTACATGGAACAGTCCGGCTGGCTACAGGGCTTAAAGATCGCGGCGGTGGCGGTGGTGGCCAAGGCGGTATGGGGCATGGGTACCCAACTCTGTCCGGATGGCCAACGTACAACGATGGCACTGTTGGCGGCAATGGCGGCACTGGCCTGGATGACTGCTCTCACCCAGATTCTTATCATCGTTACTGGTGGCATACTGGGATGGTTGCTGTATCGTCATGAGGTCGATCCTGCAAGAGAAGATAGTGATTCGCGAACTTTCTCCCGCCGCCGGGGGGCAACGTTTCTGGCCGCTTTTTTGATCCTGCTGGTCGGCCTGCCACTACTGACCGCAAGCTATCCCGTCACCAACCTGCAGATTTTTGAGAGTTTTTATCGCTCGGGCTCTCTGGTGTTTGGCGGTGGGCACGTTGTACTTCCCCTGCTTCAGACCGAGGTTGTTCCCACTAACTGGATCACGGACGATAATTTCCTCGCTGGCTACGGGGCGGCGCAAGCCGTACCGGGTCCACTCTTTACCTTCGCTGCCTATCTTGGGGCGGCTATGACAGTTGGTCCCGGTGGCTGGATAGGCGGACTGTTGGCCCTGGTTGCTATCTTTATACCGTCCCTGTTGCTGGTGCAGGGAGCGCTTCCGTTCTGGAATATCCTGCGCAGGGCGCCTGCGGCTCAGGCAGTTTTGCGCGGCACCAACGCTGCAGTTGTAGGCATTTTGCTGGCCGCCCTTTACAATCCGATGTGGATCAACGGCATCCACGGACCGCACCATTTTATCGTTGCCTTGGGTGCTTTTGGTCTGTTGCAGTTTTGGAAGGCACCACCCTGGCTCGTCGTCGGCCTTGCCATGATGGCCGGCATGGTATTTCTCAACTGAACTTTGCACCAAACAAATGGGCCCTATGTAGCAAATTCCCTGTCGTTGTGATTGCTGGACAATAACTCACGATATTCGGTACAAAAGCCCTATCGGTTCGTATGTAAAACGGATCCTGCGACTTCGCGCAGGATGACACAGCCACCGTCGTGAGGAGCACAACCCTGTTGCCATTCTGCGCAGAATCTTTTTACTCTTTTCTGCTTTACTGGAGTCAACTAGGTAACCAAAAAAAACAAAATCCAGGACGAGTTTTCCTCTTTCAAAGCTTTTCCATCTAACAAACAAAAATATCCCTTGAATCAGCTTCTGGTCATGTTAATTTTCATGATGTTTCTGCCTGAGCTTGCCGGCAGAGCAAGACAACTGATTTGAGTGCTGGATATTTATGATCAGCATTGTCGCTTATCTGGATAGCGCAAAAAGGTACTGAAAAAGATGACTAAAACCAAGGGACAACTTGAAGCTGAGATCAGCGACGCGATCATTCGTTTCGAGAAGGAATACATGGGGCGTGGTCCGCTGGAGACAAAAACCTACATTCTTGATGACCTGGTCATTGTCAGATTAAAGGGCGTTCTGACCAGGGCAGAACGCCAACTAGCCGAATCAGGCGAAGCGAGCACCGGCAGAGAGTTAATCAAGCGGATGCGACACGCACTGCTGGAAAAAGGACGGCCAATGCTGGATGCGATCGTCGAAGATGTTGTCGGTGTCCCAGTCATCAGCCTGCACACCGATTTGAGTACTGTAACCGGTGAGCGACTCATTGTTTTTTCCCTGGCAAAGACTCCGGAGCCCTTCCTCAGCCCACCGAACTGAATTTTTTATTGACGTTTAAATTAGGGTAACGGATGTTGATTGATGAGGCCCTAACCCCCGACTCTTCACGCTTCTGGCCGGCCGAAGAGTACTTTTCCGAGTGCCCACAGGCCAGCCCTGACTAGCAGTTTTTCCGCAAGTACCTGGAATCCATCAGGTGGGTCTTTCTCTTTGATTTCAACAAAAACAAATTGCAAGTCCTGACAGCGCAAACCCGACTTTGTGATCCGGCGCAGCGCATTGATCGATGTGCCGCCATAACCTTCTGTTTTTTTTCGATTATCAGCAACACCTTGCGACTGCTCTAGGTCACGATATACTCATTGACAGAGCGTTGATTAACCACATACAAATAATTCGATTGAGATGAACTATATCAGCAACCGGAGAATACCTGGTTAAGCAGGAAGACAAAAGAGATCATAATATCTGACCACCGCCACACAAATGGCCACAAGCTGATAATAGTATTTCTCAACTATCGCGGACAGCTCAGGCATGCACATTAAAACATCTCTACGAAAGGAGATTACTTCATGAGCTATCATATCAGCCGACAATTGCATACGAGCTTTGCCGAGGCCGAGACACGGGTGCTTAGACAACTGGAGGAAGAAGGGTTCGGCATTTTGTCAGAGATTGACGTACAGGCGACCCTGAAGAAGAAGCTGGACATCGATTTTACGCCCTACACAATCCTCGGAGCCTGCAATCCCGGCTTTGCCTACCAGGCGTTACAGGTTGAGCCACATGCAGGTACCATGCTTCCGTGCAATGTCATTCTCAGAGAGCTTCCAGAAGGGAACATTGAAGTTTCTGCGGTCGATCCTCTTGCCTCGATGCAGGCCATCAACAATCCGGAACTCGGGTCGATTGCCGAGCAGATACGGAACAAACTGAAAAAAGTGATCGGTGCTCTTTGAGATATCGGGCGATTGAACGATATTTCCATCTGTTTTATATTTAAGTTCTATCAAACCACCTGTTCATCACTGGATCGGGGGATCAGGGGACCCTGTGCTCAGGGCTACAACTTCATTCCGACAGGCTTCTGGCCTCGATTTGTTTATGCAACTCTAACAGACTGCTGACGGTCAGCGTCGGTTCGATACCCCAAGGATCGTACACGGTTTCCGGTGAACGACGTACCCAGGCAGCCTGCATGCCCGCAGAGATCGCCCCGATGACATCAAAGGGATTGCTGGAAATCAGCCAGGACTGAGCGCCGGAGGCCTCGGACTGACGCAGGAAATGGCAGTAAACAGCGGGGTCAGGCTTGAAAGATTTCAGATCATCAACACTGACGACTCCGTCGAAGAAGGTGCGCAGCCCGGCCTTGACAAGCAAGTTTTCCACCGCTTCAGCAGTTCCGTTGGAAAAGGCGAACATCCGGTATCCGGCAGTTTTCAATCCAGTCAATGCGTCTTGCGCATCGGCAAAAGTCGGCAGCGTACGATAGCTCTCCAGCAGGAGTTGCTTCTGTTCCGCTGTCAGATCTTTCTGGTAATAGCTGCAGGTATAGTCAAGAGCCTGGCTGGTGCAGATGGCAAAAGTCTGGTAGTTCGCCATCAATCCCCTGCGGAAGGAATATTCCAACTGTTTGTCTCGCCAGGTTTGTGAAAAAGCCCGAGCCTGATTCCCGACCAGTTGCTGGAGTTTTGATACAATCCCGTGGGTATCGATTAGTGTTCCGTAAACATCAAAAGCAAGCGTTATTGACATCATCTCCTCCAAACTTTCTGGATCGTACCTCTCGGATCAAGCGATCCCAAGGAGCGACCCAGACGATTTCATATTGCTGAAACAGGTGGATCTTCTCTTTTCTTGCGGCCACCCTAATGGTCCGCCGACAGCAGAAGAGAACGGCCAGAGCCTTTTGAGTTTTTTTGTGACTACATGATCTTGAGATCACCGCAGCTGCCTGTCCAGCCAAACTCACGACCTTGAAAACATGAAAATCGCGACTGACGATCCGGACGGGATTTTGCGGTAAGGAATTACTTGCGCGACTCAGAAAAGTCTATTTGGCGAGTGACGATTCAGTCTGGACGAGATGATCGATATATCGACACCAGGCTTCACTGTCGCGTTGTGGAACAGTGGAACTGCCTCGAATGCCAAGTTTAAATTCGATCACAGACCTCCATTCATCCGATCCGACATCTGGCCCGTGTCCGTGCCCATCTCCAGTTGTTACTTTCTCTTCAATAGACTGATACCATTCACTGGTGCAGGGATTTTTCGTTTTATGTGCCGATTTCACGACACTGCTTGTTCTTGTACAGCTAACCACAAAAACAAGTAAAAGCAACATTGTCAGCCATAAACAGATTGCTGTCATTTTCAGCGTTTTGCTTAGCATATATAAATAATCCCTGCAGTTTAGATACAATCACAAAAAAGCGCCGGATAAATTACAAAATCAAAAAAAGAGAAAGCCAGCTACGGGGAGGCGCCGCAACTGGCTGTTCTTGACCACAAAAGGAGGATGAAAAAGTAGAGGAACTTGGCTCGCCTGCCACAACAAGCTTTGTCCTGTTGACTACTACTATATTGATAGTGGTTATCAATTGCAAGCAATAAACAACCAAAAGAGTAAATTTTCTCGGGTCCATTTTGTGTTGCCCCTTGCTCCAGCTCAGAGTCAGGCACTGCAACACGGAAGCAGGAAAAGCCATCATCGCAACCTTTAATATTTAACAGTAATGATCAATATGGCGGGCTGGACAAATGGACATGGGGAATCGACCAAAGTCGATCTGCTCACGAAAATTTCTTCAACAGGGCTGTAACCTTGGTTCGTTCAAGCCAGTTTTCATGTTTGGCTTTTCATGGTCATTTTCTCAGCTTTAATCGCAATTCTTACTCAGAGCGGTATTTTCTTCGAGAAGATCCCGCCTGCGCTGAATTGTACACTTAGACGCCTCAGCACCTATTTTTTTGCCGACCTGCGGTGTGATATTTTTGCAACAGCAGATGGCAGATAAATTGCAGGGTTTTGTTAACGCTATGGTCGAAATTCCCATCGCATTGGTCGAGACTTGTGGAAACTTCAATATTGTCATTAAAAAACAAACAACCACCCTTTTCCCTTGACTCTGGTCCATAGTCCAGGGTTTACGGTTGAACAATCAGTAAAACAAACACAAACGAGCAACATGTTCAGGAGAAAATCAAATGCCTGTTTCTCTGACCATCGGCAAGCTGTCAAAACGAACAGACGTCAGTATTGACAGTATCAGATTTTACGAACGGCAAGGCTTACTCGCCGCACCGGCCCGAACCGAATCCAACTATCGAGTCTATCCCGTTGAAGCGGCGAATCGGCTAAAGTTTATAAAAAAGGCTCAGAAACTTGGTTTTTCATTGAGTGAAATTCAGGAACTTCTGGATCTGAGCCATGATCCGTTGGCTTCGAAGTCCGACGTCAAGGAAAAAACAGTCAACAAGATCGAAGATATTAAAAACAGAATTCAGGATCTTAGTCGCATGCTGAAAGCTTTAGAGCAGTTGAACGAGAGTTGCGATGGGCATGGTTCGATTGACGAGTGCCCGATCCTGAAGGCTTTGACTGAAGATGACGACCAAGAGTGTTGTCACTAACAACAATATGAGGTTTCTATCGACATTACATGGACAAAAATTCTCTGGTATCTGATGATCGGCACCCTCTTTTTCATGATGGCGCGTAAGTCATTGACCGTCGAACAACTGCAACAGGTCCAGACAGAAGGGAACACCGGAAATCCGGAAAACCCGTTCCAATAAATTCTTTCTCGAAAGATAAGGCATAAATCATGCGAGATCCCGTGTGCGGCATGGAGGTCACCTCTGATTCCGAAGGCGGAACAACCCGGTGGCAGGGAGAAACCTACAGTTTCTGCTCGGAGAAGTGTCGAGAGAAGTTCGCGGCTGATCCCGAAGCCTATGTAAAGGATCCCACTAAGGATCCGGTCTGCGGCATGACCGTGAGCAAAGAGAAAAGCGCCGGTTCCCATACCCACGAGGGGACCGAATATCTGTTTTGCTCCACCAGGTGCCGGGGAAAATTCGTGACCGATCCCGATGCTTATCTTCATCCGCAGCCGAAGACAAATAACCCGGCGGAGGCGGCGCGGGAATACACCTGTCCAATGCACCCCGAAATTGTCCAGCAGGGGCCGGGCAGCTGCCCCAAATGCGGCATGGATCTGGAGCCGATGACCGCCTCTGCCGATGACACTGAAGAGGAAGATGCCGCTATTCAGGGCTTGAAACGCAAGACCCTGGTCGCCGGACTGCTGACCCTGCCGATTATGTTTCTTGCTTTCGACAGCATGATTCCCGGGCTCTCCCTTGAAGGGATCCTGTCAGCGAAGCTTCAGGGCTGGTTGGAACTTTTCCTGGCGACACCGGTCATCCTGTGGGCGGGTGCCATGTTTTTCACCCGAGGCTGGCGTTCCCTCATCAATCGCAACCTGAACATGTTCACCCTGATCATGCTGGGTGTCGGTGCGGCCTATGCTTATAGCGTCGTGGCGGTGTTGTTTCCGGAACTCTTCCCGGAGTCCTTTCGCATCCAAGGTGAAGTCGCGCTGTATTTCGAGGCGGGCGCGGTCATCACCACCCTGGTCCTGCTCGGGCAGTGGCTCGAAGCCCGCGCCCGGCGGCAGACCGGCCAAGCCATCCAGAGTTTACTGAACCTCGCGGCCAAGACCGCGCATCGGCTCAAGGATAACGGCGAGGAAGAAGACGTGGCGATCGACATCATTGAAAAAGGTGACCGGCTGCGCGTGCGCCCCGGTGAAAAGATTCCTCTCGACGGCGTTATCCTCGACGGAAAAAGTGCGATTGACGAATCCATGCTCACCGGTGAGCCGATCCCCGTGAAGAAAGGCGAGGACGACAACGTCATCGGCGCCACGGTTAACCAGACCGGAAGTTTCATCATGCGCGCTGAGGCCGTGGGCGAGGAAACCATGCTCGCGCGGATCGTGAAAATGGTCACCGAGGCTCAACGCAGCCGGGCACCCATTCAGAAACTGGCCGACCAGGTCGCGGGCTATTTTGTACCTGCGGTCGTCCTGACCGCCCTGATCGCTTTCGTGGTCTGGGCCACCTTCGGCCCGGCCCCGGCCATGGCCTACGCCATCGTGGTAGCCGTCTCAGTGCTCATCATCGCCTGCCCCTGTGCGCTGGGTCTGGCCACTCCCATGTCGATCATGGTCGGTATCGGCAAGGGGGCCCAAAACGGCATCCTGATCAAAAACGCCGAAGCCATCGAACGCGCCGAAAAGATCACCCACCTCATCACCGACAAGACCGGCACCCTCACCGAGGGCAAGCCCTCAGTGGTCGCTGTACAAACGCCGGACGACGTGACGGACAGCGATCTGCTGCGTCTGGCGGCAGCCGTCGAATCCCAGTCTGAGCACCCTCTTGCCCGGGCCGTTGTTGACAAGACAAAGGACCAGGATCTGGATCTGCCGGACATCAGTGACTTCGAGGGTACGACCGGCGGCGGCGTTCAGGCCAACGTCGATGGCACAGTGGTTCGTATCGGCAAGCGGAGCTTCCTCGAAGCGGCACACATCACCATCCCCTCCGCACTGGCGAAGGAAGCGAAGCGTCTGCAGGGCGAGGCGAAGACGGTGATCTGGGCGGGACGTGACGATCAACTCCTCGGCCTCATCGCTATTGCTGATCCAATCAAAAAAACCTCAAAGGAGGCTATCGAATCGCTACACGCGATGGGGATCACCGTGGTCATGTGCACGGGGGATAATCTGCGCACCGCCAAAGCCGTGGCCAAAGAACTGGGGATAGATGAAGTGCATGCCGAAGTCTCTCCCGAGGACAAACAACGCATCGTCAACGAATTGAAGGACAAGGAGCATCGCGTCGCCATGGCGGGGGACGGGATCAACGACGCGCCTGCGCTGGCCGCCGCTGATGTGGGAATTGCCATGGGTACAGGTACGGACGTTGCCATCGAAAGTGCTGGATTGACCCTGGTAAAGGGCGACCTGCGCGGCATTGTCAGTGCCTTGCGCCTGAGCCATGCGGTCATGCGTAATATCCGTCAAAACCTGTTTTTTGCCTTTATCTACAATGCGACCGGCGTCCCTATCGCGGCTGGAATCCTCTACCCCGTGTTCGGCATCCTGCTCAGTCCGATGATCGCCGGTGCCGCTATGGCCTTCAGTTCCGTCTCGGTCATCAGCAACGCCTTGCGGCTGCGCAAGGTCACGATAGAATAGCGCTTACGGATTGGCCGATGGCAAAAGCTGGAGGTCATAATGACTGAGTATCGCTATGCTAAAAGTATCAGGGGCAGATATGACATAGTTACGATCACATGAATGTACAAATCTGCAACAGATGGACAAGGAGAAGGGATATGAAAAGGCGTGTTTTTTTAAAAAATAGCCTCACAGCACTGGCATTGACCGGGGCAGGAGCTGCCGGATTTTCCATCTGGAATAACAGCAAATTCATCGGATCTGTGCTTGCAGCAGAGCCATCGCCCCCGTTACCGATTCCGCCGCTGCTCGAAAATCTGGATAAGACCGGACAGTCGGGGCAATTCCAGTTACGTGTCCAGCAGGGAACAAAGAGCTTTTTCCCTGGCCTTGATACCCCGACCTATGGCTATAACGGTAAGTTTCTGGGACCTACCATCCGGGTCAGAAACAACCAGAGGTTCAAGGTCCGGGTTGATAACGCGCTGACGGAGGAAACCACAGTCCACTGGCACGGAGTCCACCTGCCGGCACAATGGGACGGTGGCCCCCGGCAGCCGATTGCGGCGGGAGATTCCTGGTTCCCGGATTTTACCATCAAGCAGGAAGCAGCAACTCTCTGGTATCATCCCCACGCCATGGGCTTGACCGGAGAGCAGGTTTATAAGGGGCTTGCCGGTCTGTTGATTGTTGAAGACGAGGTTTCCGACCAGCTTGATCTGCCGCGCAACTATGGTGTTGACGACATCCCGGTCATCCTTCAGGACCGGCGTTTTTATCGTGATGGTGAGTTCGCCTATGTGAGCAATATGCATGATATCATCAATGGGGTGGTCGGCTCCCATCTGCTCGTCAACGGGGTGATCTCCCCCATCTTGAAAGCGACATCAAAGTTGTTGCGCTTGCGTCTTGTGAACGGATCCAACTCGTCGATCTACACGATGTCTTTTTCCGGGCTGCCAGAATTTCATGTGATTGCTTCCGATGGCGGCTTCCTGGAGCGTCCGGCAGCAATGACATACATCGTCCTGTCGGCGGGCGAACGTGCAGAGGTTATCCTCGATCTTTCCAGCCTTACGTCTGATGAAACAACCCTGATGGTTGACCAGCGCGGCGGCAATCAATTTACCGCCATGACCATTCAAAGGGCGCAGACGCTGAATGAGAACGCTATGATGCCGGACCGGATAAAGCAGGTTGAACGGATTGCCGAGAGCGAAGCTACAAGAACCAGAACATTTGTCATGGAAACCATGGGAATGGGTATGGGCATGATGATGGGGGGGCAGAGTCGCCTGACGATCAATGGGAAAAAGATGGATTTGAGTCGTATTGATGCCAGGGTTGAGCTCGGATCGACAGAGGTATGGGAAATCGAAAACCGTTCCGCCATGATGATGAACATGCCCCATTCAATGCACCTTCACGACGTGCAGTTTCAGATCCTGGATCGCAACGGAACCCCCCCGGCTGCGCATGAACTGGGCCGCAAGGATACGGTTCTGATTCCTCCGGGTGAAAGGGTGCGCATTATCATGAGATTCCGCGACTATAAAGGAATTTATATGTATCACTGTCATCTGCTGGAGCACGAAGATGACGGGATGATGGGTCAATTTGAAGTTGTCTGACAGGGCAAAAGCACAGCAACGACAACGGTAGCACGAAAGGTGAAGATAACTATGATGAGTTGGTTTGGAAGTAATGGATACGGCATGGGGCATGGTTTTGGCGGATTTGCTATGATGCTGTTTTGGATAGTGATTATTGTCGTTGGAATCTGGGCTGTAAAAAGCCTGGCAACCGGGAAATCTGAAAATGATTCTCCGGAGGACATTCTGAAAAAACGCTATGCAAAGGGAGAAATTACCAGGGACGAATACGATCGGATGAAACGCGACCTGCGAGAATAAACAGTGGGGGTATAGCGACCGGACATCTTCCGAGCTGGACTATATTCCAGTTTCCAAAAAGGAGAACGAAATATGCAAGGGAGTAAAAAGATATGGTTCCTGATAATCGTCTCGATGTTTTTTATTGCCGCGTGCTCACAAAGTGAAGTGACCGCCGAATCGCTTGCAGGAACGCAAGCGCCTGCTTTTCAACTGGATGATGCCCGCGGTGGGCAAGTCTCGTTAAGTGATTACACGCAAGAGAAAACGCCGGTTCTGCTTTATTTCCACATGGCGGTTGGCTGACCGCCCTGCATGAAGCAAATCGTGGATTTGCAAAACAGTTCGGAGTTTCAGTCCCTGAATGTGCAGGTTGTGAGTATTGCCCGCGACTCCGTCGCCGAGATGGCCCCCGAGGCTAGCCGATTAGGCATCACCTCTGTCCCGGTTCTCTCCGACCCCGACCTGAGGGTATCAGCAGAATATGATGTGCTCAAATGGGCCATCGGCAATGGGGAACCCAGTCATACCTTTGTTTTGGTCGACGGTAACGGAACAATTGTCTGGATCAAAGACTATGGTGCACCTGACGACCCGGACCGCACCATGTATGTTGAAGTCCCAGAACTTGTGCGCTATGTGCGTCAACATCTCAATTGACAGGCGCTAAGCACCAGGAGGTTTATCACAGCGGCAAGGAGAACGAGACATGAATAAAGAGAAGATCCCGATGTTTTTTGTCACTGTTTTCATAGTGACAGGATTTTTGATGGTAGCGCAGACACTCTGGGCCCATGGCGACGAAAAACATCCTGATAACAACCAACAAACATCCCATATGCAGGCCATGTATGCCTTGAAAGATAAGATGCCCCAAGAATACCGCATTATGGAGCGTACACCGATAGTCCCCGACCAGGAGTCAATCACTTCAGGGAAGGTTCTCTACCAGCAGCAGTGTGCGCTGTGCCATGGCGACGATGGCCGTGGCAATGGACCTGCCGCGAACGGTTTGGAAACGCCCCCTGCAAGCTTTCTCGACCTGGAGCACAGCTCAATCTACGGTCCGGGGGAGAAATACTGGCTTATTGGTAACGGCAGCGGTGAGACCGGAATGCCTGCATTTCAACATATTGACCCGGTTGACCGTTGGCATCTGGTGAATTACATTTACGACCTTCAGGTTTCAGCAGATAAAAAGAACGGAGATTATCATAACCCTTAGGCCTGATTCGGTTAATTCTCTGTTGTTGCCGAGCAGGGTCAGATATTATTTCGCGACCATAAATAAGCACAGAGAGTTCTCGCTAGATGATCCAGGTGGGGATTTCCGGGATTGCAAGGCTTGTAAGAATGTCGGACACTCCATTTTTCAACTCTCTGCTTGACAAGTAATCTTAAGATTATGCCCAGAATGTCCGAAAGAAAAGAGCACAAATGAATACTGACAATACTGTCGGGAGGTTGCCGTTGGAGAGCTGTTAGGCCCGACCTGATCCTCCTCGATTTACGCATGCCGCGGATCAGCGGACTTGAATGTCTCGCCATTGTCAAAAATGATTCGGATCTGCAGACTGTCCCTGTCATTGTGCTGACTACCTCTGATCTACTAAAAGACCGTTCCCCAGCCCAGACATATGGAGTTGATGGCTATTTGGTGAAGCCGGACGGTTTCGATAAGCTTGTTATCATGGCAAGTGAACTGTGTACCACTTGGCTTTAACAATCAGCTGACAATCGCTGAGGTAACCATCTCCAAACCAAGCAGGCATAGAAAAACAACCGCCTTGTTAAAACTTTCATTTATTGAAAGGTTGAAAAATATTTCAGCTTCTGCCTCCGGAAAAGTTGTATACCTTTGATCTGCGAAAGAGGGCACCATGAGCACTCTAGAGAACAAACGAAAATATCAGTTTCACTGGGATCTGCTGGGCGATATTGATCTAGGTCGCCCCAACCTGGGTAACACCACCAGGCTGGAAGTTTATCGGCTGATGCAATTCTGCTTCCGCGATGTTCTTGAGCAGCGCTACGGTGCAGATGATGCCGACCGGATATTCTACGACTCCGGTTATCTGGCTGGACGGGAGTTCTATCAGAAGCTGATTGGACCGCAGGACGATATCAATATCATGGTGGCCAGACTGCAAGAAGTCGTTAAAGAAATGGGAATCGGTATTCTACGCGTTGAAGAGGCTGATCTGGAGCAAGGGCGGCTGGTGTTGACCGTCAGTGAAGATCTCGATTGTTCCGGTTTGCCGGAAAGCGGTGATCAGATGTGCACCTACGATGAAGGTTTTATCGCCGCGATTCTCGAAAGTTTTTCCGGGAGCACTTTTAAGGTCAAAGAGGTTGATTGCTGGTGTACCGGTGATCGTACCTGTCGCTTTACTGCGCAAAAAATAACTGCTGCCGGAAGAGACTCTTGATGAGTCGGGACGAAAGAATAGCCGCCATCCTTGATCAGCTTGCCGGCGGCAAGATACCACAAAACATTCCTGCGGATAGCGACTACACCCCGGAACTGACAAAGCTGGTGTGTTCTCTGGACAAACTCCGAACTTTCACTCAGGCTCTTGCCAATGGTGACCTGACGGTGTCATTACAAGGAGTTTCCGGGCCGTTGGCGGGAAGCCTGAAATCACATCAGGCGGGTCTCAAACACCTCACCTGGCAGGCATCTCGGGTGGCGGCCGGGGATTTTTCCCAGCGTGTTGATTTCCTGGGTGAATTCTCGGCAGCTTTCAACAGTATGGTGGCAGAACTGGCCAAGTCACACCGCACCATGGCAGAGTTGAATCAGCGTCTTCAGGATGACGTCATTGAACTGCAACGCATGGCGGCGGCCCTGCGTGAAAGTGAAGAGCGTTTTCGGCTTATTGCTGAAAGCGCCAGCGATGTCATCTGGACGATTGATCCACGGATGCAACGCTTCAGTTACATCAGCCCATCCATTGCCACTCTGTTGGGATGGAACGCCAGTGATGCCCTGTCACACCCCCTAGACGATCTCATTGAACGCGGCGCCCTGGATCAGTTAAGGACCGTGCTGAAACGAATCAGCGAACAATTTACCGGCCAGAGGATATCCGAACTGGCTGAAAAGATTGAACTGGTACAACGCAGCAGCGATGGACGAAAAGTCCTGGTTGAGGTTGTTGTTTCTGCCATTGCCGATGGACAAGGACAGCTGAAAGAATTTGTTGGCATCGCACGCGATATCACCGAGAGAAAAAAGGTCGAAGAGAAGCTTAAGTACCGCAGTACCCACGACTCCCAGACCGATCTGTACAATAGGGCCTATTTTGATGCAGAAATTGCGCGCATAGCTGATGGTCGGCACTTTCCGGTCAGCTTTATCTCCATCGACCTGGATGGTCTGAAACTGATCAATGATACCCGCGGCCACGATGCCGGTGATCAACTGATCAAAGCGGCGGCGCAGATACTGCGTGCCTCCTTCCGTGCCGAAGATATGATCGCCCGGGTCGGCGGTGATGAATTTGTTGCTGTCCTCACCCAAAGTGACACTGCCGCCATAAATGCCGCAATTGCCCGTATTCGTGATTGTACCAACAGCTATAATCATAAACACCCCGACCTACCTGTTTCCATGTCCTTGGGCGGAGCAACAGCAGCCAACAAAGAGGACATCTCCGTGGCCCTGAAGCAATCAGATACCCTCATGTACGCCGACAAAATCGCCCGAAAAAAAGGTCGCTAAACAGAATTCGGTCTTCTGCTGGTAGTTCATGATCCGTAGAGAAAAAACACCGTGTTGATGTATGGATTGCGAGACGCTATTTTTGGTTTGAAGGGCTCTGCCAATTACACCGGGCTAGGATCCTCAGATACGAGATGGAACAACCTCTTGGAAAAGTCAGCAGGCTAGCGGAATCCTGACGCTACCAAAATGAACCGGCGTCATGTAATGCAGGGGTTGTGGAAAACACCCACGCCAAACCAATTCCATTCTTTAAATTAATATGAGACAAGATCCGGGACAAGGAATTCAACTATTTATCAAAGCGCTATAAACGGACTGGCTTAAGGTTTCACTAAGGTACGGCTTATGAATATATCCTTGAAGTCCATTTTTTTTCATGTCTTCCAGATCTTCCTCTCGGACAAATCCAGATGAGAGAATGACACGAACCTCCGGATACAATTTTTGTAGAGCAGCAAAACAATCTTTACCATTCATAACGGGCATGATCATATCCAGAATGACGAGATCAATTGTTTTTTTGTTTTCTTTGAAAACAGAAAGGGCCTCTTCGCCATTCTCCGCCAGCAAGACTGAATAGCCAAGATCCTCAAGAATCGCTTTTGCCGTTATACGCATCACCCCTTCATCATCAACAACCAGAATATTTCCTTGCCCCTTTATAGCTTCCTGGCACACCGGTTTTGATGCCTTTGCTGAAATATTCAAGGGTAGCAAGATCTGGAAACTGGTACCATTATCTTCTTCACTGTATACGGTTATTGACCCTCCATGCTGTGTAACAGTTCCATAAACAGCTGCCAGACCTAAACCGGTTCCCTTACCCTGTCCTTTAGTCGTGAAGAAAGGCTCAAAGATTCTGTGCATATCTTCAGCGGCAATTCCGCAACCTGTATCTTTGACTTCTATCTCCAGAAATTGCCCAGGATGTAAATCAAATGGAGACAAGTTACAGATGACATTATCAATATCAACTAATCGGGTTGAGAAGCAAAGTGTTCCACCACTCGGCATCGCCTGAGCGGCGTTGATACCCAGGTTTAAAATCGCGCTTTGTAGCTGAGAAGGATCACCAACGATTGAACTCTGGTTTGCTTTCAGTGCTGTTTCAATCTGTATGCGGCGATCTGTCGTATTCTGCAAGAGGGTGATGGTTTCTTGAATAATCGCATGGATATTTACCGGTGTAGACGCTTTACTTGAGGTACGGGAAAAGGTCAGCAACTTGCTGGTTAAATCGGCCGCTCTGGTGGCTGACTGCATGATGATCGAATGAAGATTTTTGGCCTTGGGATCATCCGACAGGTGCCGCGGAAGTACTTGGGCCGCGCCCAAAATACCACCAAGCATGTTGTTGAAATCATGAGCAATGCCACCTGCCAACTGACCTATGGCGTCCATTTTGTGAGCCTGATTGAGCTGTTCCAAGAGCTTGGTTTTCTCTTCTTCACGCTGATGGATCATGTCCACCATATTATCGAAAGACTCCGCCAGACCACCTATCTCACCGTCACTATAATCGATATGGCTTTTTACACTTTTATCTCCCTGGCTGAACTTTTTGGTTATGGATGAAAGCCTGTCAATCAGCTGAACCACGCCTTTACCACCAAGGTACCAGGCAATAAAAAGGGAGAATGAAAGGGAAAGGATACTGGTTGTCATCAGGCGGTTTATAATTGATTGAGATTGGGTCTGTAATTGCTCTGAAGCGACCCCCATAAACATATAAATATAAGGTGTTTTGTTACCTTTAAGTTGCAGAGGCTCAAAAGCAACAATGCGATTCTTTCCGTCAGAGCTTTGGGCGGACAGGCTACCCTTTATCTCACTTACCTTAGTGGCTTCATAGACACTTTGATTGATTGGTTCGCCAATACCCGTTTGATCGCTGATTGGATAGCGAAATAATCTTATTCCATTATGATCGCAGATACCGAAGAAGCTGTCTTCAGGGTAATCTCCACGCTCAAAATATTCACCATAATGAGCAAGACTGACACCAATGATAATTGCGCCAGTCACCTCGCCCAGCTTGTTCACTACTGCCATACCGAATGGGAATATCGCTTCTTTTGTCGATTTGCCGACAACAAACTCCCCAGATGCAAAACCTTTTGATGCGATAGCTTCTTTGAATTGCTTACGGTCGCCGAAATTAAGCGCTCTGGCGCTGTCGTGATTCTTCCCAGCCGCAACAACGTTGCCCTTGAGATCCACCAGAATGACATTGGTATAGATCGGGTTGGTTTCCAGCAATGTCGAAAGGATAATCCGTGACTTTTCCTCATCTAGACTGAAAATGTCCGGTATCGAGGCAACTGTGCGCAAAAGGGTATGAGTGGAATTTGTGATTCGACGCTGAATTTCTGCAAAGCCACTAAGGTATATGGCGGTGTCTTTTTCTGCGAGTTGAGCAGCACGATGACTGTTTTGCAGTTCCGTGCCTAGAAGCACGATGAACACCGGCAATGTCGCCACCAAAACGAGAATTAATAGCTTCTTACGAATTGAACCGTGAAAAAGTTTCATTGGCGCCTTTTTGTGTAGGGTCAAATGAAATACTGCTAATGCAAATTCATATTATTCGGCTTTCACTGCCCCTGCAACTAAAATATGATTCGCCCATAAAATTATTGGAGATGTTGAACATTCTAGCCGAGCATGGAAATAGAACATGAAAACCCCATCCGGATCGCCAGGCGGGATTTTCTGATAATGTAGGGTTTTCAGTCATTCCGCATTTAGACGATTAATCAGAAATTCATGCTGCAGGTGGGCTGATATCTTTCTTCTCTGCTCTTCCAGAACCGCTTCAAGCCACGGTACAATGGGCTGTCCCTGCATTATCAGTTCGGTGTCTTTCCAATCGTAGCGGGCATAGGTCAGTAATTCGTTAATCAGTCCATCCAGTTCATTCAGGTCCTGATATGTTGCCAGTGCCTGGGCCTATGCCGGCCTGCAGGCAATCGGACTGGGGCTCTCTGCAATTGCCCTGTTCGCTGTTCCACTCTGTGGAGGGTGGGTATGGATCAGCTATCAACTCGGCAAACAACAGGGGTCTCGGGCCACACAAAAGGAGAGAACAGAATGAAATCATATGAACTCTGGTTCTCCAGGCGACAATTTATCTCCACCGTCAGCCTTGCCGTAGCATCCTCGATCCTCACTCCCTGGCAGCTTAGAGCGGGCGAGCCAGTCATGTTGCGTAAGACCATTCCGGGAGCTGCGGAAAGTTTGCCGGTGATTGGCCTGGGCAGTTGGCTTACCTTCGACGTCAACACCGATGCCCCGGTCATTGCAGATTTTGTGAGATTAATACAGGATTTCTTTGCCCGGGGTGGCAAACTTGTCGATTCCTCCCCAATGTACGGCTCCGCCGAACAGATCATCGGTTTGTTGTTGGACAAGTCCGACATGCGCGACCGCGTGTTCACCGCGACCAAGGTTTGGAGCGATGGAGAACAGGCCGGAATCCAGCAAATGGAGAGGTCAGCACAAAAATGGGGTGTTAATCATTTTGATTTAATGCAAATCCATAATCTGCGTGATTGGCAAACCCATTTAAAAACCCTCAAAGCCTGGAAAGCCGAAGGAAAAATTCGCTATATCGGGATCACTACCTCACATGGTCGCAGCCATCGTGAGCTGGAAGCCATTTTACGACAGGAACCTATTGATTTTGTTCAACTTACTTACAATATCGAGGATCGATCTGTCGAGCAGAGATTGCTGCCGTTGGCCGCCGATCAAGGCATCGCGGTATTGGTGAATCGTCCCTACCAGGGTGGTTCGCTATTCCGCGCAGTCAAAGAAAAGACTCTGCCTGACTGGACTGCCGAGTTTGATTGCCGTAGCTGGGGCCAGTTTTTCCTCAAATACATTGTTTCCCACCCGGCGGTGACTTGCGTCATCCCTGCAACAACCAAACGACACCACCTTCAGGACAATATGGATGCGGGAATAGGGCGACAACCGGATGCTGCACAGCGCAAAAAGATGGCGACTTTCTTTAAAGCGATGGTATAGAAAGCTTGAGCAGCCAGAACCCAAAGTGCTGGTGCGTGTCCCCATGAGTGTCTTTTTTCATTCCACTGCCAATACCGTTCTGTAGGACGTTAGACCCCTGTTCAGCAAAGAACGGACTTATATGTTGTCTTGCATTAAGGTTGATATTGTTTTCTGCGACGCAATAACCTCTTCTGTGAATTAACAGCTGCTTGACTATGACTTCCTGAATAAGAAGGTATCGGTTTTAATCAGATGGACACCGGCATCGATCTGGTCCGGTCTACTTGGGCTGTACTTGAAATAATGCCCCTCGGATTAGCTGGAAGGAGGGCGAGTCTTGTAAATCATCTTGTACAATTACATGATCGCTATTTGTTGTCATCTATTTGTGAGACAGCAGTGACCAATGGTCGAATTTTGGTGACCTCAACTCTTACGGTGTTCTTTTCCATAAAGTCTGCCTCCTCATTATTTTAAGATCGGAACTAATATTTCATTGCGACGCATAAACCAGGGAACAAAAGGTGCGTTGTAACGTGCCCAGATTGGTTCTCCGATAACCGACAGATTTTCTTTTTGAATCCAGGAGTCCAGCTTGATCTTGTTTTTCTGATAGTTTTTTTCACTCCAGAACCCAGAGTAGCGAATTGCAGCCATACGTCTGGCAGGAACTTGACGCAGGGTCACCAGAGGATCGTCAGGAACGGGTAGCGTATCCATATCGTAAGATGCGGGCATCATAAAGCTGACTACCCATTGACCACCCGACTTCTGTTGTCCAACCGGGGCAGTCATGGCAATCTTTTCGCCGGTTTGCTGGGAAACCGGGGCAGTCATGGCAATTTTTGCTTGCGCCCGGTTTTCTCCGGAGATGTAACGAAACAGGCGTCGAAACGCGGTGCTCCCAGCTTCATCAAAGTCTCCCTTGACATAAGTCTCAGCGAGAATAGAGGGGGCATAATCCCGAACCTCAAAAGAACCTTCGGTTTTAACAACTTCGTATGAGGCTTCTTCAATCGCCATGGCGCTATGTGCTCCTGAAAACAATATGATCGTCATGAGGACAACCAGTGCTCTTCGATGTATCATCATTCGGCTCCTAGGGCTATTTGAATATAGTCCTGTTTCGAGGTGGCGGGCTGGTGGCCGCACTACTGCTCAGAGAAGGGTCTCTGGAAAACTCGGCAAGGAAGTCCAGCGTGTCGGCAAAGGCGGGCGTCCAGTGGCGTAGCGGCAGCGCCAGGCTGGCAACCACCGCAACATGGCCATTGCCCTGATAGAAACGGGTTTCGGCCGGCACCCCATGGGCACGTAATTTGTCGGCCAGATTTTGGCTGTGCTTAACCACCACGGTACTATCACTAAGGCCATGAATCAATAGACTGACGGGGCTGTTCTGGTCGACAAAATTAATCGGCCGTGATACCGCCAGTGGTTCAGCCGGAGCAAAAATCCGCTGTAATTTTCGGCTGCTGAGATCGAAATCATCATAAGGGCCGGCATAACCGATCAGTGCCGTGATCAGCTTATGGTCAAGGCCGCTAGCCTCCGCATAGGTCGGGTTGTAGGCCAACATGGCGGCGATATGGGCACCAGCGGAATGCCCCATCAGCACAACCCCACGGTTCGCAAAGCCCTCGCGTTCAAGCCAGGCCAACGAATCAGCACCATCGACAATAAAATCGGGAAACAAATGCTCTGGGTAGACGCGGTAATCGGGAATAGCCACACGGTAACCCGCTTCGGCAAAAGCCTGACCAATAAAACGGTAGTTATCCTTACTTCCTCCTGCCCAGCTTCCACCATAAAAGAACACCAGGGTTGGTGCATCAACTCTTTTTAGTTCCGGCAGATACAGATCAAGTTGCTGGCGCGAATGATCACCATAGCGAGCGGTGATGATTTCGCTATAGCCATCATTGGGCACGGCCAGATCCAGCATGCCGTAAACACAGCCTTGCAATAACACCAGCAGGGGCAGTATCAGCAATAAGCGGCCGTGTTGATGTTTGATTATCGGGTCCGTTAGCATAGCTCTCTTTTGTCCTGCATTTAGCTTAATGATGTGTTTGGCAGTCAACGATACTTTCCCATAATTCCTGCATTATCAGAAATTCCGTCGGCCGATCCGAGCGGGATTTTGGTGTGTTTATGTCAGCGAGTTATCGATTTGATATTTCCCTTGGCAGTTAGTGATAGTCCTCTTCGAGTTGGTGCCGGACAGCTAAAATAGTGACTGTCTTACTGTCCTCAATTTCAAAAAGAACGACATACCCCCTTGAACCAAAAGAAATGATCATTTCGCGCAATAGGGGATCATCAGGAGTTGCCTTTCGGCAGGTGAAGGGGAATTCTTGTAGAAATTCGATGCCCTTCTGGATAGAACTTAGGGCTTTTCGTGCAGCATCAATGTCCCGTTCAACAAGAGAACCATAGAGCCGAACAAGATCATCCTTAGCTGCGCGGGTATAGCGAACCCGATAATTCACTTGTCCCTCTTGGTTTCTGCTTGAGCAAGGATTTCGCTCAGTTCACTGGAGACATCTTCTGCCGAGTAATATTCCCCAGTCCGTCGAGACTCGTCCCTTGCAACCAAACCCCTGGAAATAAACTCCCGGTGGATCTTCCGGTGCTGGATACCGGCCCGTAAAGATTTTTCCATAAAACCGGACAAGGTTTCCCCTTCACGCAAGACACTTTCAGCCGCTTGGCGTAGTTCGGGCTCAACTCTTAGAGAGGGGATTGTTGCTGATTTCATCACGCACCTCCTTGCGTTGCATTTGCAACTCATTTTATCGGATTTCAACTCTGGGGGCAATAGAATTTAGCGACCAAAATGTAGAGATTTAAAAGAAAACCCAACGATCAGGTAATCATGAGCGCTTGATGTATTGTTAATCGTGAGTTATCGGACATCAACAAAACCGAACAGATTGTCCTTTTGTTTGAGTGAATCCAATTTGAAGAGGCGAAGGTTCTCGTTGCTAAAAAACGGATGCGCAAATACTTGCCCGCGCATCCGTAGCGATCCACAGGATGCGTTAGTAAATTAACAGCTCAATCCCCCATAAAAACCCCAGAATTGCTCCAACGATCAGAAAAAACTTCAATCCGATCAGTATGCTTTGACTCAGAG
>JAWLDI010000030.1:0-21336 GCA_041686715.1 Pelovirga sp.
GCCGTTTGCGAGTTTGCCGCTCGTGCTGCGGAAAAACTGCGCAAAGAAAAACAGCGATGCAAGGTGATGACCGTCTTTATCCGCACCAGCCCTTTTGATCAAGATTTGCGGCAAACCCCGTCGTTCAGGGCGGGGAAGGATAGCAAAGGTCCTAGCTTGGTGTTTGCTGCTGTTCAACGTACTGTTTGACGATAGAGATCGGGGCGCCGCCGCAGGAGGCAGCGAAATACGACGGGCTCCACAGAGTATTTCGCCAGTACCGTTGTTCAATATCCGGGCGCTGTTTTCGCAGTAAGCGACTGGACACGCCCTTTAGGCTGTTCACCAGAGAAGCAACCGCCACCTTGGGAGGAAATTCGACCAGGAGATGGACATGGTCATCCTCACCGTTCATCTCAACCAGTGTCGACTCGAAGTCAGCACACACGCTGGCGAAGATGGCTTGGAGGCGGTCAATGGCATCGGCATCAAACACATGTCGACGGTATTTGGTCACAAACACCAGATGCGCGTGCAGGCGAAAAACACAGTGTCGGCCATGTCGAATTTCGTTGTTATTTCTCATAGACCAAACTATAATAGAACCATGAAACGATTACAAGCCTATAAGTACCAATTAAAGACCAACCAGACGCAGGAGCGAATGCTACGTCGCGTTGCCGGCTCGTGCCGGTTTGTCTTTAATCGGGCGTTGACCCTGCAGCAGGAGAATCATGCCGCTGGTCAACCCTTTATCGGCTATGTCGCCATGGCGAAGTTATTAACCCAGTGGCGCCATGCGCCGGACACTGACTGGTTGTCGGAAGCCCCCGTCCATCCACTGCAGCACGCCCTCAAGGATCTGGACCGCGCCTACAAGAACTTCTTCGCCAAACGGGCGGACTTCCCCCGCCGCAAGAAGAAGGGCAAAGGTGATGCGTTCCGGTACCCGGACGCCAAACAGTTCAAGATCGATCAACCCAACAGCCGCATCTACCTACCCAAGATCGGCTGGGTGCGATACCGCAACAGTCGCGAGATTGACGGTGTGACCAGAAACATCACCGTCAGTCGGTCTGGAAGTCACTGGTACGTCAGCATCCAGACCGAACGGGAGGTGGCCGCCCCTGTCCATCCCTCCACCTCCATGGTCGGGATCGATGTTGGCATCACCAAGTTCGCGACCCTGTCAGACGGAACCGTCTACAAGCCGGTTCACAGTTTCACAAAGCAACAGCAACGCCTCGCCAAGGCGCAGAGAGTTTTGGCGAGAAAACAAAAGTTCAGTTGCAACTGGCGTAAAGCCAAGGCGAAGGTGACCAAGATTCATGTCACCGTTGCCAACGTTCGCCGGGACTATCTGCATAAGTCCACAACAGCCATCAGCCAAAACCACGCGATGGTCTGTATTGAGGATTTGCAGGTAAAAAACATGTCCCGGTCAGCGAAGGGCACGTTGGAACAACCGGGCAAGAACGTCAAGGCCAAGGCCGGTCTCAACCGCGCCATCCTTGACCAGGGTTGGTCCGAGTTCAGGCGCCAGCTTGAATACAAGCAGCACTGGCTGGGCGGAGAGGTGCTGGCGGTCCCTGCCAGAAACACCAGCCGCAGGTGCCCGGTGTGCGGCTATACGACCGCTGACAACCGGACCAACCAGGCACGTTTCCACTGCGTTCTCTGCGGCCACACAGCCAATGCCGACGTGAACGCAGCCTGTAACATTCTAGCGGCAGGGCATGCCGTCTTAGCCTGTGGAGAGATCGTGCTGTCAGACGTCTCGACGAAGCAGGAACCCGCCGAAGCGAGTCAGGCATAAAGCCTGGACGCCGTAGGGATCCCCGTCGTTCAGGGCGGGGAGGATGTCAAGATTATCTTTTATTGGTTTGATTTGCGCTTAACCAGGCGTAGCAGGTGATGGATTTCGTCAATTTTCAACAGCAGGCTGGTCAGCAAGAACAGCAGGACGCCACCTCCCACGGCACCACCGAGGACGAGAAATTTATTTATTGTCATGCCGACCTGGTGCCAGTCCACAAGGCCAAGAAGCAGATAGACCAATACGCCCATAGGAGCACAGGCTGACAACACCCTGACATTCTGTTTCAACAGCGAACGGACTATTCTACCCTGTAACTTTTGCTGTAACAGGTACATTAACGCGGCAGCGTTGAACATGGAGGCTGCGGTCAGGGCGAGAGCCAGTCCAACAAAACCCAGCCATTGCATTAATAAAAGACCGGCACCAAGATTCACAAGCAGAGTCAAGAAGGACACCTTAACGGGCGTCCGGGTATCCTTGAAGGCATAAAAGGTTTGTGCGGCAATACGACTATAGCCGACAAACAGTAAACCCGGCGCAAAACAGACCAGTGCCAGAGCGCTGTTATCAAGATCCGTCAGACTGAACGCACCGCCGAGAAAAAAAAGTGAAAATACCGGCTTGGCGCAAAGGATCAGACCGATCATGGCCGGCAGCGATATCAACGTTATCAGTGTAAATGAAAAATCCAGCGACTGGCGGACGTCATCATTATTCCCCTCAGCAACCTGTCGGCTCATCATCGGTAAAACCGCCTGCGCGAGTGAAACAATAAAAATCCCCTGGGGAAATTCGAAGAGTCGCTGACCATAATAAAGATAAGAAACACTGCCATCGGGAAGGAACGAGGCAAGTAATCGCGTCACCACAATATTAATTTGATAAATTGCAACCCCGGCGACACCCGGCAACATCAGCAGGGCAATTTTCTGCAAATTCTGATCACCAAGAAAATGAAAGTCCGGCCGGATGCGGATGCGATAACGAAACAAAACCGGGAACTGGACCAACAGCTGTACCAGACCGCCGAGTAACACCCCTGTCGCCAGTCCGTACACGGGATGATCAAACAACTGACCAAGACTCAGAGCACCGAAAATCATGGCAAGATTTAAAAACAAGGGCGAAAGTGAAGGCCAAAAAAAGTGCCCCCTGACATTCAGAATGCCTGTCAGCAGAGCAAGCAGGGATACCGGGGCAATATAGGGAAACATGATCAGATTCAACTGATGGGTCAGTTCCAGCTTGCCTTCAGTCTGGCCAAAACCGTAGCCAATTCCCTGGACAACCCAGGGTGAAAAGATCAGGCCAAGGGCAACAACGATCAACATCACCAGCAGTAGCAGGGTGACGCATCGATTTGCCAGACGTTGCGCCTCCTGCTCTCCTCGTTGATGGAAGACGCCGGTAAAAACAGGAACAAAGGCTGCCGTCAAAGAACCCTCGGCAAAGAAACGTCTGAGCAGGTTGGGAATTGTAAAGGCCATGAAAAATGCATCCGTTGTTACACCGGCACCAAATATCCGGGCAACGACCATGTCTCTGACCAGCCCGGAAACACGACTGATTGAGGTCGCAATCGACATGACCAGGGTGGCAGATGCAATTTTCCCTCGATCTGACATAAATTAAACTTAATCCTTATTACGATTCTTGCAAGATACTGAAGATGATCATTTTTTTAATATTTTATAAACAACTTCTAACTTGACAGGTTGCCATTTTCCCCCTATGATCCCGGCACTTTGATGAATCAACCATACCACCTATCAACAAGGAGACATTGTTCGTGGCAAACCATAAATCCGCTCTTAAAAGAGCTAAACAGAATCAGGTCCGCAACGCTCGCAACACCCATATTCGTTCAACCATGCGTACCCTGGTAAAGAACATTCGTGCAGCGGTCACCAGCGGTGATGCTGAGGCTGCCGGAGACGCACTGGCTAAAGCTATTCCCTATATTTCAAGAACGGCAGCCAAGGGAGTTATTCATAAATCCACGGCCAGTCGCAAGATTTCCCGTTTGACAAAACTGGTTAACACGCTGGAAAAAAGCTGACGTTCGCGGTAACAACGCGGCTTCTGGTTTTTTGTGTAATCGATAACAAACGCGAATAATAGCTGTTATGTGCAGGTCATTATTCGCGTTTTTGTTTGTCTCTGATCAGACCTATGACCATCTGTTCCAGCAATGCCTCAGGGTCTCCTCCGGAAGATTTCATCGCCAGATCGGTCGCAACAAATAAGTGATAAGCATTGATGAAGTCCCGGCGTGTAAAGCCTGCCCCCTGCCCCAGCAGTCGTTTCACCACAAACGGTGGTCTTGCGACCCTTTTGGCGATATCGGCCACCGACGCTTTGCTGCTCTGCAGTGATCTGATTTTCCACAACAGGCGATAGTGACCGGTAATCAGGTTCAACACAAGCAATGGC
Source organism: Pelovirga sp. (assembly GCA_041686715.1). Taxonomy (GTDB): domain Bacteria; phylum Desulfobacterota; class Desulfuromonadia; order Desulfuromonadales; family Geopsychrobacteraceae; genus Pelovirga. The sequence goes on from JAWLDI010000030.1 coordinate 4,232, forward strand.
GGTTCCGCTGCTGCGGCAAAACGGCGCACAAGGATCAGGGCACGGGCCAGATCGCCGCGGCCAATAGCTGTTCCGAGCTCAAAGATATTCTCGGTGCGGCCACGCGAGACGATCGCTTCAACATCGGTCACGCTGATCTGCTGATGTTCGCCGACAAAAAGAACCAGCTTGGCTATCTCCGCTTCGACTTCGTGCAGCTTGTTGTTCAACAAAGAGCAGAACAGATCGAGGGCATCGCGACTGATTCTGACACCACGCTGCTCCAGGTCACGACGGACAAAATCGGGAATTTCACGGTCCGTTAAAGGGTCAAACTTAAGAACCACACCTTTTTTTTTGAATTGCTGAAAAAATTTTCTGCGATTATCAATTTTTTCAGCCACGAGCAGGAGGCTGGTCTCCGGCGCCGGCTGATCCAGGTAAGAACTGAGTTTTTCCTGCTCATGAGCCGGCATCAGATCAACACCATGGACCGTGACAAGTTTACGTGGTGCAAAAACCGGATAGGTATAAGCCGTGTCCATTACCGCTTCAGCTGGTGTCCCTTTACCGCTGAAATGATGATCGTTAAAATCATCCTTGTCGGCACCGATAACAGTCGCCCTGATACGTCTGACAGTCTGCTCAACCAGATAGGATTCCTCTCCATAAAGAAGAATCAAGGCGGGAGGAGAGATCTCCAGTTGACGATAAAAATCTTCCAGACGCATCAGTTTAATACTCAGAACTCATCAAGCAAACGGAAATAGATCTCCTCGGCGAGTCGTCGTGCCAACTCCTCTTGCGCCTGGCGCTCCTCATCCCCCTGCAGCATTTTATCGGCGGCAGCATCATATTCTGTCTGCCAACGAACGGTTCCATCCCACAGCAACGTCTCGGTTTGTCTTTCTATCAACTTTACTTCTACCACCATACTGGCCCGGTATTGACTAATCAGATCATCTTCCGCGTAAGCGATGGAACGGCTGTCGTAGGAACGGATCCGTCCCTGCAGCTCTGCTTCAGCCTCAGCAAGAGGAACCAGACTGATATCGGATCGACGTGATAACAGATCACTGAGGGTGGTGGTCAGGCTGTTTTCCAAAAAAGGCTCACGGGTCGCATTTTCAAACAACGCGAGATGAATACGTTCAACATCGCCCGGCAGCGAACCGCCCTGACCGGGAAAATGATAACCGCAACCGGCAGAAAAGAGGATCAGACCGAATAGCAACAGCTTCATCAGGACACCACCAGATTGACCAGCCGGCCCGGCACCGTGATAATCTTTCGCACCTGTTTACCATCGATATAACGCTGAACATTCTGCTCCTGCAGAGCCGCCGCTTCGATACTGTTCTTGTCGGCGTCGACAGGCATCACTATCTTACCGCGCACCTTACCATTAATCTGCACAACCAGTGTGATCGTTTCAGTTTTCAGTGCCTCTTTATCCCAGCTTGGCCAGCCGCTGACTTCAACACTCTGGTGATTGCCAAGCACCTGCCACAATTCTTCACAGATGTGCGGCACAAAGGGATTAAGCAGGCGTACGACGGTTTCTAGTGCCTCCCTGACAGCCCATTGGTCTTCCTGCCGTGAAGGAAATGCATAGATGGCATTCACCAGTTCCATAACCGCTGCAATCGCCGTATTAAAGTGAAAGCGTCCGTCAATATCTTCAGTCACCTTCTTGATGGTTTGGTGGGTTTTACGCCGCAGATCCGTCGCTGCTTCCGAGAATGGAGCAGTTGCCGCAGCAGCGCCCTGAATATCGCCGATGTTGTCACTGACCGCGCGCCAGACACGGCCCAGAAAACGATAACAGCCCTCCACGCCCTGTTCGTTCCATTCCAGATCCTTTTCCGGCGGAGAGGCGAACAGAGAAAAAAGCCGTGCGGTATCTGCGCCGTAGGTTGCGATTAACTGATTGGGATCGATCACATTCTTCTTCGACTTGCTCATCTTTTCGGTGCGGCCAAGCTCGACCGGTTGGTTGCAGAAACTGCAGCAGCCCTCCTTGACCTGCTCGGGAAACAGCCAGCCGTGTTCGCTGCAGCGCTGGGTTTCTTTACAAACCATGCCCTGGGTCAACAGATGAGTGAAGGGTTCATCGACGTCCATCATTTTCAGATCGCGCAGGACCTTGGTAAAAAAGCGCGCATACAGCAGATGCATGACTGCGTGTTCAATACCGCCGATGTACTGATCTACCGGCAGCCAGTTGTTCACCGCTGTGCGATCCAGGGGAGCTTTGTCATAATGCGGGCAGGCATACCGGGCAAAATACCAGGAGCTTTCCACAAAGGTGTCGAAGGTATCTGTTTCGCGCCGTGCCGGTTGGCCGCAGGTTGGACAGTCAACGTGGATAAAGGCCTGATGTCGTGCCAGGGGCGAGCCTCCCGCTCCGGTCAGCTCCACATCGGTCGGCAAAAGAACCGGGAGTTGTTCTTCCGGGACCGGCACGGCCCCGCAGGATGCGCAATAGATGATCGGAATCGGCGTTCCCCAGTAGCGTTGCCGTGAGACCCCCCAATCACGCAGACGATAATTGACGGTACGCCGTCCGGCATCCTGCTCGGTCAGAAATCCGGTTATCCGTGCTTTGGCAACCTCATTATCCAGGCCGTCAAAGTCACTCGAATTGACCAGGGTTCCGGAGCCGGCATAAGCTTCTGTCATCTCTTCAGCGACAAGGTTGCCCCCGGGTGGCTGGATAACGACAATGACCGGCAAATGATACTGCCGGGCAAACTCAAAATCTCGCTGATCGTGAGCCGGCACCGCCATGACCGCGCCGGTGCCGTAATCCATCAGAACAAAATTGGCCAGATAGACAGGAATCTTTCTGCCGTCAGCCGGGTTGGTGCAGTAGGACCCGGTAAAAACACCTTTTTTGGCGACTTCACCACTGATACGATCGGTTTTTTCCTGGCGTTCCACCTCGGCAATGAAGGCATCCACCTCATCACGCTGTTGATCCGTGACCAACTCATCGGCAAGCGGATGCTCCGGAGCCAGACTCATAAAAGTAGCCCCGAAAAGAGTATCGGGCCTGGTGGTAAAAACCCTGATATTTTCCTTACGATCCGCTACCGGGAAGGTGATCTCGCAGCCATAGCTCTTGCCGATCCAATTGCGTTGCATGGCCAGCACCCGCTCCGGCCAGCCTGTCAGAATATCTGTTCCTTCCAGAAGTTCATCAGCATAATCGGTAATCTTGAAAAACCACTGTTCCAGCTGTTGTTGCGCAACCGGCTGGGCACAACGCCAGCAGGCGCCCTCTTCAACCTGCTCATTGGCCAGCACTGTCTGGCAGTCTTCACACCAGTTAACCGAGGAGGACTTTTTATAAGCAAGCCCACGTTCAAGCATTTTGAGAAAGATCAACTGCTCCCAGCGATAATATTCCGGATCACAGGTAGCAAATTCCCGTTCCCAATCATAGGACAGGCCGATGCGACGCAACTGTTTGCGCATACTGTCGATATTCTCATAAGTCCATTTGGCCGGGTGGGTTTTGTGCTCGATGGCGGCATTTTCTGCCGGCATGCCGAATGCATCCCATCCCATCGGGTGCAGGACATTGTAACCCTGCATGCGTTTGAAGCGGGCAACCACATCACCGATGGCATAATTACGTACGTGACCCATATGAATACGGCCGGAAGGATAAGGGAACATCTCCAGAAGGTAGTACTTATCTTTACTGCTATTCTCTTCGGCACGGAATGTTTTCTGTTCATCCCAATACTCCTGCCATTTAGCTTCTATCTGTTCAGGGCTGTACAGGCTCTCCATATCACCTCCGACGGCTCAACAGCGATTTTTAATTTTTTTAATCGCTGCCTGAAAATTTGCAGATTTTCTGATGCCAGATGCACGAAAACCGGCTGAAGCCGGCATCGTTAATCATCTGAATATTTATTGCTTGGGGTCAAACCAGGTCTAGATGCCGTTATCGCTCGGCGCAGCCCGGCGCAAGTGATTACTTTGCCCGATAGGTAATCCGGCCACGGGTAAGATCATAGGGAGACAGTTCTATCGTCACCCGGTCACCCGGCAGAATACGGATATAATATTTGCGCATTTTTCCCGAAATATGGGCAAGAACAACATGATCATTGTCCAGCTTGACGCGGAACATGGCGTTCGGTAGCGGCTCTACGACCGTACCTTCAACTTCAATAGCTTCTTCTTTAGCCAACGGAACCTCCTGCCATCACAGGCTGATAAATAAAAACAATGGCGACTTATTACATGTTCAACCGAGGCTGTCAAGTCTATGAACACACCAGTACAAGGATCCCGGTGCAGTCGGGTCAGAAACTTCTGCAGCAGACACGTCAGGATGAAGATGAAGAATTGAGCAACCGTTCGATGGCGGCAATCACCATGGATGATTTAAAGGGCTTGGTCATATATTGATCAGCGCCAACCTCTTTACCACGTGCCACGTCTTCCGGTGATTTCTTTGCGGTCAGGAGAATCACGGGGATATGGCGCGTCTCGGGACTGTTTTTTATTTGCCGGCAGACCTCAAAACCATCCACTTCCGGCAACATAATATCGAGCAGCACCAGATCAGGAGGGCTTTCTACCACCGCTTTGAGGGCTGCAGTCCCCGTTGCCACCCCCTGGACATGATAACCTTTGGTGGTCAGCAGAATACTTTCCAGCTTAAGCAAACTTTCTTCATCTTCAACAATCAGTATTTTTTTCTGCATTACTCTCTCCTCAAGATAGCTACCCCTGTAAGATACAGCAGCGACGCATATTATACCTCCAGCTCCGGTTGCAGCAGCTGCTCCATGGCGATACCGGCCTGAGATAAAAAAACTGCAAAAGCCTCCAGTGCCAAATCTGCCTCTGATTCAAGAAAGCCGTCACCATACAACAGGGCAACCACCCTGTCGCCACTGGTCAATGGCGCTACCAGAACATCTTCTGGCACCCGACCAAGCACCGCACACAGCTGTTGCTCACACTCCGTATCGTTCAGGGCCCCGCGCACCAGACGCCGTTCCCCGATCGCCTGGGCAAAAAGGGAGTCTTTAGCAACTTGCAGGTTGAGTTGTCGCACCAGTTGATCGGCCTGTCCGCCCCGGTTGCTAAGCCCGAATTGCCCCAGCCCGACCAGGCGCATGCCACGCACATCAAAAATAATGGCTCGACGTAACAACTCACTGGCATAGCGCAGAATCAGCAGAATAATGCCGCCGCCCAGATCAGGGTTTTGTAATTCCGCCAGCATGCCACGCAACAGGTTGATGCGGCCACGACTCTGACGCTGCTGAAGCTCCTTTAATTTCGCTTCAAGTTCCTCGTCATCTAATGCGCTGGACTGACTGGTAGCCTCCAGAAGCTGGATTTTGATCGCCAGACGTTGCGGACTCAATCCCTTTTCCAGGAGCAAGTCCAGAGGATTGAGCTGGGCACTGCCGTACGTGGCTATCGGTTCAATTGAGAAAGTGAAGTAGCCTTCTTTCCAGTGACAGAAATCAACGACGATTCGCTCAATCTGTTCACCCACGACCTCTTCAATATCCTGTGATGCCAACTTGTACAGATAGCTGATGATCGGGCCCAGAGGCTGGTGTTTTCTCAAGCGCTGCTGGAACTTGAGAGCATCTTCTACCTGTTGTTCAGAAACCAGCTCGCGTTCGCGCAAAAGTGCGCCAAGCCCCTGACTGAAGCGACTGGAGCTGGCACGTACCACCTGGCCGTCATGGAAACTGATACTGCCCTGATCCTCCCCGTTATCCAGTTGAAGATGACCGGATTTTTTGCCCAGACTGATTAACTGGAGTATAGAACATATATCAAGATCTTCAAGGCGACCTTCCAGACTCATAACATTAATTTATCCTTAAAACTAAATATGGTGTTAACCAGATTTCTTGTCACGCCCCCGGAACTGCAGACGGACAGGAACTTTATCGAAAGCAAATTTTTCTCTGAAACAGTTTACCAGATAACGTTCATAGGAAAAATGCACATCCTCTGGAGAATTGCTGAAAAGTACAAATGTTGGTGGCCGCACAGCACTCTGGGTGGCATAGTAAAATTTTATCCGGCGGCCTCGAACCATTGCCGGCGGATGCCTGGCAACAAACTCTTCCAGCCCCTGGTTGATCTGTCCGGTCGGTACCCGGCGGTTGAACTGATCAGCCACTTCGGCAACCAGGGGCATGATCTTATTGATACGCTGGCCGCTCAAGGCAGACACAAACAGGCAGGGCGCAAACGGAAGAAACTTGAAACGTCGCTGTATTTCCTCAACAAAACGCTTCATGGTGTGATTATCTTTTTCCGGCACATCCCACTTGTTGACTAACAGAATAATCGCCCGACCTTTATCATAAGCGTAACCGGCGATCGCCAGATCCTGATCGGTAATCCCTTCGACCGCGTCGATCACCAGCACCACAACATGAGAACGGTCCATCGCCTTGAGAGCATGAATTGCGCTGTATTTTTCCAGCGCCACCGTGACCTTACCCTTGCGGCGAATACCAGCGGTATCGATCAGTACATAGCGCTGGCCTGCAAAAACAAAGGGCGTATCGATACTGTCCCTGGTAGTACCGGCAACCGGATTAGCGACCACCCGCTCATAACCGAGCATGCGATTGACCAGAGAGGACTTGCCGACATTAGGCCGACCGATCAATGCCAGACGCACCTGCGTTGTGTTGTCGTCGGCAGGTGATGCAGCAGGCAGCAAATCGTTCAGAGCATCGATCAACTCGCCGACTCCGCGTCCATGCTCTGCCGACAAGGGGATAAAATGATCGATACCGAGGGCGTAAAAGTCGAAGGTGGACATTTCCTGTTTGTCACCATCAACTTTATTGACAACATATAAAACCGGTTTTTCAGTTCGTCGTAACATGGCGGTAATTTCTTTGTCCGCAGCCGTCACACCATCACGCACATCAAGCAGATAAATGATAATATCAGCTTCCTCGACGGCCAGCTGTGACTGTTCACGCATCTGGCGAAGCAGTTCATCATCGGTATGAGGTTCAAATCCACCGGTATCAACCAGTAGAAATGGCTTGTCATAGCGCGTAATCTCAGCATAGTGACGATCACGAGTCACACCGGGGAAATCTTCGACAATGGCCTTGCGCCGGCCGAGAAGACGGTTGAAAAGAGTGGATTTGCCGACATTAGGTCTGCCGACGATGGCAACAGTGTTGAGCATAACGACTGATTCAACTTTCTATACGTTAAAATTGGCGGTTGATTAACCGCAACGTGACATTAAGACGGACAGATTTGGAAGGATAAGATCCCCGTTTAATTTTTAGCGCTGTAGCCAAGTTCTCGCAGCATTCGCTCATTTTGGCTCCAGTTTTTATCAATCCGGACAAACAGTTCCAGAAACACTCGCGCACCCAGCAGTTTTTCTATATCAACACGGGCCTGTTGACCGAGACGTTTGATCATTTGTCCCCCCTTGCCGATAATGATTTTTTTGTGGCTGTCGCGTTCTACATGGATCGTTGCCTGAATAATGATTACATTCTTGTCCGGCTTTTCTTCAAACTGATCTACTTTAACACCGACACCATAGGGGATTTCATCACTGGTTCGCCGCATTATTTTTTCACGAATCATTTCCGCTACGATAAAACGCTCAGGAAGATCTGTCACCTGATCATCAGGATAATAGGGCGGGCCGGCAGGCAGTATGGTCATAACCGCCCTGACCAGCTCCGGCACTCCATCACCACTGACGGCTGAGACCGGGATAATCTGGTGGAAATTGAAGGCATCGCTGTAGGTCTGAATTTGTTGCAACAACAACGGCGGTGCAATCTGATCGATCTTATTGATTACCAGAAACACGGGGGTAGTCAAAGGCTTTAACAAAGAAAAAATTGACTCGGTAGCGGTATCGAGTGGCTTGCCTGCTTCCACCAGCAATAAAATCAGATCCACATCGGAACAGGCTCCGACAGCCTGATCAACCATGAACTTGTTGAGCCTGCCCTTGGGTCGATGAATCCCCGGTGTATCGAGAAAAAGAACCTGTCCGGCAGCGCTGCTGTGAATACCCAGAATCCGGTTACGCGTTGTCTGCGGCTTATTCGAGGTAATGGCAATTTTTTGCCCGAGAATACGGTTGAGCAGGGTCGATTTCCCCACGTTAGGTCGACCGATCAAAGCGGCAAAGCCGGAGACAAAAGGTGGGCTGACAGGATCAGACATAACGGGCATCATTCCTTGAGCAACGGGTGATTCAGGGCCACAGCGGCGGCGCGTTGTGCTGCCCCTTTTTTACTGGATCCGTTACCATGACCAAGAAGTTCATCTTTAAAGTAAACCTCCATATAAAATGTCCGGTTATGATCAGGGCCCTCGATATTTATCAAACGATAATCCGGCAGGCTGTTGTAGCGGGCCTGTAACCGCTCCTGCAGACAGGTCTTGTGATCGCTGCCGTAACGCAGTTGTGCCGACATATCAATGACTGCGGTAAAGTTTTTCTCAACAACGCGGCAGGCAGCAGTAAAACCGCCATCCTGGAAGACAGCACCCAGCAGCGCTTCGAGGGCATCCGCAAGCAGACTGGGCTTGTGCTGTCCAAGGTTGTTCATCTCCCCCCGGCCCAGACGAAGGTATTCTCCGATCTGCAGTTGTCGAGCCATATCGGCCAAGCCTTTTTCACTGACAATTTCGGCACGGATTCTGGTCAGTCCACCCTCAGGAATATCAGGAAAACGCCGGAACACAAGATCGCTGATTGCCAGTTCCAGGACAGCGTCACCAAGAAACTCCAGACGTTCGTTGTGGGGAACAAGTTCAGGCTGTTCATTGCTGAACGATTTGTGAGTAAGGGCTTGTTGCATCAGACTGGTATCAGAAAATTCATAACCGAGTCTTTGTTCCAATTGGGAAAAAGCTGTTTCCACACAACCTCCATAACAACATCAATAACGATCGGTGAGTATAGCCAATGCGGTAAAATAACACAATTAATTTAGCACACTTGCCCCACTCTCCGCATATCCCTTTGATCTCGACAGACAACTGAGCGGCTTTTTTATCACCTCAAGTCCGATAGTATTGTCCAGGATAGCGCTTGAAAACTTCCCCAGCGTACACCATAATGCCTGACCTGCCGGTAATATACCGCCCAATCGGCGGCAAGGATATCAGTGCATAGTCATAACCTCCGTCTCAGCCCGAAGCATCTGGTCCTGTGGCGGAGCGCGGATGCATAATGTCATAATATGCAGCCACCGGGACAATAATGGAGCAATAATTTGACCACGGGTTTCGAAGCAATCATTGGCCACCGGCAGCAGATCCACCTTCTGGAAAACGCCATTCAGCATCAACGGGTTGCCCATGCTTATCTTTTTGCAGGACCGGTGGGCATTGGCAAAAGGCAGGTTGCGCAAGCCTTTGCAGGCGTCATGTTATGTGAAAACAACAACGGCTGTGGTCATTGTAACGCCTGTTCAAAAATGGCTACGGAATCCCATCCGGACGTTCACAAGCTGCAGGCTGACGGGCACTCCATTAAAATCGAACAGGTGCGAACATTACAAGCACAGCTGGCTTTGCGCGCTTTTTCAGGACGTGGCAAAATCTGCCTGATTGATGATGCTCACCTGTTGACCAGGGAAGCCGCCAACGCACTTCTTAAGACCCTCGAAGAGCCGGTCCCCGGGACTTTTATCATCCTGATCAGCAGTGCCCCTGAGGTGCTGCTGCCAACGATCCGTTCACGATGTCAACAAATCTCTTTTTTACGTCTGCCCCAGCGTGACCTGGCCCAGCACCTGAGTCGTCAGCTCTCCCTCAGTCCTGCTGAAGCAGCTGTCCTGGCCGCGGTATCCGATGGCAGCTTTCATAAAGCCCTCGGCAAGAATCAGGATTTATATCTGAAAAAACGTGTTGAACTGATTCAAGCCTTGTCAGCCTTGACTGCAACAAGTACTATTCAGACATTCGAATTTGCCCAGGATCTCAAGGGAGAAAAAGACCTTCTCGATGAAATCCTCGGTATTTTTGAAGTTTTTTTTCGGGACCTGTTGTTGCACAAACTAGGTCAAGCTGAAGCAGCGATGATCAATCAGGATCAGATGCCGCTGATACAACAACAGGCCGGGCTTTTGTCAGCCCCTCAAATATTGACCAGGATTGAGGCTGTGGGCCGGGCACGCAAAGATCTTGCCGGAAACATCAATGCTCATCTGGCAATGGATCACATGCTGATGCAGATTACCCACGCCTGAATAAACAGGTGTACTCAATGAACGAATCGTTAAGACTTGCAAGTATTTCTTTTCACAGCGCAGGTAAAATATTTGATTTTGATGCCTGTGATTTCGAACTGTCTCCCGGTGACAAGGTTATTGTTGAAACCGAACGGGGTCGTGCCCTTGGCACTGTGGTCACGGCACCAAAGACAGTAGCTGCCGAACAGGCACCTCCCAAACTGAAAGCGGTGCTGCGCATCGCAACCGATGACGATCTGGCCATGGCCGCAACCAACACCGAGAAGGAACAGGAAGCCGTATCCTTCTGCCGGCAACGGATACGCCAACGTGGCCTTGACATGAAACTGGTGCGGGCGGAATACCTTTTTGACGGATCCAAGGCTATCTTCTACTTTACCGCCGACGGCCGTATCGATTTTCGTGATCTGGTTCGTGATCTGGCCCAGCACCTGCGAACGCGCATCGAAATGCGTCAGATTGGCGTCCGCGATGAAGCCAAACTGGTTGGCGGGCTGGGGGTTTGTGGCCGCGAACTCTGCTGCAGCAGCTATCTGCGTGATTTTGCGCCGGTATCGGTAAAAATGGCCAAAGCTCAAGGACTGGCGCTGAATCCGGCAAAAATTTCAGGGCAATGCGGTCGACTGCTCTGCTGCCTTGCTTATGAATATGAAAACTACAACGAACTGCGCAAGAAGCTTCCGAAACTAGGCAAGAAGGTCACCCTGCGGGATGGCACGGCAGAGGTCATCTCGCTGGATATTCTGCAGCAATCTGTAACCCTTTCGTGCCCCGGTGGCGAACGTTGTCGAATGCAGATCGAAGCCCTGCAACAAGAGATTGCTCAAGCTGCCAGTTCTCAGGCAACAGACAACAAAAAGACTGCGCCTTCACCCTCGATTGCAGCGGAAAAACCACAGGATCAGACTCCGGCAAGAAGACCAAAAAGTCAAAGCCGACGCAACCGGCAACGGAAAGAGTCACCCCCTAAAGGCGAATCGACTTTACCGACAGCTGCGCCGCAAAGCTCAACAGCCGATGACAAAAAACCGGTTCAGAACAAGCCGGTTCAGAACAAGCCGGTTCAGAACAAGCCGGTTCAGAACAAGCCGGTTCAGGACAAGCCGGTTCAGAACAAGCCACCACGAAAACGCCGGCGGCCGCGACGCCGGACCAAACGACCCAACAACAATGAACCACCTGCCAACTGATTTTTTTCTTGCGGGAGCCCGATACCATGCCAAAAACCTATTACATTACCACCCCTATTTATTACGTCAACGATGTCCCTCACATAGGCCATGCCTACACGACCCTGGCCTGCGACGTCATGGCACGTTACAAGCGGGCCCGCGGATACAAGGTAGCCTTTGTTACCGGCACAGATGAGCACGGTCAAAAGGTTGAAGCCGCTGCCAAGGCCAACGGTGAAACGCCGCTTGAGCTTGCCGACCGGGTGGTCAAGCGCTTCCAGGCCTTATGGGACAAACTGGACATCAGTATTACTGACTTCATTCGCACAACCCAGGAGCGCCACAAGCACACGGTCCAGGAGCAGTTCAAGGCGATTGAGGCAAAGGGAGATATCTACCTGGGCGAATACGAAGACTGGTATTGTACGCCCTGTGAAACGTTCTGGACCGAGACCCAGATGATTGACGGCAACTGCCCCGATTGTGGCCGGGCAACCACAAAGCTCAAGGAAGAGTCCTATTTTTTTCGGATGAGCAAATACCAGGAACAACTGCTCGCTCATATTGAAGCCAACCCCGATTTTATCCAGCCGAAATCCCGTCGCAACGAAATTTTAAGTTTTGTTCGTGAAGGTTTACGCGATCTGTCTATTTCACGAACCTCCTTTTCCTGGGGTATTCCTGTGCCCGGGAATGAAAAACACGTAATCTACGTCTGGTTTGATGCGTTGACCAACTATATCTCCGCCCTCGGCTATCCCGAGGACAAGGACAACCTCTTTGCGACTTTCTGGCCTGCGGTACATGTGATCGGCAAGGACATCCTGCGTTTTCACACGGTCTACTGGCCGACATTCCTGATGGCGGCAGGTCTGCCTTTACCGCGCCAGGTCTTCGCGCATGGCTGGTGGACCGTTGAGGGGCAGAAAATGAGCAAGAGCCTGCGCAATGTTGTTGAGCCGCATATGCTTGCCGATACTTACGGCGTCGATACCATCCGTTATTTTCTTCTGCGCGAGGTTCCCTTCGGCCTTGATGGTGACTTCTCTCACAGCGCCCTGGTCAACCGCATCAACTCTGATCTTGCCAACGACCTTGGCAACCTGGTCAGCCGCTCCACGGCCATGCTGGGCAAATATTTCGCCAGCACTCTGCCGCAACCCGGAACCATTGAAGACATTGATCAGACCTTCATTGATCTGTTCAGCAGCACGGTAAAAAAAGCTGATGCTCAACTTGATGAAATGGCCTTTAACAAGGCCCTGATCAGTATCTGGGACCTGATTTCTGCCGGCAACAAATATATTGATGATACCGCCCCCTGGTCACTGGCCAAAGACCCACAACAACAGGAGCGGTTAGGCACTGTGATGTACAATCTGATTGATTCCCTGCGGGTCGTCGCCGGGCTGATTGCTCCCTTCATGCCGACAACTGCGGAAAAAATTCTTGCCATTCTTGGTCAGAGCACGGATCATTTTCATGATCAGGCTTTTGATTTTTCCAGGCGACTGGCTCCCGGTTCGCACATCGAAAAAGCGGCACCCTTGTTTCCGCGGATTGAAACCAGTTAGACTGTAGCTGACTGTTCAATTATCCGGGGGGTGTTTATGCACCCCTCTTGTTTTCAAAGCCACTATCAGTCCGCTGCACCTGGACCAAAAGATACGATACTCTGTAGATAGCCATGACTGACTCTATTCCCAAACTGATCGACAGCCACGCTCACCTTGACAATAATCGCTTCAGCAATGATCTTGACGAGGTTATCCTTGCAGCCCATAATGCCGGTATCCGCCATATCCTTTCCATCGGCTGCGATCTGTCCAGCTCGATTATCAACGCCGAACTTGCGGCCCGTTATGAGCCTCTTTACGCTGCGGTCGGTTTTCACCCTCACGATGCCACGGCACTGGATCAGAATTCAGTGGATCAGTTGCAACAGCTGCTGCAACAGCCCAAGGTTGTCGCTGTCGGTGAGATCGGGCTCGATTATTATCGCAATCGTGCCCCTCATGACATCCAGCAGGAGGCCTTTCGGCGACAGCTTCTTCTCGCCCGTGAGGCTGGCAAACCGGTCATTATTCATGATCGTGATGCCCACGACGATGTATTGACAATTCTCGCCGAAGAAAAAGCCGGCGAGACCGGTGGGGTCCTGCATTGCTTCAGCGGTGATGAGGAAATGGCCCGCAAATGCCTTGACATGGGCTTCTATCTTTCCTTTACGGGAGCCATTACTTATCCCAAAAATGACACGGTGCGGACCATGTTGCAGCACTTGCCACTGGACCGGATACTGCTGGAAACAGATTGTCCTTACCTGTCTCCACAGCCTTTCCGCGGCAAGCGTAATGAACCTGCCTACCTGGTCCACACTGCCCGGACCCTCGCCGCGATCAAGGGATTGCAACTGGCTGATATTGCTCGCATCACCAGCCGCAACTGTTACGATCTGTTCGGCATCGGGACGATCGAAAGCGCCGCTACAATCGCTTATCAGATCCGCGACTCCCTCTATCTCAATATTACCAATCGCTGTACCAACAGCTGTATATTCTGCGCCAAATTTAATGACTTTGTTGTTAAAGGCCACGAACTGAAACTGGATCACGAACCTGATGAACAGGAAGTACTGGCTGCGATTGGCGATCCGACACCCTATAAGGAAATCGTCTTCTGCGGATATGGTGAGCCTTTACTGCGCCTTGAGCTGGTTCTCAAGGTCGCGCGCCGGCTCAAGGACCGGGGCTGTCGTGTCCGCATCAATACCGATGGTCAGGCCAACCTGGTTCACCAGCGCAATATTCTCCCTGAACTGGACGGACTTGTCGACGCCATCTCGGTTTCTTTGAATGCTGCAGACGCCGACACCTACCAGAACCTCTGTCAATCCCGCTTCGGTGACCAGTCCTTTACCGCAGTAACGGATTTTCTGCGATCAGCCAAGGACCATATCCCTGAGGTAACCGCCTCGATGGTGACCTATCCCGGAGTCGATATCAAGGCGGGCGAACAGCTGGCGGCACAGCTAGGGGTAGCATTCCGGGTCCGCGAATACAACGAAGTAGGATGACTCTGAAGGAGACTACATGACCGAATCATACCAATACGATCTGTTTGTTATCGGCGCTGGATCCGGTGGTGTCAGGGCTGCTCGGATGGCCGCAGCACAGGGAGTCCGGGTAGCTGTTGCTGAGCAGGATCGTGCCGGTGGTACCTGCGTGAATCTCGGTTGCGTGCCGAAAAAGCTCTACGTCCACGCAGCAGAAATCGGCTCTTCATTTAATTACGCAAACGGTTTTGGTTTTAACTCTCAACGTCCTGTCTTTGACTGGTCAACCCTGCAGCAGAACAAGGATGGTGTTACCCGGCAGGCCAACCGCGGGCTGGAAGGCATGCTGAATAAAGCCGGTGCCACCTTGATCAAAGGCAGTGCGACCCTGACCGGCCCCCATGAAGTCATGGTTGCCGGCAACCGCTACAGTTCCAGACATATCCTCATAGCAACCGGCAGCAGGCCCTACATCCCGGAACTGTCCGGCAGCGAACATGTGCTCATTTCTGATGACATCTTCAGTCTCAAATCCCTGCCCGATCGCGCTCTGGTTATTGGTGGCGGTTACATCGCCACAGAATTTGCTGCCATTTTTCACGGCCTGGGGGTTGCGGTCACCCAGGTCTATCGTGGTGAACTCTTTCTTCGAGGATTTGACAAAGAAATCCGTTCATACGTGGCAGAACACATGGTAAAAAAAGGAATCGACCTGCGTTTCAATTGCCATCCGGACAGCGTTGTAAAGACGGACAGCGGTCAGCTGCGGGTGACCTTTGCTGACGGCTCAACACTGGAAACGGACCTGGTCCTGGCAGCAACCGGCCGTCACCCCAACACCGCTGATCTCGGTCTTGAACAGCTCGGCGTTGCTATGGATGAAAAGGGTGCCATTATAGTTGATGAAGGGTTCCAGACCAGCATCCCCTCCATTTATGCCCTCGGAGATGTAATCAATCGGATACAGTTGACGCCGGTGGCCCTGGCGGAAGCCATGAACCTGACAGATCGCTTGTATCGTAACAAACAGGTCAATTTAAGCTATGAACTGATCCCCACTGCGGTCTTTTGTACACCCAATATCGGCACTGTCGGGCTGACTGAAGAACAGGCAAGCGAACAATACCCCCGTATCGATGTTTTCACCACGGAATTCCGTTCCCTCAAGCAGGCGCTCTCCGGCACGACAGAACGTTACCTGATGAAACTGATTGTAGATTCGGCCAGCGACCGGGTTGTAGGCGCCCATATGGCGGGCGAAGGAGCGGGCGAAATTATCCAGGGCATTGCCGTGGCTCTCAAGGCGGGAGCCACCAAAACAACTTTCGACCAGACCGTTGGGATCCACCCCACCAGTGCCGAGGAATTTGTTACCATGCGCAGCGTCACCCGCTCCTGCGCCAGGTAATTCAGACACCAGGCTAAGGCTGCCTGCCAGCAGTTCGCCGCCCCGGTGATTTACTGGGAGCGCAATCGTTGCAGGGTGTTATCAAGCATATCGCGCAATGATCCTTTGCTTTGCTCTTGTGCTTCAGGCAGCACTTTATCCAGCAAGATATCTGCCGCTTCCTCTTTGGCCAGTTCCATTGCCTGCTGCTCCAGCGCCTGCGTATCGAAGCCGATCGTCGGTCTGGTTAAACTGCCGCCTATCTGCAGGGGCAACACCCCCCAACCGGTATGATCGACAAAAGCCTGTTTCAGCCTTTCGGCAGCCCCCATACGGCTGAGAACATCCGGCGCCAGGCGGGTTGTCAACGACAGGCTGACAGAACCGTCAATGCCGACAGTCCCTTGCGGTTTCATGTTTACTTGTGAACCATCCAGCTGGCTGTCGATCTGCGCCTTACCATCTCTCAGGTGATAGACACCATGAAAATCACGGAAGCTTATGTCTTTTAAATCCGGACTATCAAGAAACCAGGAAACCTGATTCAACAATTCGAAACCACTGAGACCGCCTTGAGACAACTGGATTTCACCATCAAGTTGCAAGGCTTGCAGCAGATTGCGAGTTATGGTCCCGTGACCGGAGAAACTGTTGAGCCAATTAACCTGACCGCTGACATTCTGCCTAGATGCAGGGAACAAGCCGCTGACCAGGGTCGACATGTCGGGTTGCGTCAGACCGACCTGTCCCTGGTAGGCGAAACCCTCAACACCGAGATCAATTGAGGTTGTCATATTGAATTGACCAGCATTCATACGTCCGTTCAGCGGTGAAACTGTCAAGCGGTTATCTTTCAGCTCAACGGCCGCATTGATCTGTTGCATCGTTAACTGACGATATAACAACCGCTCAATATTCACAGCACCCGCCAGGTGAAACGGCAGGTGATACGGGCCGGGCTCGTCACTGGCTGAAGAAACACCGGCTGTGCCGGATCTTTCATCATCGAACAGAAATTTGTTCAGATCGAGTTCACGGGACGACAGGGAAAAAGTTCCAGTGATCGGGGATGCCAACACCTCTTCAAGATCAAAGGCCAGCCGAACCTGCTGATCACCGGCTCTCAAGGCCAGATTATCCGCTTGAAGTCCCTTACCGGTAAAGTTGATGTCGCCATGAGCTCCGACTCTTATATTGTTCAGGGTCGCCTGTAAATCCTTCAACTGGACCTGGGCTGAATGAATCAGACGGGT
>JAWLDI010000031.1:0-20901 GCA_041686715.1 Pelovirga sp.
GGACCGGCAGGTGCGCAAACGGAACACCGGCCACCACTAGAAACCGAGCTCTGCCTGGCCCTGAGCATCCTCACCAAGCAGAGCTTCCGACTCGGCAACAATCAAGGCGTGTGACCGCTGGCTCCAGATTTCTATTTTTTCAAACATGCCGATGACAACAGCTTCTTTGTCGAGACCGGCATGTTCGCGCAACGCCTGCGGAATCTGGATACGCCCCTGGGCGTTGAAATGACATTCACGGGCGGGAGCAATTCGATTACGCAAATTAGCCTCCCGCTTGGGTCCGGGCGACATGGCCAGAACATTGTCACAGATCTCGTCCCAACGTTTGCGTGGATAGGCTACCAGGCCGTTTTTGTAACGGGTGACGACAAGGCTGTCACTCTCGTAGTCCTGGCGCAGCTCATCCCGGAAGGGAGCAGGAATACTGACTCTGCCTTTGAGATCAATGCTGACATTGTATTCGCCCGAGAACTTCACATGACACCTCTTGACACCTTTTGACACCAGTGTGGAAAATATAGCGGTGGACCCATGAAGTGTCAAGGGAAAATCTGTCGATAACTACTTTGGAGAAAAAAGAAAAATATTGTTAAGACAATAACTTGGGCCATCTGGCGGGGTAATGGTCAGGCAATGGATCAGAATTAGTTAATTTTTATGAAGATTATGTGCTATCCATGCTCCTGGGGCATAGCGGAAAGTGTCACCTCTATCTCCTCAATCCGCCGTTCCTCCATGCGCAAAACCTGGAAGCGGATGGGGCCTTCTTCAAACACATCTCCCTGAACCGGGATTCTGCCGCTGAGCTGGAAAATGTAACCAGCCAGAGTCGTCACCTGATCCTCGGGCAGTTGCAGACCAAGACGCCTGTTCACCTCACGCAAAGGCATGGCGGCATCAATCAGATAGTGCCCGACGCCAAGTTCTTTAAATTCGATCTCGGCGATATCATACTCATCGTTAATGTCCCCCACTACCTCTTCAACCACATCCTCAAGGGTAACAATTCCCTCCATACCTCCATATTCATCAACGACGATTGCCAGATGTTCACTCTTTTTCAGAAAGCTCTGCAAAAGAACACCGATCCGCTTTGACTCCGGCACATAATAGGGCTTGCGACAGGCCTGTTCGAAAGAAAAATCTGCCGGGCGATGAATGTAATCAAGAACATTTTTTGAATGCAGCACACCAATGATGTTGTCAAGATTATCCCGGTAGATCGGAAAGCGGGAATGACACGCCTGACTTACCGTTTCCAGGACCTCTGCGAATGACGTCTTCTCATCAATACCGACCACTTCGGTGCGCGGGATCATGACATCGCGCACTCTGGTTTCGGATAGTTCAAAGATACCATGCAACATACGTCGCTGTTCCGCAGCAACAACCCCTGATTCCTCCCCCGCCTCGATCAACGCCTTGATTCCGTCTTCCGATACGTTGAGCCCTTCAGCCTGGTGCTTGCGCAGAAAACTGGTCAAAACCCTGGACACACCAGCGACTACCCGAATAACCGGAGCCAGCACAAACAGTACGACCCGCATCGGCCGCAGAACGATAAGGGAAAAGCGCTCCGGATACTGCGCGGCCAGGGTCTTTGGGCAGACCTCTGCAAAAATCAGCAGAATCGGAGTGAGGATCAGAATCGTCAACCATTCACCCCGCTCCTGGAAAAGACTGACAAAAAGCCCTGCAGCAATAACTGAAGACGCGATATTGACGAGATTATTGCCAACCAGAACGCCACTCAAGGTGCGATCAGGATTGTCCACCAGTTCTGCCAGCTTGTCCGCTCCAGGATGGTTTTTCTGTTGCAGCAGCCGCAAGCGCAATCGATCCAGTGACGTGAAGGCGGTTTCAGATCCGGAAAAAAACCCGGATAACAGTAACAGAAAAAAGAGCGCGAAAAGGCGCCAGGCTACTTCATCCATTAAAAAGGTGTCCTCAATTTCTGCATTGCACCGTTACCCTGCTCTGCATAACAGGAGAAGTTCTTGCATTAGTTTAATTGAATCAGCATGATATGAATGAAATAACAACAACCAGAGACTATTTACAAGGATAAAATCATGCCCTCCGCCCTTACCGACCAGATTCGTGAGCACCATAAACACCTGTGTGAGCAACTGCACTTTCACAATTACCGGTACCACACCCTGGATGCTCCGCAAGTAAGCGATACCGAATACGACCAGCTCCTGCAACGGCTGCTGCAACTGGAAAGAGACTACCCGGCACTTGTTAGCCCGGCATCACCATCACAGCGTGTCGGTAGCGCCCCCCTGGACAAATTTGCGCCGGCCATTCACAGCGAACCCATGTTGTCGCTGGAAAATGCCTTTAGCAGTGACGATCTGATCGCTTTTGATGAGCGGATCAAACGCTTTTTAGCCACCTCAGCAGAGATCGAGTACTTGTGTGAACCAAAACTTGATGGGGTGGCTGTCGCCCTGACCTACGAAAACGGCATCCTGATCCGCGCCGCAACCCGGGGCGACGGTACAACCGGCGAAGACATTACGCAGAATGTCCGCACGATCAGAAGCGTGCCGTTGCAACTACAGAAAGATTATCCCGATCTTATTGAGGTGCGAGGTGAAATCTATATTGATCTTGCAGATTTTCGCCAGCTCAATCAGTTGCGCCGCGACGCGGGAGAAACCCCTTTTGCCAATCCCCGCAATCTGGCCGCCGGCAGTCTGCGTCAGCTCGATCCCCGCCTGACGGCAGCACGACCGTTAAAAATCAGCTGTTATGGCATCGGCACCATGACCGGCCAGCCCCCCCAAACCCATCAGCAGCTGCTTGATGATCTAACCCGCTGGGGGCTGCAGGTCAATCTGGCCGAAACCCGCCGCGTAGCAAACATCAACGCGGCAATCAATCGCTATCAAGAGCTGCTTGAGCGGCGCGAGAAACTTGAGTACGAAATCGACGGCATGGTGGTCAAAGTCAATCAACGCGACCTGCAGGAGGAACTCGGCGTGAAAAGCCGTACCCCACGCTGGGCCATCGCCTGCAAATTCCCCCCACGCCAGGCCGAGACCGTCCTTGAATCGGTGCGACTGCAGGTTGGTCGTACCGGTGCTGTTACCCCCGTCGCCAACCTTGTCCCGGTCAATGTCGGTGGGGTCAAGGTTTCCAGCGCCAGCCTGCACAACTGGGACGAAATTGAGCGCCTTGATGCCCGCATTGGCGACACTGTTATCGTTGAACGGGCCGGGGATGTCATCCCGGCGGTTGTGCGCGTGGTCAAAGAAAAACGCACAGGAACTGAGCAGACCATACCCCGTCCATCCCATTGCCCGGTCTGCCGTTCCCCCCTGGTTCAGGAAGATGACGAGGTGGTACCACGCTGTCAGGGCATCGATTGTCCGGCGCGGCTGAAGGAGTCCCTTAAACATTTCTGCTCACGCGGCGGCATGGATATTCAGGGCATGGGGGATCGCTATCTTGATCAGTTACTGCGTCTGCAACTGGTCACCAGTGTTGCCGACCTCTATCTCTTGAAAAAGCAGGACTTCTTCTTGTTTGAACGCATGGGAGACAAACTTGCTGAAAATCTGCTGGCAGCGATTGAGGAAAGCAAAACCCGCCCTCTGGCCAACCTGATCTACGCCCTGGGGATCCGTCATGTCGGCAGTCATACGGCACGGCTGCTGGCAAGACAGTTTAGCACCCTCGACCAGCTTGCCGCTGCAACCGATGACACCCTCATCGCTATTCATGAAATCGGTCCCCAGGTTGCCGGCAGCATTGTCAGTTTTTTTGCCACCGAAAAAAACCGCGCCCTGCTGTCAGATTTAGCAACACTGGGTGTCGCCCCCCCCGCTGAAAAGCGGCAATCGACCGGCAACCTTCTGGCAGGAAAAACGGTTGTCTTCACCGGCAGCCTGGAACGCTTTACCCGCAAAGAGGGGGAAGAACTGGTTAGACAACAGGGGGGGCGTGCCAGCGGTTCAGTCAGCAGCAAGACCGATTATGTCGTTGCCGGTTCCGGTGCCGGGAGCAAACTTGACAAGGCTGCAAGCCTGGGTGTTACTGTCTTGAGCGAGGAGGGTTTTCTTGACCTGATCGCAACGGGAGAAAACCCATGACCACTGTCAGTGCAAAAGTTCGAATCAGCGGGAGGGTTCAGGGAGTCTGGTTCCGCCAGAGCACCAAAGAAAAAGCTGTTGAACTGGGCGTCACCGGCTGGTGCCGCAACTGTCCCGATGCTAGTGTCGAAGCGGTTTTTCAGGGCGAGAAGAAGGCTGTTCAGAGGATCATCGACTGGTGCCATGATGGGCCGAAAGTGGCGCGGGTTGATCAGGTCAAGGTTGAATGGCTTGATTGTGCTGATGAATTCAACAGCTTTGTAATACGCGCATAAGGCTCCGGCCAAACTTTCTGATGGTGGCGTCTCTGCAAAAAATCTTCCGCGGCGAAGGTTGAGCCCGCGATCTTGAAGTTGACCTGGGTCCTTATAATTTTTATGGTATCAGGCGTCATCCAGAGAATGGGCCGGTCAATCTCAATCTCCACGCAACGCCAGTGATTCCCGGTAAACGTCACTCCCGGCAACGCCGTGATCACGGGCCACCTGCTTGACAATCTCCTTCCAACTCAGGTCGGTGCTCTGGCGCAGATGCAGCAATTGTTCTTGAATGGTCATTTCCGGCAGAGGTGGCGGAATCGCCGCGATCATCACAACCAGTTCCCCTTTTACACCACCCCGCTCGGAAAAACTGGCCAACGCTTCTGCTGCCGTGCCGACAAACAGCTCTTCGTGGCGCTTGGTCAGTTCACGGGCGACAGCAACTCGACATTTACTGCCGTAGATTTCAACAATGTCGGATAAAGTCGCCAGAATGCGATGGGGGGTCTCATACATCACCTGGGTTGCGGTGTCGGAAGTGCAGCGTTGCAACGCAGTCCGTCTGGCCTGGGCTTTAGACGGCAGAAACCCGAGAAAACGAAACCCTTCCGTCGGCAGCCCGGCAATCGACAAGCCGGCAATGACCGCAGAGCAACCGGGCACGGCCTCAACCGAAATCCTCTCTAGATGGCAACGATGAACCAGTTCATAACCTGGGTCCGCGATACAGGGGGTACCGGCATCGCTGATCAGGGCGATATCCTCACCCCCCTTGAGTCGCTCAAGGAGTTGTACAGTACGTCCTTTTTCGTTGTGATCGTGATAGGAAATCAGTCTGGTGGAAACACCATAGTGGGTCAATAATTTACGGCTATGGCGGGTATCTTCAGCGGCGATCAGGGTCACCTCGCCGAGAATACGCACCGCTCGATAAGTCATGTCTTCGAGATTGCCGATGGGCGTAGCAACGACATAGAGGATGCCCGTCACTGCAACCCCTCCAGTTCCTGCAGCCACAGATCGGCCCTTGCATCACTGGGCATGCGCCAGTCGCCACGCGGCGACAGCGCCACGGTGCCGACCTTGGGACCGTCAGGCAGGCAGGAACGCTTGAACTGTTGACTGAAAAAACGCCGGTAAAACTGTTGCAGCCAGCCAAGCAGTTGTTTGCGATTGTACTCCGGAGCAAAAGCCTGTTCGGCCAGCAGCAGAACTTTCTGCGGGGAATAGTGTTGGCGTACCACCTGGTAGAGAAAGAAATCATGGATCAGGTAGGGGCCGACCACCTCTTCGGTCAGCTGCTCTATCTCTCCATCAGACCGGGGGGGCAGCAATTCAGGAGAAATCGGCGTCGCACAGACATCTCGTAACACCTGTGAAATATCCCCCTCATATTCTTCCTCAGCACACCATTGTACCAGATAGCGCACGAGGGTTTTGGGCACACCGGTATTGACGGCATACATCGACATATGATCGCCGTTATACGTGCACCAGCCCAGCGCAAGCTCCGACAGGTCACCGGTGCCGATGACCAGGCCCGACACCTGATTGGCAATATCCATCAGAATCTGGGTGCGCTCCCGGGCCTGACTGTTTTCGTAAGTAACATCATGCTTCTCGGGTTTGTGTCCGATATCGCAGAAATGCTGTTCGACCGCGGCATGTATAGGAATCACGCGCAACGTCACCCCCAGCTTTCCGGCAAGCCGCTCAGCGTTGGTGCGCGTCCGACTTGTGGTACCGAACCCCGGCATGGTGACGGCAACAATACCGTCCCGAGACAATCCGGCAAGATCATAAGCCTTGATTGTTACCAACAGGGCAAGCGTTGAATCAAGTCCGCCGGACAGACCGATCACTGCAGCGCGGGAACCGGTGTGATTCAGACGTCTGAGCAGCCCACTGGTCTGGATCTGAAAAATTTCACGGCAGCGCTCTTTGCGCTCGTGATTGTCAGGTGGAACAAAGGGTGTTCGACTCAAGGGGCGCAACAACCGGGCGACAGTCCGGCGCGGCAGCGGCACAGAAATCACCCGTGAAGACTGCGGCGAGACACTGTCGGTAAAGGGTCGATTGCGCTGGCGCTCACTCTGAAGTCGGCCAAGATCAACATCCGCCATGACGACTTGACTATCAAAGAGAAAGCGCTCAGTTTCAGCAAGAACCTGACCGTTTTCTGCAATCAGTGAATGACCAGGAAAAACCAGATCGGTGCTGGATTCTCCGGGACCGGCTCCAGCGTAGACGTAAGCTGCCAGGCAACGGGCCGACTGGGATGTTACCAGGTTGCGTCGGTATTCATATTTTCCGAGGATTTCCGGACTCGCAGACAGGTTCAACAATAATGAAGCTCCGGCCAGCGCCTGATAGCCGCTCGGCGGATTAACCGCCCACAGATCTTCACACAGCTCGATTCCGATCAGTGTCTGAGGATCATCGGCAGCATGGAAGAGCAGATCATTACCAAAGGGAACTTCGCCCCCATCAAGGGAAACCGCAGCACAGCCCCCGTCACGCGCCGAGCAGAACCAGCGCTGCTCATAAAATTCACCGGTATTGGGAAGATAGGTTTTGGGAACCAGGCCCCGGATTGTGCCGCCACTGATCAGCGCGGCACAATTAAACAGACGTCCTGACATCGCCAGCGGCACCCCCACCACCACCGCGATATCGGTTGTGGCCGTCCACCTTGCCAGTTCGCAGAGCGCCTCGACAGCTCGTCGTTGTAATGTTTCCTGAAAAAACAGATCGCCACAACTGTAACCGGTCAGACTCAGCTCTGGAAACACCACCAGGGAGCAGGACTGCTCGGCGGCGCGTCCGGCGAGTCGACACAGCTCGGCAAGGTTGCTCTCAGGATCAGCCAGATGCAGTTCCGGTGTCGCCGCAGCAACCCGCACCATGCCATAGCGGATTGGATCGATGGCCGTAGCAGTCGCCATTTTTGTCATTCAGACTCATCTCCTTGGCAAAAGAAGGTTTCAACCGGACAGGTGAAAGGCATCCTTTATATGGGTAATCTCCGGTAGCTGCCCGGAAAGCAGCAGGATTGCGATAACATCAAAACGAAGGTGCTGTCGCGTTTTTCCCGCTTTTTTCAGATACCACTGAGCAACACGAATTAATTGGCGCTGCTTGCGTATACCGACGGCCTCCTGGGGCAGTCCAAAAGCAGCGCTACGCCGCGTCTTGACCTCTACAAAAACGAGATTGCGGCGATCGCCGGCAATAATATCAACTTCCCCCAGTGGACAGCGATAATTGCGTTCAACAAGAGTATAACCCTGATCACGCAAATATGCAGCAGCCACGTCCTCGCCACGCGCTCCCAGTGCCAGGCGCTGCTCTGTCACGCAAGATACTCCCTGACCCCGGCGAAGGTTTTTCGATGCAGGCGGGATGGTCCGAGTTCAGCAATAGCCAGCCGGTGCTGACGGGTACCGTAGCCTTTATGACGAGCAAAACCGTAGCCCGGCAACTGTTGATCAAAACTGAGCATGATCCGGTCCCGGATCACTTTGGCAATCACCGAAGCTGCCGCAATGGAAAGGGAACGGCTGTCTCCCTGCTTGATACACTGTTGTGATAACGACCGGGGAAGCGCAGAGATACCGTCAATGAGAAGATAATCGGGGTGGTGTGGCAGGCGGTCAACAGCGCGCTGCATCGCCAACAGGGTGGCCTGAAGAATATTGAGACGATCAATTTCCAGTACAGAGGCAACGCCCACACCAACCCCTCGGGCCTGGCGCCGGATTTCAGGATAAAGGGTCTGACGCTTGCCGGCACTGAGTTTTTTTGAGTCCGTCAGACCGGGCAGGCGACATTGTACCGGCAACATCACAGCGGCCGCAACCACCGGTCCGGCAAGCGGGCCCCGCCCTGCTTCGTCAATCCCGGCAACAGACTGAAAGCCACGCTGCCGGGCCTGCGCCTCAAACTCCCACAGAGAGGCAGGTGGAGATTCGAATAAACTGAGCGTCTTCATCCCGGTCGCCACCTCGATCAAAAAAGCCCCCAACACGGATGCTGGGGGCTCTACAAACAACTGGACAACAAATCAAGCAGTACGTTTTTCCGCAATCCGGGCGGCTTTGCCACGCAGGTTGCGCAGATAGTACAGTTTGGCGCGGCGAACCTTACCAACCCGCACCAGTTCCACTTTTTCGATATTCGGGGAATGAAGGGGGAAGATTCTCTCTACCCCGACACTGCCGGAGATTTTACGTACTGTGTATGATGAACCAAGCCCGCTGTTGACACGCTTAATACAGATCCCTTCAAACACCTGAATCCGCTGTTTGTCTCCCTCGGTGATCTTGACATGGACCTTAAGAGTATCGCCGGCCTTAAAAGGGGGGATATCCTTGCGAAGCTGTTCTTTTTCCAATCGATCGATGATGTTCATTCCTGTCCTCCTGAAAAGGTTCCACTTATTGTCTTGCGACAGTTTTAATATTCCGTTATGACCGATCCTGCTCGGCTCGTCGCAGCCGTTCAACGTTGCGGCGATCGTCAGCACTGAGAACGATCTTTTCCAATAAATCGGGACGGCGTTGCAAGGTGCGTAGTAACTGTTGTTCCCGCCGCCAGGAACTGATGCGCCCGTGATCACCTGAAAGCAGCACATCCGGAACGGCTACGCCGTTAAAAACCGGCGGCCGGGTATACTGGGGGGCTTCCAACAGCCCGTCACTGAAAGAGTCACTCGTCACACTGTCGGATGATCCCAGAACGCCCGGCACATAGCGGGCAATAGCGTCAATCATGACCAGAGCCGGCAACTCTCCTCCGGTCAGAACGTAATCACCAATGGAAAATTCTTCATCCACCAATGTCGTGCGAATCCGCTCATCAAAACCGGCATAACGTCCACATAGAAAAATCAGCCCACTTTCGGCCGACAGACGTTTCGCATGACGCTGCTCAAAAGGCACCCCCTGGGGTGTCATCAACAGCACCCGGGCCTGAGGTGTCCGCTCTTTCAGTTCGGTTACCGCGCGATAAACGGGCTCGGGCTTTATGACCATCCCGTCGCCGCCACCGTAGGGAGCATCATCCGTAGTCAGATGCCGGCCCTCGGCCCAGTCACGCAGATTGTGGCTTGCAACCGCTATCAACCCCTGCTTTACAGCCCGTCCGAGGATGCTCTCGCGCAACGGCGATTCCAGCAGACTCGGAAACAGGGTAACAATATGGAAAATCATTCTTGTTCCGGCACCAGGCCAGCGGGCAGATCGACCTCGACAAGCTGTTGATCCAGATCAATCGCCACAATAAATTCTTTCACGGCCGGAATCAGCACCTCACCATAAGCACCCTCGACGACATAGGTATCGTGAGCGGCCGTGGTAAACATCCTGACCAACAGACCAAGATCGCCGTAGCGACGATCAACCACCCGGGACCCTGAAAGTTTCCCCCAATAGTACTCATCTTCATGCAGTTCCGGCAATGCTGATTCCGGAAGCATCACCTGACTGCCGACTAACGCCGCCGCCCGGGCGATCCCGTCATAGTCTGCCAGGCGCAACAGCACAACCCGCTTGTGAACAAGCTGGCGACTGACACGGGCGACAAATCGCTGACCACCAGGCGGTTCTATTACCACCTCATCAGCTGTCAGCAGCGCCTCAGGATCGTCGGAATAAACTTTGACCTTGAGATCACCACGCAGCCCGTGGGTGCCGACCACCTCTCCGACCTGAAACAAGGGATCCTGCCCTCTCTGCTTGTCAGAATCGAGCAATGCGCTCCCCCCGTCACCCGTCAGCTGCTATGCTTCAGCAGTGGACTGACCTTTGAACTTCGCCCAGACGCCGGACTGACGCAATAACCTGCGGACAGTATCTGTAGGCTGCGCTCCCTTCTGCAGCCATTCCAGAGCCCGTTCGTCTTTAAAATCGATCAGTACGTTTTCAAGGCGGGGATTGTATTGCCCCAGCACTTCAATAAAACGGCCATCCCGTGGAAAACGTTCATCGGCTATGACAACCCGATACACTGGTTTTTTCTTGGCGCCGCCGCGGGCAAGCCTGATTTTTACTGCCATGCTGTCTATCCTCCTGCTGTCTTACTTGATTATTGACAAAATGATGGATGGAAATTGCTATTTCATCCCCTGCTGTTATTTAAAATGGAAGCTGACCGCCGCGGCCTAACATTCCCTTGAGCCCTTTGGGACCCATTTTCTGCATTTTTTTCATCATCTTTTGCGCTTCAACAAACCGCTTCAAAAGCTGATTGACATCCTGAACCCTGGTGCCGCTCCCCTTGGCGATACGTAAGCGGCGGGAGCCGTTCAAAATCCGATGGTCCATTCTCTCCCGTGCCGTCATCGAGCGGATAATGGCTTCAATCTTTTTGATTTCATTCTCCGGCAATTGCATTCCCTGCGCCTGTTTCTTCATTTTAGCAGCACCGGGAATCATCTTGAGCAAAGAGTCAATCGATCCCATTTTCTTTACCATCTGCATCTGTTCAAGAAAGGTTTCGAGGGTAAAGCCTTCCTTGCGCAAACGTTCTTCCATGGCAGAGGCTTCATCCTCCTCCACCGCCGCCTGAGCTTTTTCGATCAGACTTAAAACATCTCCCATCCCCAGAATACGCTGGGCCATGCGATCGGGGTGAAATGACTCCAGAGCGTCAAGCTTCTCCCCCATTCCGACCAGTTTGACCGGCTTGCCGGTTACTGCGCGTATCGACAGCGCTGCTCCTCCCCTGGCGTCACCATCCATCTTGGTGAGGACAACACCGGTCAAGGGAAGTTGCTCATTAAAGCTCGCCGCAACGGTTACCGCGTCCTGCCCGGTCATGGCATCTGCAACAAAAAGGATTTCCTGCGGGGAAACCGCGGCAACAATCCCCTTGAGTTCTCCCATCAGTTCAGCATCGATGTGAAGCCGACCGGCGGTGTCGAAAATAATAATATCGTAGCCGTTCAATTCGGCATAACGGCGGGCCCGCGCGCAGATATCGACCGGATCATCTACTGTTGATGAATCAAAAACTTCGATTCCCAACTGCCGTCCCAGGGTCTTGAGCTGTTCAATGGCCGCCGGGCGATAGACGTCGGCAGGCACAAGTAACGGGTTGCGCTTTTCGCGTCGCAGTTTGAGCGCCAGCTTGCCACAACTGGTCGTTTTTCC
The DNA here is from genome assembly GCA_041686715.1 of Pelovirga sp. Taxonomy (GTDB): domain Bacteria; phylum Desulfobacterota; class Desulfuromonadia; order Desulfuromonadales; family Geopsychrobacteraceae; genus Pelovirga. Next base: position 11,515 of record JAWLDI010000031.1, read on the forward strand.
CGCACCCTGCAAGCCGCAAAGCATGATGGCTACAGGCGGTTTGGCCGCCAGCTTGAGAGAATTATCCTCCCCTTCGCCCATCAGGCGGGCCAGTTCTTCGCGAACAATCTTTATAACCTGCTGCGCCGGCGTCAGACTCTTGAGAACATCCTGGCCGACAGCACGATCGCTTACTGTTGCTACGAATTCCCTGACAACACGGAAGTTCACGTCCGCCTCAAGCAGCACCAGGCGGATTTCCCGCATGGTTTCCTTAATCTGCTTTTCGGTCAGATGCCCGTGGCCACGCAGTTTTTTAAATACTGCGTCAAGCTTGTCGGAAAGATTATCAAACATAGTACCCGTTATCGCAACTCACAAAAGAGTAAAAGTAAAATTTATCAGCCCCTGTTGTCAAGACAAAACGCGGCGCCAGAAGCCTTCACTCAGCCGGCCGGTAACCGCCGGACCGCATCACCCAGAGTGCTGCGATCGAAAGATCGGCCTGGTTGAGCGCAACAACAATCTCGGCGCGCGCCTCCGGAGCGAAACAGAGGGCCAGGCCGCAATCGGCGCTGATTTGCCGCGGTGCCGGGATCAGGGCAAAAGAAGACCCTGCTTCTTTTAATATTTTTTCCGCCTTGAGAACTCGATGAACCGAGTTGAAAACAGCGACATAATCTCCTTCTTTGACCACAATACCTCTGTCCATCCTTACATTGCGCCCATCCGGGCATCTGCGAAGCTGGCGGTCAGTGCCTGCTGCGCAAACCGGAAACTTACTACAAGGCCAAGCTGATCGTGCATTTGAACTTAAGACGTAGTATTTATAGCGCACAAACACATACGTTGTTTGGCACCGCTGCTGAAGGTTACAGCCAGATACCGGATTGACACATCCGGCCCGGTCGCGCATAGTGCCACGTTTGCACCACGGGCGCAAGCAACTAATGCAGCGGTCGATTGACAGCTGATTGAACAGCGCAGTAAGATCACCACCTGCTTTGCATAAACTACTTAAAGGGAAAACTGTTGCTGCCGGAAAAACAGCTCCTGCCATTGATCATACTGCTCGTTGTCGCTTTCGTCGCCAACCTTCCTTTGGGTTATCTGCGCGAAACAACACCAAAATATTCGCTCCGTTGGATTGTTTACATCCATGCGTCAATCCCGCTGTTGATCATTATCCGGCAGTTTTACGGGTTCAATTGGCATTGGATTCCAGTCACCTTGATCTGCGCGGTCTCCGGTCAACTGCTCGGAGGGTGGCTGTGTCGACAGGGTCAGTCGTGAGTAGAGCAAATCGTCCCCCTCTGAAACGGGCACAAAGTGTCAGTAGCCTGCTCAAAGAGATGTTGGGCAAGCCGGGATTCGGCGAACAGATCAACCGGCATCAGGCCTGGCTGGTATGGGACGAGATTGTCGGCAAGCAGATTGCGGCGCGGGCACGCCCATTGCGACTGCGTAAAGGGGTCCTGGAAATAGCGGTCGACCATCCGGTATGGATGCAGCAGCTGCAGATGATGAAACCACAGATACTGAGCAAGATACAGAAAAAGGTCCCTGCGGCCGGCATAACCGATCTTTATCTGCGCAAAACAGCCCGGCCAATGACCCCGGCTGCACCTGTACCCACGCCGGAAAAAGCTCAACCACTGAAAGATATTGAACTGAACGATAGTGAACTTTTTCAGATTGATGAGCTGGTTAAAGATATTAGCAACCCTGAACTGCAAAATGAGCTGCGACAATTTTTCTGTCTGCAAGCCAAACTGCGAAAAAAACGCCGTACTTAATCTGCACCTGGCCGGCAGTACATCTGCTCAACCTCTTCGGTATAGCAGCGCCTTTCCTGGTTATCTGCATAAATCATCAGCGGTTTTTCCACATCAAGTCCGGGGCGCCCGCTTTTACAGCCTTCGAGCAATACCAGGCGAGCACCACTTGCTGCGGTAGAGTGCACCATCCGCATCCGCTTGGGCTCAATTCCAGCCTGCGTCATAGCTGCAAACAGACGACCGAGCCTCTCGGCCAGATAAACCACACTGAACGCACCTCCCGGGCTTAATAACCAGCTCGCCGCAAAAGCAAAATCTTCGATAGTGCCGGCCAATTCGTGCCGTGCCAGGGCGCGTTCTTCATCCGGTGCGATTCGACCGCTACCGGCCGACCGGTAGGGTGGATTGCTCACCACCAGATCCATGGCACCTTGAGGGTGAAGTTGTTTTATATGCCGCACATCCCCGGCAACAATGGTTATCCTGTTTTCCAGTTTATTCAGTTCCACATTACGCCGGGCCCGTTGTGCCATGCTCTGTTGTACCTCAAGCCCGTAGATAACCTCAGCACGGCTTAAATATGCCAGCAGCAGCGGCAATACGCCATTACCCGTACCCAGATCAGCAATACAACGGCACTTTACCGAACGAGCAAAGCTGGCCAGCAGCACGGCGTCAATGGAATAACGGTGCCCGGACTTTGCCTGCCACAAACACAAATTGCCGGGCAGCAATTGATCCAGGGTTTCGGAAGACCTCATAGATTTTTCACAGACGCTAAAAAAGAACGCCGACCCGGTTGGAGCCAGGTCGGCGTAAACAGTAATGCATTCAATTTTTTTGAAGCAATCTTACTTCGATGATCTTATCTCTTATGGCATTCGGTACACTTGGCCGGTCCGGCTCCCTGTTCCTTGTGACAGTCAATACACAGGCCATGGAAAGCGTCCTTATTATTTACCTGGCTGTCTTTGGTGTGACAGTCCTTACAGGAAACCATCTCACCGGTATGATGACAGTCTTTACAGCTGCCTGTCGCCAAATGGGCCTGATGATCGAATGTCACATTTCCCATTTTAACTTCATAAACAACTTCTTTGGGGGGTGCGGCAACCGCATACACAGCAAAACCAACAACCGCGAGCACAGCTAGCAACACAGCAAATTTCTTCATTTTAATTCCTCCTGGCACGTTAACTCATTGACAAAGGCACTACCTGCATGTGTCGTCAACATTAGAATGGAAAACAGCAGATGTCAACCGAAAACTGTATACAATATACACCTAGGAGAAGCCATCCGCCAACAATCCTTGCTGCAGACGCTCCGTTTTCTTTACCGCTCCGGTCGCCATCTCCTGCTTGAAATCCTTGAGTTTGACTTCCAGAGCCCAGTCAGTCGTTGCCGGCACACATTCTGCGGTGTGTTCGGGAGTCCGATGCGCACTCGAGACAATCATTTCAAAAGCAACGTCAAACTGCTTGAGCGCTCGTCCAGTCTCTCTACCATAACCTCATAATCATTGTCACTGTCCATCAAAATACCGACCAACGGCTGTATTTCACTCATTGCTTTTCTCCTGCGACGGTTGAACGGTGCAACGCCCGGGCACCGATGTCCCGACGATAATGGACATTATCCCAATGAATTTTTTCAACGGCCTGATAGGCATTACTGATCGCTTGAGCGACCGTTGTCCCCAGACCGGTGACCCCGAGCACGCGGCCGCCGCGATTAACGATCTCTCCTTGTTCCAGACCGGTACCGGCATGAAAAACCATGACATCCTCCATAGCAGCGGCATTCTCCAATCCGGAGATAGGCAGCCCCTTGACATAATCAGCCGGATAACCGCCACTGGCCATGACAACACAAACAGCTGCCTTGTCGTGCCACTGAATGGTCTTGTCACCGAGATCACCAACGGCGCAGGCCTTAAGCAGCGGAACAATATCCGAGCTCATCCGCATCAGCAGCGGCTGTGCCTCAGGATCACCAAAACGGGCGTTGTACTCCACTACTCGGGGCTTGCCGTCCTTGATCATCAGACCGATATAGAGAATGCCGCTGTAGGGACAGCCATCAGCGGCCATGCCGTCAATGGTCGGACGGACAATGGTATCGACAATGATCCGGTAAAGCTCCGGGGTTACCACCGGTGCCGGCGAATAGGCGCCCATACCACCGGTATTGGGACCCTGATCCTGGTCATAGGCACGCTTATGATCCTGAGAAGATGCCAGTGGCAGAATCGACCTGCCATCGGTAAAGACAAAAAAGGAGGCCTCTTCCCCTTCCATAAACTCCTCAATGACAATGCAGCTACCGGCATCACCAAAGACCTGGCCCAGCATCATGTCATCTAGAGCGGCGCGGGCCTGCTCCTCGGTCATGGCAACCACCACCCCTTTGCCGGCAGCCAGGCCATTGGCCTTGATAACAATCGGGGCCCCTTGTGTTTTCACATAATCGACCGCTTTAGCATGATCGGTAAAACTGCGATAGGCGGCAGTTGGAATCTGGTGACGTTCCATCAACTCCTTGGAGAAACGCTTACTCCCCTCGATCTGCGCGGCTTGCCGGGTTGGCCCGAAAATGACCTGGCCGTCAGCCTGAAAATAGTCGACAATTCCCAGGGTCAATGGAACCTCAGGACCGACGACAGTCAGATCAATCTGCTCGGCTCGGGCAAATTCACACAGCCCTTCAATATCGTCGACATCGATATGGACACATTCGGCCAATTGGGCAATGCCCGGATTACCCGGAGCACAGTATATCTTTTCGACCAGCGGTGACTGGGCAATTTTCCAGACCAGGGCGTGTTCACGCCCGCCACCACCGACTACCAGAATCTTCATTGTTATTACTTCCTTTCAGCAACGCCCATGTCCCGGCGATTCGCGAATCACCACGACTAGTGGCGGAAATGGCGCATCCCGGTAAACACCATGGCGATATTGTGTTCATCGGCCGCGGCAATCACCTCTTCATCACGGATCGAGCCACCCGGCTGAATCACCGCGGTGACGCCGACGGCAGCGGCATTATCAATACCATCACGGAAAGGGAAGAAGGCATCGGAGGCCATGGCGGAACCGACCACACTCAAGCCTGCGTGCTCGGCTTTGATTGCAGCAATACGCGCTGAATTGACGCGGCTCATCTGCCCGGCACCAACACCGATGGTCATGCCGTCCTTACCGTAGACAATGGCGTTGGACTTGACGTACTTGGCAACCCGCCAGGCAAAATCCAGGCTGCTCATTTCCGCGGTGGTCGGCTGCCGGCGGCTGACCACTTTCAGGTCGGTGCTCAGCTGCAAATCGGCTTCCTGCACCAGTAAACCCCCATGCACTTTTTTGAAATCAAACCGTGCTGTGCTGTCAGTCGGCCACTGGCCGCACTCCAGCAGACGAACATTTTTCTTTGCCGCAATAACAGCAACAGCTTCAGGCGCGACCTTTGGCGCAACAATCACTTCGACAAATTGGTTATCGACAATGGCCTGTGCGGTTGCCGCATCCAGATCGCAATTGACAGCAATAATGCCGCCGAAGGCTGACTCCGGATCGGTCGAAAACGCTTTCCGATAAGCCTCCAGCAGGTTGGCGCCAGTGGCAACCCCGCAGGGATTGGCGTGTTTAACAATAACGCAGGCCGGGGTCGTGGCAAACTGTTTGACACATTCCAGTGCTGCGTCGGTATCAGCAATGTTGTTGTAGGAGAGTTCTTTGCCCTGTAACTGCCTGGCGCTGGCCACCGAGGCTTCGCTAAATCCTTTTTCGACGTAAAAGGCGGCTTTCTGATGGGGGTTTTCGCCATAACGCATCCCCTGGCGATGCTGATACTGCAGAGTCAAACTGACCGGGAAGTCAGTCGCCTCTCCTGCTGTCCGCTGACCGAGCCAGTTGGAAATAGCACCATCGTAGGCCGCGGTATACTGATAGGCCTTGGCAGCCAGTCGAAAATTTGTCTGCGGCGAAATTTCACCGTCACTTGAATTCAACTCGTCCAGCACAACGGCGTAATCTGCCGGATCAACCAGTACCGTGACTGAACGATTGTTTTTGGCGGCGCTGCGCAACATACTCGGGCCGCCGATATCGATGTTTTCAATAGCATCTTCAAGAGTACAGTCCGGGTGTGCCACCGTCGCTTCAAAGGGATAGAGGTTGACCACCACCAGATCAATCGCCTCAATAGCATGCTCCTGCATAGCTGCAGCATGCTCGGGATGATCACGCCGGCCAAGCAGTGCCCCATGTACCTTGGGATGCAGAGTTTTGACCCGACCGTTCATCATTTCCGGGAAACCGGTATATTCTGAAACATCTGTCACCGGAATCTGCGCTTCACGGAGCAACCCGGCAGTCCCGCCGGTCGAAAGAATCGCCACATCATATTTACTACTGAGCTCCCGGGCGAAATCCACAACACCGGTTTTGTCCGATACCGAGATCAGTGCACGCTTAATAACAGCCATCATGGTTCCTTTCTCTTTTTTTGTATGGATAAAATACAGATCAGGTAAAAAATCTATGAAAGTGTCGCATTACCCTCTTACGGCCAAAGGGTTAAATACCGCCGGAGAAAGGACGATTTATTAACATGGTTAGCTGCTTACTGACAACCGCTTTCAGGCACATCGTGGTAACGACGCGGAACCCTGGGACCGATCCGGCAGTACACTTCGTAAGAGATGGTATCAAGTTGCGCCGCCACCTCATCGCCCGTAATTGTCATCCCCCGGGAACTGCCGAGAAGGGTAACAGGATCACCAACAGCAACACCAGCAACCGAACTGACATCGAGCATTGTCCAATCCATGCAGACCCGACCAATGACGGGTGCCATACGCCCACGCACTATTCCCCGGCCGATATTGCTCAGCAGGCGATTGAAACCATCGGCATAACCAATCGGCAGCACTGCCATTTTGATCGTTCGATCGGCACGATAACAATGTCCGTAAGAAATTCCACTGCCGGCCGGAAGCTCACGCAACAGAGCTATCCGGGTCCGCAGATGCATCACCGGGAGCAGATCGAGCATCGATGCGTAATCCTCCCCCGGCAGACCGCCGTAGAGCATAATTCCCGGCCGGACCAGGGTACATTCAGGGCAATAATGTGCGGAAATACCAGCACTATTGGAAAGATGGAAGTCCACGGGATTAATGCCACTGCTACGTACCAGATCAACCAGCTCGGCAAAAAGACGCTGTTGCGCCGCCGACACAGGTGACTGCCGGTCATCAGCACAAGCAAAATGGGACATCACGCCGCGGATAATCAGTCCCGGCATCTCCTTTAATCGCGGCAGAGCTGCGCGCAACTGGTCCGGTGAAAAGCCAACCCGCCCCATACCGGTATCAATCTTCAGATGCACACTGATGAGTTGCCGTTTACCAACGGCAGCGCGATTAAGCCGCTCCGCTGTTTCAAGATCAAATAGTGCAACCATCAATGAATCGCGCAGCAGAGCCTCTTCCTGCCCGGGGAAGCAACCACCAAGAACCAGAATATGCTGGTCAACGCCAGCCTGCCGGAGTGCTTGTCCCTCTTCCAGTGTTGCTACCGCGAAGTCAACAACCCCCGCCCTGACCAGCGACCTGGTAACCGGCACGGCCCCGTGCCCGTAGGCGTCAGCCTTGACGACCGCCATGACCCGCTGGGAAGGATGAAGGAGGCTCCTGACCTGGTCAAGGTTATGCTTCAAAGCACCCAGATCAATATCAGCCCAGGTGGGCCTGCCAACGTCGATTTGTAAACAATTGTCCCGTTCTTCCATGGTCCGGTTCCGAACATTGCGGCTGCCAAAACACCCTTAACCGCAGATTTATATTTTCTTAAAAAATACCACAACAGCCAATGATTAATTGACACCAAGGTTTCCAGCTGATACTGTTTTGCATTGTGTCATATCTGTGTTCTTATCATGAAACAAAAACCTGATCCACCGACAAGCTGATATCGAACCAGGTCAACAAGGGAGATTATCGATGATTTCCGGCCTCTATGTGATTACCGACGACAATCGCGATGGCAAAATTCTTGACAAAGTCAAGGCCGCGTTAATCGGTGGCGCTCGAACTGTTCAATACCGTGCCAAGAATACCCGCCCCGACGAACGTCGCGACATTGCCGAACAGCTGCGCTCTCTGTGTCATGAACACGAGGCCCTGCTGATCATCAACGATTTCCCCGAGCTGGCACGGGACGTGGACGCCGATGGCGTCCATCTAGGTCAGGATGATATGCCCCCCGTTCAGGCGCGCCAGATTGTCGGCCGGGAGAAACTGATCGGTGTCTCAACCCACAGCGTCGATGAAGCCCTTAAAGCCGAGGCACAGGGGGCCGATTATATCGCTTTCGGCAGTATTTTCCCAACATCGACCAAAGAAGACACCACGCTGGTCGGGCTGAAAAAACTGAGCATGGTGCGTAAAGCGGTGCGTATTCCACTGGTTGCTATCGGCGGGATTACTCCTCAAGGGGCCTCCGAGGCCATTGATGCCGGCGCCGATGCCGTCGCTGTAATTACCGGCATCATGTCAGATGACCGCCCCGGACGGGCAGCACGCGAATATGCTCTTTTGTTCAACCGCCATCAATCCCTGCCCAGGGGAAGAGTCTTGACCATTGCCGGATCGGATTCAGGCGGCGGGGCCGGGATCCAGGCCGACATTAAAACGATCTCCCTGCTGGGCAGTTATGCCTCCAGTGTGGTGACCGCTCTGACAGCACAAAACACCCAGGGTGTTAGAGATATTTACAGTGTCCATACCGACTTCGTCGAACAGCAACTTGAAGCGGTTCTTGATGATATCGGTACCGACACGATAAAAACCGGTATGCTCAACTGGGGCGGCAGCGTCTGGCGAATTTCTCAAATCATCGAGGAACGTTCGTTGCTGACCGTTGTCGATCCGGTCATGGTCGCTAAAGGTGGTGCCGCCCTGCTCGACGATGTTGCCCTGGACAGCCTCATATCGCGCCTGCTGCCACAAGCCTATCTGGTAACTCCGAACGTACCGGAAATCGCCGCCATTACAGGTATTCACCCACGAAATACCGAAGAGATGATCGAAGCCGGCCGGAACCTGCAAATGCTCGGTGCGCGCAATGTTCTGATAAAAGGCGGCCACATGGAGGGAGAAGCCACCGACGTTCTGCTTCTTGATGAAGAACAGCATCTGTTCAGCGCCCCGCGTATCAACACCCGCAATACTCATGGTACCGGTTGCACGCTGGCCTCCGCCATCGCCACATTTCTTGCCCAGGGTTATCCCCTCAAACAGGCAGTTGGCCGTGGTAAACGTTTTATCAGTATTGCCATCGAACATGCCGTACAGATAGGTCATGGCCATGGGCCCGTCAATCATTTCCACGCGGCAATGCAACTCTTGCATGAAAAGGACTCGATAGATTAGACTAAGCCCAACTGCACTGTTTCATTTCTGCTAACAGTAACAGCGCGGCCACCTCCTCAAGTGGTTGACGCTGTTTTTTTCACCCCAAGGACAGTTACATGACTCAACTGGAGATGGCCAGGCAAGGGCGTATCACTGATCTTGTCAGACAAGCCGCCGCCGCAGAAAATATCGACCCGGAGATTCTGCGTCAGA
>JAWLDI010000032.1:0-20045 GCA_041686715.1 Pelovirga sp.
CTCAATATCCTGCATATCACGATAATGTTTTTCCAGCAGTTCACGAATTTTCACCAGTTGCTGGTAACTTTCCGGCATCACATCTTCCATCGCCGGCAGGTCTCCATCCTGATATTTGGCACGGTTGATCGGCTGCGGTGTACGGGTACCGGCAACGACATCCTCACCCTGGGCGTTGACCAGAAATTCACCGTAAAAGTAATTCTCTCCGGTGGCCGGATCGCGGGTAAAGGCAACTCCGGTAGCACAATCGTCTCCCATATTACCAAATACCATGGCCTGAACATTGACGGCGGTACCCCAATGGGAAGGAATATTGTTCAACTTGCGATAGGTGACCGCGCGTGGATTCATCCATGATCCGAACACCGCGCTGATAGCTCCCCAGAGCTGCTCTACCGGATCTTCAGGAAAGTTCCTGCGCATCTTTTCCTTGCAGCTGCTTTTAAATTCACTGACCAGCTCCTGCAAGTCTTCAGCCGTCAGCTCGGTATCCTGGATAACCCCACGAGCATTCTTTTTCTGTTCGAGAAGATCTTCCAGGATCTCGCTATCCATTCCCATAACAACATTGGAATACATCTGGATAAAACGGCGGTAGGAATCATAGGCAAAACGCGGATCGTTACTCTGTTTGATCATGCCCTGTACGGTCTGATCGTTTAAACCGAGGTTAAGAACGGTATCCATCATTCCCGGCATGGAGGCGGGTGCGCCGGAGCGGACGGAAACCAGCAGGGGATTGTCTGGATCTCCAAAACGCTTGCTGATTCGCTTCTCGAGCAGGTTCAAGGCCTCTTTAACCTGACTTTCCACCTCCTGGGGGTACTGTCGTTCATTGGCATAAAAAGCTTTGCATACCTCAGTAGTCAGGGTAAAACCCGGCGGCACCGGCAGACCGATAGAGGTCATATCCGCGAGGTTCATGCCCTTGCCACCCAGCAGTTCACGCATGGTACTGTCGCCGTCAGCCTGTCCTTCTCCGAACGAATAAACGTACTTTCCCATCCCTGTCTCTCCTCATGGCTAATGTTGCCTTAACAAGCACCATCAGGCCAGCCGACTGAAATCCGCAATTTCTCTGAAAAGATCATAAATCGATGTCAGCAAAGCCAGTCGATTGTTCCTGATTTCCCTATCCTCCACCATCACCATTACATCATCAAAAAAGGTATCAACCGGAGTGCGCAACCGGGCAACAGCCTCAAGCGCACTTATATAATCCCCTTTATCAACAGCATTACAGACATCATTTTTTACCAGCTGCAACTGCCGATAGAGATCTTGTTCACAATCTTCTGTCAGCAAATTGGTGTTGACATCGATCTCCACCCCCTGCTTGACCATGTTACCGACTCGCTTGAACGCGATTGTCAATAATTCAAAATCAGAGCGCTGCCTGAGAGCCGTCAACGCCTTGATTCGGGCCAGAGCATCAACCGGTTCGGCAAACGAGGCGCACAAAACGGCATCAACAATTTCCGCCGGGTACTGTTGTGCCAGCTGGTTGACCAGGCGAAGACGGATGAAGGAAACAACCTCCTTCACAATCTCCTCTGCAGAACGCTGGCGCTTGTCAGCAAGCAGTTCAACACTCCGAGCTACCAGATCCGGAATGGAGAGGGGGTAGCCGCGGTCAAGAATAATACTCAGAATACCGATAGCGCTGCGCCGCAAGGCATAAGGATCAGCTGTACCTGTAGGAATCAAACCAACGGAAAAGCACCCGCAGATCGTATCAATTTTGTCGGCAATGGAAACAACAGCGCCGATATCATCGGCTGGAAGGGTTCCACCGGCCTGGGTCGGCAGATAGTGTTCGTATATAGCCGTTGCTACCCGCGGATCTTCGCCTTCGAGCAAGGCGTATTCACGCCCCATCACCCCCTGCAGTTCCGGAAACTCATAGACCATTCCCGTTTCGAGATCACATTTGGCCAGCCTGGCTGCCCGTTGTGTCAGAGTCAGGACTTCTGGTGCAAACTGCTCGGCCAGATCCGCTGCAAGCCGGCTGAAACGTTCCACCTTTTCGTAGCTGGTGCCAAGTTGCGCCTGATAGACAACTTTTTTCAATGCTTCCAGTCGTGATTCAAGCGGAACCTTCTGGTCTTCATTCCAGAAAAACATGGCATCGGCCAGACGTGCCTTGAGTACCCGTTCATTACCGGCAACTACAACATCGGGATTGATCGCATGGGTATTGGCAACGGTAATAAAATGAGGCAGCAACTTGCCCTGTTCGTCAACCAGGGTAAAGTAGCGCTGATGTTCACGCATGCTGGTAATCAGCAATTCCGGCGGCAGCTGCAGAAAACCGGCCTCAATATTTCCGGCCAGCGCCTGCGGCGATTCAACCAGACATGTCACCTCCTGCAACAGCTCGTCATCCGTGTTGATACACCCCCCCAGACGGTCGGCGAGAGCCTGCAGCTGCTGCTCGATGAGCATACGCCGTTCAGAAATATCAACGATCACCTGATGCTCACGTGCTTTAAGCAGATAATCTTCAATGCCGGAAACGCTGAATTCTGTCGCAGCCATAAAGCGATGTCCCCGCGACATACAGCCGCTGTGCAGGTCACCGTATCTGATCGGAACTATCTCACCACCAAAAAGTGCCACTATCCAGTGCATTGGACGCGCAAAACGCACATCCAGATCTTTCCAGCGCATCGACTTCTTGAAGCTGATTCTGCTAATAACCCGGGTCAGAATATCCGGCAGATAGTCTGCGGTATTGCCCCCCTCAATCACTTTAGAAAGACCAAGATATTCCCCTTTGTCGGTCTGTACCCGTTTCAGATCGCTGACATCAACTCCATTGGTCCGTGCAAATCCGATAGCGGCTTTGGTCGGCCGGCCCTGGTCATCATAGGCTATACGGGCGGGCGGGCCCGTCAGCTCAAGTTCCTGTCGTTGCTGGACACTGGCGACCCCGGCAGCAGCTATAGTCAGCCGGCGTGGTGTCGCGAAGGTACGGATGTCACCGTAACTCACGCGGGCCTGTTCAAGCTCTTGCCGTAACAGGTTTTCCATATCTTCAAGGGCACGGGGAATAAATCCAGCGGGGATCTCTTCCGTTCCCAATTCGAGAAAAAGTTCTGCAGACATGCATGTCTCCATTCTTTATATGCTGTTTAAATAACGGCAACCATCCGTTATTTTTTCAGTAAAGGGAAACCAAGCTTCTCACGCTGTTCAACATAGGCGACAGCACAGAGTTTGGACATATTACGGACCCGGCCAATGTAACCGGCACGCTCAGTCACCGAAATGGCCCCTCGGGCATCAAGAAGGTTGAACGTGTGGGAACATTTCAAAACGAAATCATATGCCGGAAATACCAGTTTTTTATCAGCCAGTCTCAGTGATTCCCGTTCATACATATCGAAAAGCTCAAAGAGCATATCCGTATCAGCTTCTTCAAAATTATAATGGGAAAATTCAACTTCGGTCTGGTGGTGGACATCTCCATAGCGGATCCCATCGACCCACTGAAGGTCGAAGACATTGTCGACCCCTTGGAGATACATGGCAATACGCTCAATACCATAGGTTATTTCACCTGGAATCGGTTTCAGATCGATGCCGCCACACTGCTGGAAATAGGTAAACTGGGTAATCTCCATACCATCAAGCCAGACCTCCCAGCCCAGTCCCCATGCACCGAGTGTGGGGGATTCCCAGTCATCTTCTACAAAGCGGATATCATGCGCCAGTGGATCAATGCCGAAACTCTTGAGGGAGTCAAGATACAGATCCTGTATGTTCTGTGGTGAGGGTTTGAGAATCACCTGGAACTGGTAATAGTGTTGAAGCCGGTTGGGGTTCTCACCGTAACGACCGTCAGTTGGACGTCGCGATGGTTCCACATAGGCAACATTCCATGGTTCGGGACCCAGAGAACGCAAAAAAGTGGCGGGATTAAAGGTACCGGCACCTTTTTCGATATCATAAGGTTGCTGAATAATACAGCCCTGGCTGGCCCAGTAATTCTGCAGGGAAAGGATCAAATCCTGAAAAGTCACGCTACCTCCAAAAGACAGGCATGCGCCTGTTACGGCGGATAAAAGGAAAGGTCGTCTGCGTCCGGGAGTTTAGCTATCACCCATAAGGATGTCAAGATTCACGGAGCTTCAGCCCGCTGAGAAATTTCAAAGAATTCGGTTCCCGCGGTAAAATCTGTTGCAACACCTGGTTAAGTAGCAGACCCGCATCGCGAATTGTTGTCTCACCAAGCTTGAAACCGTCAAATTGCCGATGGGACACCCGCAAAGATCTGGCCAGTGTACCGATACTTCCCAGCCCGACCGTCAAACCTGTATCATCAGAACAATCCAGACAAAGGCTGCCGCCACGGCGGAAGTCAAAGCGGATCGCTTCGTTATCGAAAATTTTCAGGCATTCACTGCAATGTAACAAATGGGGGACGTACCCCAACAGATATACCAGGCGCAATTCAAAAAGCAGTCGGGCAACGGCAAGTCCCCCCCCCTGATCAAGATAGTCGAGATAACTGCACAGCAGTTCGTATATCTGCTGGTGGTCTTCGCCATCACCCACCAGTATCTCTATCAGTTCGACGCCGTATCCGGCCAGGGCAAGACGATCAAGATCAGTGCGCAAACCGCTGCGCAGATTGATCAGATCAGCCTCTTGCAACGACCAGAGGTCGCCCTTGCCCTGGCGCCAGTAAAAAACCGCCTGGGTAAAAGGTTCAAGGGCCGGCCCAAAACGTTTACGGCTGGCCCGCGCGCCTCTGGCGAACCCTTTTTGGGCTCCACGTTCGGCAGTAAAAATGGTGACGATACGATCAGCCTCAGCATAATTAATATGACGCAGGACTACTCCCTCACAACGCCATAGAGTTCGGCTCATTAATCTGCCTCGCTTGAATCAACATGTGACCAGTATCATCTGATCACTGTATGAACGATCACGACGTTCTCTGCAACGTCGCAAACCCCATACGCAAAAAGGGCAAAGAGGATGATATCTCTTTGCCCTTGAAAACTCAGAAAATGACGCCGCTCAGCTTGCAGCCACTTCTTTCTGATCAGATGATTGCGTTTGTTCGGTGGCTTTATCGGTATCATTGTCGGCCGTGGCGACATATCCCTCTTCTACCAGTTCAATAATTGCCATCGGGGCATTATCACCGGCACGATTATCAAGGCGTAAGATGCGGGTATAACCGCCGGGACGTTCTGCATAGCGTGGGGCAATCATGTCAAACAGCCTGGCGACGACCTTCGGATCACGAATAGTGCGCATGGCCTGACGACGGGAATGAAGGTCTCCACGCTTACCAAGTGTGATCATACGCTCGGCAATTTTACGCAGTTCCTTGGCGCGGGTTACGGTTGTGGTAATCCTCTCGTTGTCCAGAAAAGAGGTTACCATATTGCGCATCATATGTTGACGATGGTCTGGCTTGCGGCCAAGAGCTCTACCGGATTTATTGTGACGCATCGAGCTGTTCCTTTCTTAAAACAATAACAGGACGGTTACTCGTCATCCTGACCTTTTCGAATCATTTTCAGATACTCCGGATCAGGGAAAGACTCAATTTTCATTCCCAGACTCAAGCCCATGTCGGCAAGTATGTCCTTGATCTCGTTCAGTGATTTTCTGCCAAAGTTCTGTGTTTTGAGCATTTCCGCTTCTGAGCGCTGAACCAGCTCGCCGATCAGGTTGATCTGAGCATTCTTAAGACAGTTTGCGCTGCGCACAGACAGTTCAAGTTCTTCAACGGAGCGGTAGAGGTTTTCGTTGATCTTGTTCTTTTCACTCTCTTCCTCTTCGACCTGTGGCTCCTGATCCTCATCAAAATTGATAAAGATCTGCAACTGTTCTTTAAGAATTTTTGCCGCAAAGGCCACTGAATCGTCAGGAGTCACACTACCGTCTGTGTATACTTCCAGCGTGAGCTTGTCATAGTCCGTCATGTGACCAACGCGGGCATTGGATACACTGTAATTGACTTTGACAATGGGTGAGAAAATCGCGTCGATAGGAATTGTACCGACCGGCGCATTCTCATCACGGGTGCGCTCAGCGGAAAGATAGCCTTTACCCATGGAAACCTGCATGTCCATCTCGAGGTCGGCCTCTTCACCACAGGTAACAATATGATGTTCCGGGTTAAGAATTTCAACGTTGTTATCGGTAATAATATCTTTTGCGCGAACAACACCCGGACCCTTCTGGACGATCCTGATGCTGCGGTTGTCCTGACCATGAAGTCGGACCTTAACGCCCTTCAGGTTAAGAATAATATCAGTAACGTCTTCAGTAACACCGGGCAGGTTGGTAAATTCATGGGCCACATTCTTGATTCTCACCGAAGTAATAGCCGCACCCTGCAGTGAAGAAAGCAGAATTCTGCGCAATGAATTGCCGAGTGTTGTGCCAAACCCGCGTTCAAAAGGTTCCGCAACAAACTTCCCGTAAGTGGAAGTCAGTTCCGCCGCCTCAAGTCGTTTTGGATTGATCAAACTTCTCCAGTTTTTGTACATAATAATTGAATCTCCCTCTCAAGAGTCCTTGGCGAGGTTGCGATTATTTTGAATACAACTCGACGATCAGACGTTCTTGAATTTCCGGTGTTGTTAACTCGGCGCGGACCGGCAACGTCTTCATCGTTCCTTTAAAAGCATCCCGGTCAAGTTCGACCCAGGAGGGGACCCCACGACGCATAACGCTATCCAGCGACTCATTGATACAGGCAATCTGCCGACTTTTCTCGACCAGACTGACAACATCATTCGGACGAATCAACTGAGAAGGAATATTGGCTTTATGGCCGTTAATCTGAAAATGTCCATGACGCACCAGTGTGCGGGCCTGGGCACGTGAGGCGGCAAAGCCCAGACGATAGACTACACTGTCAAGGCGTCTTTCCAGAAGTATCAGCAGATTTTCACCGGTAACTCCCTGCATCCGGTCGGCCTTGGTAAAATACAGCTTGAACTGCTTCTCCTGGAGACCGTAAGCGCGTTTTACTTTCTGTTTTTCACGCAGTTGGGTTCCGTAATCAGACACTTTGGTACGCCGTTGACCATGCTGGCCTGGAGCATAATTGCGCCGTTCAACGGAACATTTATCGGTATAACATCTATCCCCTTTAAGGAACAGTTTGGTGTTTTCTCTTCTGCACTGACGGCAGACAGGACCTGAATACCTAGACAACTTTTTCCTCCTTGTTGCTTATACGCGACGACGCTTGGGTGGACGACAACCGTTATGTGGAATGGGAGTAACGTCCTTGATCATTGTCACTGTCAGTCCAGCAAGAGACAGTGCTCGCAAGGCAGATTCACGACCACTGCCCGGCCCCTTTATGTAAGCTTCAACCGAGCGCATACCATGTTCCATCGCCTTGGTTGCTGCTTCTTCAGCGGCAATTTGTGCCGCGAAAGGAGTGCTTTTACGTGATCCTTTAAAGCCTTTTGCACCTGCGGTCGACCATGCGACCACATTACCGACAGGGTCAGTAATAGTGACAATCGTATTGTTAAAGGTTGACTGAATATGTGCCACACCTCGTGCAATATTTTTCTTTTCAACCTTTTTACGGGCGACCTTCCTACCTGACTTAGCCATGATAACTCCGCTTATTTTTTCTTGCCGGCAACAGTTTTCTTGGGACCTTTACGAGTCCGCGAATTATTCTTGGTATTCTGCCCACGTACAGGCAGCCCCTTGCGGTGACGCAGGCCACGATAGCATCCAAGATCCATCAATCGCTTGATATTCATCGAAACTTCGCGGCGCAAGTCACCTTCTACACGACAGTTCTGATCGACCATTTCGCGAATCTTGGCCAGTTCAGCCTCTGTCAGGTTGTCTGTCCGTGCATTGCGATCGACACCAGCCTGATCAAGAATATTTTTTGAATTAGTGCGGCCGATCCCATAAATATAAGTCATGGCCACTTCAATGCGCTTGTTGCGCGGTAAATCAACTCCAGCAATACGTGCCAATTTTTCCTCCTAGGGCCTTATCCCTGTCTTTGCTTGTGTTTGGGATTCTCGCAGATGATCCGGATAACACCTTTACGCTTAATCGTTTTACACTTATCACAGATCTTCTTGACCGAAGCTCTAACCTTCATTGTGATATCCTTTTCCTATCCATTCCCGTTTTCGCACGGGAGTTACTATGCATCTATACGGGACAGAATTTCCGGCCCGTTATCTGTTATTGCCACTGTGTGCTCAAAGTGGGCTGAACGTTTGCCATCTACAGTCACTGCCGTCCAGCCATCATCTAAAATCTTTACGCCGGGTTTACCAACATTGACCATCGGCTCAATGGCCAACGTCATCCCCGATCGCAACCTGGGGCCACTACCGGATTGCCCGTAATTGGGAATCTGCGGATCTTCGTGAAGCTGACGACCGATACCATGTCCGACAAACTCGCGTACGACACTGTATCCGGCTTTTTCAACACAGGATTGTACCGCGTGTGAGATATCAGACAAAAAACCGTCAGGTCGAGCTGCAGCTATACCCTGTTGCAAAGACTGACTGGTCACCTCCAGCAGATGACGAGTATCAGTATCTACCTCGCCGACCGGAAAAGTAATAGCATGATCACCATAGAAACCATCACACACAAGGCCAAAATCTATACTGAGAATGTCCCCGCTCAACAAAGGTGTAGAATTAGGGAAACCATGCACAATCTGTTCATTTGGTGATGCACAGATGGTAAAAGGAAAACCACCATAGCCTTTAAAAGCCGGCTTTACATTCCATTTACGACACTGTTTTTCTGCTACTGCATCAAGCTCCAGAGAGGTAACACCAGGCTTGATCTTATCGCGCAGCAGCATCAGAACTTCTGCTACCATGCGTCCTGCACGGCGCATTTTTTTCAGCTCTGCCTGCGACTTCAGAACAATCAAATCAACTCGCCTGTATTCCTGAAATAATGGTGTTGTGTACCTCTTCGATGGAACCCATGCCGTCGACCGTCACCAGCAACTCTTCCTTGCGATAGTACTCTTCCAGCGGTGCTGTCTGCTGCCGGTAGGTTTCCATCCGCCGCCGGATTGTATCTTCATGATCGTCATCACGCTGCATCAGCTCACCGCCACAATCAGAACAGGTACCGTCTGCTGCCGGCGGATCAAACTTAAGGTGAAATCCTTTACCACAGGATTTACAGGTTCGTCTGCCGGTCAGGCGCTCGACCAGGACGTCTGTATCAACCTGCAGGGACACCACGGCATCGATCTTCTCTGACAGCTGCTCCAGGGACTCATTGAGGGCATCTGCTTGAGGTACTGTTCGCGGAAAACCATCGAGGATAAAACCACGTTCGCAATCAGGCTCCTGCAAACGTTCACGAACGATCCCAACAACAACTTCGTCCGGAACCAGATCACCGGCGTCCATAAAGGCTTTCGCCTTGACTCCCATCGGGGTAGCGGCCTTAACTGCAGAACGCAACATATCTCCGGTCGATATTTGTGGGATATCAAAATGCTTTTCCAACAGTACCGACTGGGTGCCTTTCCCTGCTCCCGGTGGGCCTAGCAGTATCAAATTCATCGCCAAATACCTAACCGTGTCGCCCTTTCAGGGTGACACCCTTCATAAACCCGTCGTATGAACGTGATATCAGGTGCGCATCTATCTGCGACGAAACATCCATACCAACGGCAACAACAATCAACAGTGCGGTCCCTCCGAAAAAGAAAGGAACGTTAAACTGACTGATTAAAACCGTCGGCAGAACACAAACGGCCGATACATACATGGCACCTGCAAATGTCAGACGACTTAAAACCGTATCAAGATAGGTCGCTGTTTCTTTACCTGGTCGTATTCCAGGCACAAATCCGCCCTGATTCTTAATATTATCTGCTACGTTGACCGGATTGAATGTTATAGCCGTGTAGAAGTAGCAGAAGAAAACAATAAATGCAACATAAAAGATGTTGTAAACCAGGTGCTCCGGCGACAGATAAGCGGAGGCCTGCTGCACCCAGTCGGCATCAACAAAGGTCGCAATAGTCGCTGGAAACATCATGATGGAACTGGCAAAGATGGGAGGAATGACCCCCGCCATGTTGATTTTCATCGGCAGATGACTTGCCTGGCCACCCATATTGCGCATTCCCACAACTCGCTTAGCGTAATGGATCGGCACTCGCCGCTGGGCACGTTCCATGAATACGATCGCGGCAACTGTCGCCAGCATCAGGGCGAGAATGAAGATAATAATTGTCGGAGTCATCGCTCCGGTTTCAAGCAGGCGCACGGTATTAACGATTGCTGATGGCATACCGGCAACGATGCCGGCAAAAATGATCAAAGAGATGCCGTTGCCGATGCCTCGTTCGGTAATCTGCTCGCCCAGCCACATGACAAAAGCCGTACCGGCAGTCAGCGTGATCACTGTCATGAGAATAAATCCGACCCCGGGATTGGGAACAACAGGTTCACCTCCCGGGCCAACCATCCCCTGGAGACCATAGGCCATCCCGGCACCCTGAATAACCGCAAGGATAATCGTTCCATAACGGGTATACTCGGTGATTTTTTTGCGACCCTGCTCACCTTCTTTCGAAAGTTTTTCCAACGGTTCATAAACAACCGTCAGCAACTGCAGAATAATCGAGGCACTGATGTAGGGCATGATTCCGAGGGCAAAAACAGCCATCATCTCCAGGGCCCCTCCGGTAAAAGCACTGACCAGGCCAAGCAGGGTACCCTCTGCTCCGGAGAAAAACTGGGACAGAACCTGACCATCAACCCCCGGCGTTGGGACATGACACCCAATCCGATAAACGGCCAGAATACCGAGAGTAAAGATAATTCTGCGACGCAATTCAGGAATGGCCAGAATATTCTGTACAGCTGACAACATTAAATGACCTCTGCCTTGCCGCCGGCAGCTTCAATCTTTTCTGCGGCAGCTCGACTGAATTTGTGAGCCTGAACTGTCAGTGGTTTGGATAGTTCACCCTCAGCGAGAATTTTGATCCCATCCTTCACTTTTCTGACCAGTCCGGCCTTGCCATACTGTTCCATATCAACCGTGGTCCCGGCATCAAAACACTCAAGATCACGAAGATTGACCAGGTTGTAGTCTTTTTTGCACAGTGGCGTAAATCCACGCTTAGGCAACCGCCGCTGCAATGGCATCTGACCACCCTCAAAGCCGGGCTTTACACCGCCACCACTACGAGCATTTTGACCTTTATGACCCTTACCAGAAGTTTTTCCGCTGCCGGATCCGGGGCCTCGACCAATACGTTTTCTGTTTTTAGTTGAACCGGGAGCCGGTTTCAATTGACTTAAATCCATGTTACTGCCCTTCACTGTGTAATCAGTCCTCGACGACTACCATATGTTCAACTTTGCGAATCATCCCTCTGATTTCAGGGGTATCCTGCAAGGTTACTGTCTGATTCAAACGTCTCAACCCGAGGCCTTTGAGTACTTCAGAAAAATAAGCCTTACGGCCTATCGGACTTTTTTTCAAGGTGACCTTAACTTCTGTCGCCATCCTCTGTCTCCCTTTGTTTTTCTCAAGCCTGGTTGATACCGCGGCGCTTGGATATTTCTTCCGGACTCTTGAGCATCTTTAAGGCACTCATCGTGGCCTTGACAACATTATGCGGGTTGTTCGTTCCCAGACATTTGGTCAGAACATTACCAACGCCGACCGATTCCAGAATGGGACGGACCGCACCGCCGGCAATAACGCCGGTACCCTCAGAGGCTGGTTTCAAAAGAACCCGGCCGGCACCGAACTTGCCAATCACATCATACGGGATCGTCTGGCCCTCTTGAATCGGAACTCGGATCAGGCTCTTCTTTGCCTGTTCGACGGCCTTGCGAATTGCTTCAGGTACTTCCTTTGCCTTGCCGAGACCATAGCCGACATGGCCATTGCCATCACCGACGACCACCAGCGCGGAAAAACTGAAACGACGGCCACCTTTGACAACTTTGGCGTTGCGATTGATATGAATAACGCGGTCGGTCAACTCTAATTTATCTGGATCAATGCGTTGCACAGATCTACTCCTCTATAGTTTAAGTCCGGCTTCCCGTGCCGCATCGGCCAGAGCCTGAACGCGTCCCTGATACAGAAATCCATTTCGATCAAAAACAACATTAGTAATATTTTTTTGCAGTGCTTTTTGAGCTACGGCAGTTCCCACCGCTTTTGCTGCAGCGACATTGCCTTTGACATTGAGATCCAGGCTTTTATCCAGTGTCGATGCTGCTACCAGCGTCGTGCCATCAATATCATTGATAACCTGGGCATAGATATGTTGTGCACTGCGAAACACAGAAAGTCTCGGGCGATCACTGGTGCCACGAACTTTCCTCCGCACTCTGGCCTGACGCTTAAGTCTTGCCGTGCGCCTTTTATAAGAAACATTCACCGTCTTGCTCCTTGCTCTAAAAAATCTTATTTACCGGCCTTGCCTGCCTTACGAACAACACGCTCATCTGCGTACTTGATACCTTTACCCTTGTAGGGCTCAGGTGCGCGAAAAGACCGTATTTTTGCTGATGCCGCACCAACAAGCTGCTTATCAATTCCACTGACTGACAGCTTAGTCTGTTTTTCCACTTCGACACTGACACCTTCCGGCACCTCGTAGACGACAGGATGAGAAAAACCCAGCGACAGGGTGAGAGTTTTACCACTGACCTCAGCGCGATAACCGACCCCACTGATTTCCAGATCTTTTTTGAACCCTTTGGTCACTCCAACAACCATATTATTGATCAGGGATCTGGTTAAACCGTGCAGAGCCACATCATCCTTATCCTCACTGGGGCGAGTCACAACAATCTGATCTGCCTCAACGGAAACAGTCATCCGTTCATGCAGATTCTGTTTTAATGTACCCTTGGGACCGGTGACTGTCATCTCAGTCCCCTGCAGATCAATTTTAACACCGGCCGGAACAGGAACCGGCCATTTACCTATACGTGACATTTTTGTAACTCCTTGTTCTGCTCTACCACAGGGTACAGATAACTTCGCCGCCAATATTTTCACGGCGGGCAGTGACATCGTCCATGACACCCTTTGAAGTGGACAAGACAGCTACTCCGAGGCCGTTTTTTACCCTGGGAATATCTTCCTTGCCGACATAGACGCGGCAACCTGGTCTAGATGTCCGCTTGATTTCATGAATAACCGGCTGCAGATTGTCATCATACTTAAGAAAAAGCCGCAGTATTCCCTGCTTGCTATCGCTGATCACTTTAACATTCTTCAGATAGCCCTGTTCCTGCAGCACCTTGGCGACAGCGACCTTCAGATTACTAGATGGCACATCCAGTTTTGCATGACCTGCCATACCCGCATTACGAATTCGGGTCAGCATATCAGCTATCGGATCTGTCATGGACATAGGTGATTCTCCTTAACGCTGTTACCAGCTGGACTTGACAACTCCGGGAACTTTCCCTTCAGATGCCAGTTTCCGCAGACATATTCTGCACATATCAAACTTACGATAATATCCCCGTGGACGACCGCAAATCGGACAACGATTGTAGTGACGAACTGCAAATTTCTGCGTCCGTTTTGATTTAGCAATCATCGATTTTTTAGCCACAGTTTCCTCCGCTGTTTATAAAGTACTATTTTCTAAACGGCATGCCGAGACCGGACAGCAGAGCGCGCCCTTCTTCATCGGTTTTTGCCGTTGTAACTATGGTCACATTCATTCCGGAAACCTTGGCAATTCTATCAAGATCTATTTCCGGAAAGATCAGCTGCTCACGGATACCGAGAGTATAGTTGCCGCGACCGTCAAAAGCTTTTGGTGATATCCCCTTGAAATCGCGGACCCGCGGCAGAGCGACATTGATCAGACGGTCGAGAAACTCCCAGGCGCGATCACGGCGCAGGGTGACACAAGCGCCGATAGACATCTCTTCGCGCAGCTTGAAGCTCGCAATAGATTTTCTCGCCTTGGTAATAACAGCCTTCTGACCGGTAATACGTCCAAGCTCTTCTACTGCCGATTCAAGAAGTTTGGGATTCTGAATAGCTTCTCCCAGACCCATATTAACGACAACTTTTTCTACTCTGGGGACTTCCATGACATTTCTGTACTGGAACTCTTTCATCAGGATCGGGGCACGCTCCTGAAGGTGTATATCTCTTAACCTGGACATCAATATCTCCGTTTATTTATCAACGCTGGCGTTACATTTCTTGCAGAAGCGGGTTTTGCTTCCATCTTCAAGCTTGCGCACACCGGTGCGAGTCGGCTCATTACAGGATTCGCAGACAAGCATGACATTGGAAAGACTGATCGCTGCCTCTTTTTCGACAATTCCGCCTTCGGGACTGGTCTGACTTGCACGAGTGTGGCGCTTAACGATATTGAGGCTTTCGACAACAACGCGCCCCTTACTCGGCAGTACACGCAGAACCTTACCGGTTTTACCACGCTCTTTACCTGCGATTACTTTGACCATGTCATCTTTTTTGACATGCAGTTTAGCTATAGACATTACTCAACATCTCCAAAGGGTATGGTGACTCGTTACAGAACTTCCGGAGCCAGCGATGCGATCTTCACAAAATGGCGGGCACGCAATTCTCTGGCAACAGGGCCGAAAATACGCGTACCAATCGGCTCATTACCATTGTTAACAACTACGGCAGAGTTATTATCAAAACGGATAAAAGAACCGTCCGGTCGTGGTACTTCCTTAGTGGTACGCACAATAACAGCGCGAACAACATCGCCTTTCTTTACTTTAGAGTTAGGCAACGCCTCTTTGACACTACAAATAATAATATCGCCAACACCGGCATATTTACGCTTTGAACCGCCGGGTACTTTGATACAACAAAGTTTTTTTGCCCCGGAATTATCTGCCACGCTGAGCATGGATTGCATCTGGATCATGACTTGAACTCCTACGCCGTGACGGCCTTCTCCAGAATCTGGCGAACTCGCCACCGTTTGTCCTTAGACAACGGTCTGGTTTCAACGATAAGAACCTTATCACCAATCGCGCAACTGTTGGTCTCATCATGAGCCTTACAGGTGACTTTGCGTTTGATGAATTTTTTATACATAGAGTGTTTAACCAGGTTATCCATCTTGACGACAACAGTCTTGTCCATCTTGTCACTAACGACAATTCCGACCCTGGTATTCCTCTTACCACGTTCTTTAACTTGCTGACTCATGTGACCTCTCATTTAAGCTTGCTGCTTGCCGAACAGAATTGTCTTGACCCGGGCAATATCCTTACGCACATGTGAAACCCTGGCGGTATTCTCTAAATGACCGGTGTGCAGCTGAAACCTTAAATTGAAAAGCTCTTTCTGCAAATCAGCTTCTTTGGCACGCAGCTCATCAATATTGAGATCTCTTAATTCTTTAGCCTTCATCGCCGGCCTCTCTTTTTACAAATCTGGTTTTCATCGGCAGCTTATGAGCCCCTAGACGAAACGCTTCACGCGCAACCTCTTCTGTTACACCCTGCATTTCGTAGAGGATATGACCGGGCTTGACAACCGCTACCCACCTGTCAAGGGACCCCTTACCTTTCCCCATACGTGTTTCTGCCGGCTTACTGGTAACCGGCTTGTGAGGAAATGAACGGATCCAGATTTTTCCACCCCGTTTGATATAACGGGTCATTGCACGACGAGCAGCTTCGATTTGTCGTGATGACAACCAGCCGCATTCTGTCGCTTGAAGCGCGTAGTCACCGAAGTTAACTTCCGTGCCTCGCGTTGCCTGACCGGTCATTCTCCCGGTAAATTGCTTTCTGCGTTTAACCTTCTTGGGCATTAACATGATATGTTACTCCTGATCAGCCAGCTGGCTGTTCTTTTTCTTTGCCAAGCACCTCACCCTTGAAGATGAGCACCTTTACTCCAATAATTCCGTAAGTTGTCTTTGCCTCGGCAAAGCCGTAATCAATGTCGGCACGCAAAGTATGCAGAGGCACACGGCCCTCACGATACCATTCGGTGCGACTCATCTCAGCTCCTCCAAGACGCCCGGCACAGGTGATCTTGATTCCTTTGGCGCCGAACTTCAGGGCCATAGTCACACTTCTTTTCATTGCCCGGCGGAAGGCTACACGCCGTTCAAGCTGCAGTGCAACGTTTTCGGCAACCAACTGTGCATCAACTTCTGGCTTGCGTACTTCCTGAATGTTGATAAAGCATTCATCGTCGGTGATCTTGGTCAGCTCTTTTTTCAGAACCTCCACCTCAGATCCTTTTTTCCCGATGATTATCCCCGGACGCGCTGCAAAGATATTGATCTTTACCTTATTGGCAGCACGCTCAAGCTCAATCTTTGATATACCGGCATGAAAAAGCCGCTTTTTCAAGAATTGACGTAACTTCAAATCAGCATGTAGCTTGGTGGAATAATCACCGTCTGCGTACCAGCGGGACTCCCAGGTCCGGTTAATACCCAGACGAAAACCTATCGGATGAACTTTCTGGCCCAAAGGGATACCTCCTCGAATTACTTGACGTTCAATACCACAGTAATGTGGCTGGTCGGTTTACGAATCCGGCTGGCACGCCCCTGAGCACGTGGCATAAACCGCTTTAGCACTGGACCCTGATCAACCATAATTGATTTAACAAACAGTTTATCTACATCTGATGCACCCTTCTGTTCTGCGTTTGCCACTGCCGATTTCAGCAGTTTGGACACAATCGGGGCGCTCTTTTGTGGTGAAAAACGCAGTATATTCAACGCCTGCTGAATATCTTTGCCACGTATCATATCGACAACGAGTCTCGCTTTACGTGGAGAAAGGCGTACATTTCTCAATTTAGCTTGTGCTTCCATTACAAGAAACTCCTGTCGCAATTACCTTCTGACTTTACTTTTCTTATCGCTGCCATGACCGTAATAGGTACGGGTGGGTGCAAACTCACCGAGCTTGTGACCGACCATGTTTTCACTGATGAAAACCGGTACAAATTTCTTGCCGTTATGCACGGCAAAGGTCATGCCGACGAATTCCGGGATAATTGTTGATCGTCGCGACCAGGTTTTGATGACCTTGTTACGAGCTGGTTCTCCATCAACTTCCACTTTACGCATCAGCGATTCTTGAACGTAAGGTCCTTTTTTTACAGATCTTGACACGAACGCCTCCTACGGGCTTAAAAACTATTTCTTATTTCTGCGACGTACAATAAATTTATCAGTACGCTTATTGGTTCTGGTTTTATATCCTTTGGTCGGGACACCCCAGGGCGTAACCGGATGGCGGCCACCGGAACTTTTACCTTCGCCACCACCATGAGGGTGATCAACCGGGTTCATGGCAACACCACGTGACTGGGGACGCTTGCCCAGCCAGCGATTACGGCCGGCCTTACCGATCTTGACTTTTTCATGGTCCAGGTTACCCACCTGTCCGACCGTCGCCCGACAGTCCTGAAGCACCAGTCGGACCTCTCCCGAGGGCAGTCGCAACTGGGCATACCGTCCCTCTTTGGCAGCAATCATCGCATAGGCACCGGCACTGCGCGCCAACTGTCCACCTTTACCTGCTTTAAGCTCGACGTTATGGACCCAGGTTCCCAGCGGAATAGCTCTGATAGACAGGGCATTTCCGGGTCGGATATCGGCATGGTCACTGGCAACGACAGAATCACCAACCTGAAGACCCTGGGGCGCAAGTATATAGCGTTTTTCACCATCAGCATAAAACAACAGGGCAATGCGGGCACTACGGTTAGGATCGTACTCGATAGCTGATATCCTGGCTGGCACATCCAGCTTGTCACGACGAAAGTCAATAAGGCGATATTGGCGCTTATGGCCACCACCTGTATGTCTTTTGGTAATCCGACCGGCATTATTACGCCCCCCACTGCGCTTGGTCGGAGACAAAAGAGATCGTTCCGGCTTGGCCTTGGTGATCTCTTCAAACGTCGAACTCGTCATCTGGCGACGGCCCGGCGATGTCGGATTATATTTTCTGATGCCCATAATTAGCTACTCCATACCTGCTGAGCGTCGTGATTAAACGCCATAAAAATCAATGTCATGGCCCTCTTCTAGGGTCACAAATGCTTTTTTCCAGTTATTACGCTGTCCGAAGTTATAACCCACACGCTTGACTTTGCCGCGGAAAAGAGCGGTATTAACCGACTTCACCTTGACATCGAAAGCTTCTTCTATCGCCCGCTTGATTTCAATCTTGTTGGCATCGCGGGCTACCTGAAAGGTGACAACGCTTGATTCTTCCTTAAGCAGGTTGCCCTTTTCAGTGATCAGTGGCTTGCGGATGATCTGATGCAGTGGTTTCATTGCTCCAACGCTCCTTCCACTTCTGTCACAGCCGCCTCTGTCATCATCAGATTTGGATATTTGAGGATATCGTAGACATTAATACCGGCTGCTCGCAACACTTTTACCTTAGGGAGATTGCGTGCAGATAATTCGATATTTTTGTTTTCTGCATCTATCACGATCAATGCCCCGTCCAACTCAAAGCGTTCGACAATCTGGCGAAATTCTCTGGTGCTTACTGTCTCGAGGGACAGATCCTTGAGCAGAAGGAGCTTTTCCGCCTGAAAACGGGCTGAAAGAGCGCTGCACAGAGCCGCTTTTTTAACCTTGCGGTTAAGTTTGAAGGCATATGACCGCGGACTCGGCCCAAAGGCAACGCCACCGCCGACAAAATGGGGTGCGCGCACGGTGCCCTGACGTGCATTGCCGGTACCTTTTTGCCGGTAGGGTTTTTTGCCGCCACCAGCAACCATACTGCGGCTTTTTACTGCTGCGGTTCCCTGACGACGAGCGGCACGCTGAAAACGAACCATATCATGAAGCAGGTAATCTTTAACCTCTACATTGAATACCGATTCCGACAAGCTGCGCTCACCTACCGATGCTTTATTCTGATCATATATTGTCACTGTTGCCATTATCTTACTCCTGACGTTCCTGGGCTGTTAAGCCTTAATGCCTTTGCGAATCTCGACCAATCCATTCTTGGGGCCGGGAACGGCACCGCGGACAAGAATAAGATTCTGCTCAGGTCTAACGTCAACAACAATCAGATTCTGTGTTGTGACTCGCCGATTGCCCATCTGACCGGGCATCTTCTTACCTTTAATAACTTTAGCCGGGGTAGCAGATTGACCAATCGCACCGGTTTTGCGTTTGAACATAGAACCGTGACTGGCACGCCCTCCCGAAAAACCCCAACGCTTGACCACCCCCTGAAAACCCTTGCCCTTGGAGGTAGCGGTAATATCGAGCCGATCTCCAGGCTTGAACATATCGCAAGCGAACTGATCGCCGACCGCACAGGCCTCTGTAGTGATAAATTCACGGACAAAAGTAAATGCGCCCTGTCCAGCTTTTTTGAAGTGGCCCATCTGTGGCTTGTTGACACGATGTGAGTTCTTAACACCGAAACCCAGCTGTACCGCTTCATACCCATCAGTCGCGGTCGTTTTCAGTTGCAGCACGGTACAGGGCCCTGCTTCGAGAATCGTTACCGGTATACGGTGGCCATCGGCGGCATATACCTGAGACATGCCTATTTTTTTACCTAACAATCCATTGATCATTGTCGTAGCCTTAACTTATCGCTTAAATGACGAACGCTTAGAGCTTGATTTCCACATCCACACCAGCAGAGAGATCGAGCTTCATGAGTGCATCAACTGTCTGCTGGGTCGGGTCCATAATATCAAGCAGGCGCTTGTGTGTACGAATTTCAAACTGCTCACGACTTTTCTTGTCAACGTGTGGACCACGCAACACACAGTACTTATTGATAACAGTCGGAAGAGGAATGGGTCCCACCAGGCGTGAACCCGTCCGCTTGGTCGTATCGACAATCTCTGCCACTGCCTGGTCAAGCAAACTGTGATCGTAAGCTTTCAGACGAATTCTGATTTTTTGTGTAGACATCTGTATTCCTCAATATTCGTTGTTACTCAATCACTTCGCTGACCACGCCGGCGCCGACAGTACGGCCGCCTTCGCGGATTGCAAAGCGTAACTCCTTGTCCATCGCGATCGGGGTGAT
>JAWLDI010000033.1:0-19923 GCA_041686715.1 Pelovirga sp.
ACATGACTCAACTGGAGATGGCCAGGCAAGGGCGTATCACTGATCTTGTCAGACAAGCCGCCGCCGCAGAAAATATCGACCCGGAGATTCTGCGTCAGAAAATCGCTGCCGGAACAGCGGTCATCTGTCGCAACAACAAGCACCTGAATGCTCGTCCACTGGCTGTCGGCGAAGGCTTACGCACCAAAACCAATGCCAATATCGGTACCAGTGGTGACGATACCAGCATCGACAAGGAGCTGGAAAAAGCCAAGGTAGCCGCTGCTGCCGGAGCAGACGCCCTGATGGATTTATCAACCGGCGGCCCCATTGATGAGATCCGCGCAGCGATTATTGCTGAAACTGATCTCTGTATCGGCAGCGTGCCACTTTATCAGGCGGCCTGCGATGCTGTCCTGCATCAGGGCAAACCGATCGTCGATATGTCCGTTGACGATATTTTTGACGGGGTAAAAAAACACCTGGACGATGGTGTTGACTTTATCACCGTCCACTGCGGTGTCATAAGAGACACAGTCGCACGCATGGAACGTGAAGGGCGCTTGCTCGAGGTCGTTTCCCGCGGTGGTTCATTTACAGTTGAGTGGATGCTCCACAATAACGCCGAGAATCCCTTATTTGAATTCTACGATCGCCTGCTTGAACTGGTCAGACCCTACGACGCCGTATTGTCCCTCGGTGACGGCTTTCGCCCCGGCTGTCTCGCCGATGCCACTGATCGCGCCCAGGTACAGGAACTGATCATCCTCGGTGAACTGACCCAGCGGGCACAGGAAGCCGGCATCCAGGTAATGATCGAAGGGCCCGGCCATGTACCTCTTGATCAGATTGAAGCCAACATCAAGCTGCAGAAGCGGCTCTGTCATGGTGCACCCTTCTATGTTCTCGGCCCCCTGGTAACCGACATCGCCCCGGGCTATGATCATATCACCGCCGCCATCGGTGGCACCGTCGCCGGCGCTGCCGGGGCCGACTTTCTCTGCTACGTCACCCCGAGTGAGCACTTGCGCCTGCCGACGATTGAAGATGTCCATGAAGGAGTGGTGGCGGTACGGATTGCCGCCCACGCCGCCGATGTCGTCAAAAAAGTTCCAGGAGCTGTGGAAAAAGACAATGCCATGGCGCACTTCCGTAAAAATCTCGACTGGGAGGGACAATTCTCCGTCGCCATTGACCCGGACAAGGCACGACGATTGCGCGCTGAATCCGGCGTCGACGAGAGTCACGGAGCCTGCACCATGTGCGGCGCCCTGTGTGCCTACAAGGTGATGAACGAGAGAAAGCAGGAAAAGGCAGCGATTTAACAGCTGTTATCTCCACAGTTGTGGGGCGCAGGCCTTTGTACGAAATCAAAGCGCAGCCCTGCTTCCCCTCAATTTTTGGCCTCCCACCAGGGGCAAATCCAGCACCGTTCAACAAAAAAGCCCGCAATATGCGGGCTTTTTTGTTTCATCACTGCCGGGGCATTACTGTTCTTGCGGCAAAGTCATACCCCGTACCCGACCGGTAACATGGCCGCCGACGACGGCCGCACCATAGATCAAATAGCCCAAATCGACACTGACCCACTGACTGATATTGCTGCCGATGTAAGTACCATAGGCGGGATGCATGATGCGGTAACCTTCTCGTTGAAGCACGTAGTCTTCGTGTTCCCTCAGGTACCCAAGAGCATCATTGGATGCACGCGCTTCATGATAGAGATTGACAAAGGGAATCTGGTAGGAAAAGGCGTAAGTTCCCTTCCATTTGCGTCCGGCAAAATCCTTGGCATGACCGCCTTCATGAACGGCAATAGCTGGAATATCAGAATATAAATTTATGCTGTTAGAGTATGGGTTATAATGGTCACCACCAAAAAATCGTCCAGGAAATGCTGTATACTGAAGCCAGGACAGCATTCCCAGCGTATAGCGCCAGCCGGCACCAACGGACCGGTTGCGAACAGTCCGGAGCAGTTCATCGCCGGGGGCATACTGATTGAGGCGTACCTTGACGTGGGGCAATTCATTGACAGTCAGGTAACTGCGCACAACCCGTTCGGTTTCATCACCGATTTTGTGTCTATCGACCCGCCAGTCCCACAACACCAGCTTACCGAGCAGACTCCCCGGCCAGATCCAGTCCGCGGCGTCAAGAAAACCATGGGGGCGGCCGCGCACAATATTAATATCCTCTACCGTTGCTGTCACCAGCTGAGGATCTTCAAAGCTTACCCCCTGACGATACGGAACCGAAGCACATCCGCTACTTATCAGAAGCAGTGCTATCAGTAACGCCAGACAGCAGAAATCCCTTAGCCCATGCATACCGCCCCCCTAATCTCCCATATAGGTATAGGACACCAGCGTTTTATCAAGCAGCTCAATAAAATGACTGCTCTGTTCAATAGTAATTTTACGGGATGCGACACTTTTTTCGAGGTTGTCCCTGACATGCTTGAGAATTTCCGGCCCTTTGTACTGGACGTGTTTCAAGCTCTCCCAGACCGCATCACCGGTGATCACCGTATCAATCTTATACCCGGTTTTGCGGTTAAAAGTCACGTGCACCGCATTGGTATCACCAAAAAGGTTATGCATATCACCGAGAATTTCCTGATAGGCGCCGATCAGGAAAAAGCCGATATAATAATCTTCGTCTTTTTTGATCTTGTGGAGAGGCAGGAATCTGGCCCGGCCGTTTTCGCCGACAAAACTGGTAATCTCGCCGTCAGAATCGCAGGTGATATCGGCAATCGACGCGTTGACTTCCGGTTTCTGCTGCAGACGCTGAATCGGCATGACCGGAAAGAGTTGATCAATCGCCCACGAATCGGGAATTGACTGGAACAGGGAAAAATTGGCAAAACAGGTCTGGCGCAACGAGAGTTGGAAATTCTGCAACTCCTCCGGCACCAGTTTCAAACGCTCAACGATACTGTTTATTTTCTGGAAAATCTTGAAACACAGCCACTCAGCCACGGCACGATCGTGCAGGTTGAGATAGCCAAGGTTAAACAGACTGACCGCCTCCTGAATCAACTGCAGGGTGTCATGGTAGTCTTCACGCAACGAATGCCGGTCAATACTTTTATAAATATCTACCAGCTTCTTTACTGTTGGAGCCAGAGTTTCCGTCGACTCCAGCACTTCCTCAAAATCGGGAGTAAGACTCTCGGTGTTGGTATTGAGAGCATTGGTCACCAGCACCGAATAGTGGGCAACAATCGCTCGACCTGACTCCGAAATAATATTGGGACAAGGAACACCGGTTTCGTCACAAATATTCTTGATCTGATAGACAACATCATTGGCATACTCCTCCACCGTGTAATTCACACTGGAAAAGTAACTCGACTTACTCCCGTCATAATCGACGCCAAGACCGCCACCAATATCAACATATTCCAGATGTACGCCCAGTTTAGACATTTCTGCATAGACGCGGGTCCCTTCAATGAGAGCAGACTTGATCTTGTCGATTTTCGTAATCTGGCTCCCGATGTGGAAGTGCAGCAGGTTCAGGCTGTCGAGCATATCTTCATCACGCAGCAGCTCAATAGCTGTCATGATTTCCGAGATCCGCAGGCCGAATTTTGCCCCTTCTCCACCCGAGGTCGCCCACTTGCCGGTGCCCTTGGAGGACAGTTTGACGCGGACGCCGAGCTTCGGGAGGATGCCGGTCTCTTTGGAGAGGGTAATAATTTTTTCAAGTTCAAAGAGTTTTTCAACAACAATGGTAATATCGTAACCGAGGCGGGTCGCGTAGAGAACCATTTCGATAAAGTCGGTATCCTTGTAACCGTTACAGATGATGGGAATATCCTTGCCGGTCGCAAAAGAAATGGCGATGAGCAGCTCGGGTTTGGAGCCGACCTCCAGACCGATACGGTAGCGTTTACCGAATTGCGTAATGGCTTCTACCACCTGCCGTTGCTGGTTGACCTTGATCGGATAAAACGTGCGATATTCGGCTGGATATTCATTCTCACTGATGGCGCTTTTAAAAGCGCGATTAATAGCTGCAATCCGCCCCTCAAGAACATCCATGAATCTGAACAGGATCGGTGGCTTGATTTTACGCTTGATCAGATCATCAACCAGCACCCGTAAATCAATCGAATACTTGGATTTAGGTGAAGGATGAACACACAGGTTGCCTTTTCTGTTGATAGAAAACAGGTCCGCACCCCAGTTTCCGAGGTTGTAGAGCTTGTCTGATTTTGCTGCGCTCCATTTTTCCATGAGCTGGGCCTTTCTCACATCCATGAACGTTAAACACTGTCGTTGTAATATTTTTCCGGTTCTCTGCCGACGAACTAGCCCAATCTGCCCCTGAAGTCTTCGTACATAAAAGACCGTTTGACATTCAGTTCACCCGTAACCGGTTCGTAGGTGCATAAATGCGGATGCTGAATGCCGTTGAAGGTCGTTGTTTTTACCATGGTGTAATGAGCCATATCTTCAAAAACCAACCGATCTCCCGGTGTTAACAACGAATCGAAAGACCAGTCGCCGATCATATCACCAGCAAGACAGGAAGGTCCACCCAGGCGATAGGTAAAAGCCTTCTCTCCCGGCTCCCCGGCACCATAGATTTCCGGCCGGTAGGGCATTTCCAGCACATCAGGCATGTGACAGGTCGCTGACACATCAAGAATAGCGGTATCGACCTCGTTGTGGACAACATCGAGAACCTCACCAATGAGCAATCCGGTACCGATAACTATGGCTTCGCCGGGCTCAAGGTAGACCTGAACATCATATTTATTCTGAAAATGCCTGATCAGCTCAATCAGCCCGTCAATATCATACCCGGCACGAGTGATATGATGACCACCACCAAAGTTAACCCACTTCATCTGCGCCAGGTACGCGCCGAACTGTTCTTCAAAGACGGCTGCCGTACGACCCAGCGGCTCGAACAACTGTTCACACAGGGTGTGAAAGTGCAGCCCTTCAACACCCATGAGAGACTTCCCCGTAAATTCGCAACGTGGTATTCCTAAACGCGAACCGGGTGCACAGGGATCATACAGGGGAACGGTCCCTTCCGAATGTTGTGGATTGACGCGCAGCCCAACGGACACCTGCCCCCGCTGCTTTTCCCACTTGGGGCGAAAACGTTCCAACTGGGTGAAAGAATTAAACACCAGATGATTGGAGATGGTGAGCAGTTCATCGACGTCCGATTCCTTGAAGGCTGCCGAGAAGGAATGGACCTCACCACCGAATTCTTCGCGCCCCAGCCGTGCTTCCCACGGTGAACTGGCACAAACCCCTTTGAGGGTTTGCGCCAGCAGCGGAAACACCGGCCAGAAGGAAAAGGCCTTCAACGCAAAGAGAATTTTTGCGCCACTACGCCGCTGGACATCAGCAAGAATGGCAAGGTTATAGCGCAACCGCCCCAGATCGATAACATAAGCAGGCGACGGTGCCAGTTTCAAGATGTTTGGAATATCAATGCCTGTCAATGCTTGTCTCTTTCGATCAGGGCGAGGCTTACGTCGCCCGCCGGTGTCATGCGCCCCTGGGTTCTATAACGCCGGCCATTCTCCTTCAACAACAACATGTGGCAACCCCATCGGCCCCAGCTCAGCAAGAAATGCTTCCGGGTCAAACTGCTCCATATTCCAGACACCGGGGGCATGCCATTTGCCGGCTACCATCATGATACCACCAACAACTGCTGGAACTCCGGTGGTATAACTGACGGCCTGAGAGTTGGTTTCCTGATAACAGACCTGATGATCGCAGATGTTATAGATATAGACCTGCTTGCGCTGACCATCTTTGATGCCGCGCGCAATAACCCCGATACAGGTCTTGCCTTTAGTCAGGGGACCAAGACTGGCCGGGTCAGGAAGCAGGGCTTTAAGAAACTGGATCGGTACAATCTTCTGGCCCTGAAAATCAACTTCGTCGATGCGGGTCATACCGACATTCTGCAACACCTCCAGGTGCTTGAGGTAGTTGTCGGAAAAGGTCATCCAGAATTGAGCTTTTTTAATAGTCGGAATATGCTTGACCAGTGATTCCATCTCCTCATGATAGAGTCGATAGATATTCATCGGCCCGATACCTTCAGGAAAATCAAAGGTGCGCCTGGTTGTCAGGGGAGCAGATTCAACCCAATGACCATCTTCCCAATGACGACAGGTTGCGGTAACTTCACGGATATTGATCTCCGGGTTAAAGTTGGTCGCAAAGGGCTGGCCGTGATCACCGGCATTGGCGTCAATAATGTCTATCTCTTCGATAACATCCAGGTATTTTTTTGCTGCCAGGGCAGTAAATACGTTGGTCACGCCCGGATCAAAGCCGCTGCCCAACAACGCCATGATCCCTTTTTCCTTGAAACGGTCATGGTATTCCCATTGCCAGCTGTATTCAAATCTGGCGGTATCCTGCGGTTCGTAGTTGGCCGTATCCAGGTAGTCAACACCGGTTGCAAGACAGGCGTCCATAATGGTCAGGTCCTGATACGGCAAAGCGACATTAATCAGCAATTGCGGCTGTTCCTGTTTGATCAGTGCTGCCAGCTCAGGAACATTATCGGCATCAATCCTGGCTGTCTGCACCGCAATATCCTTGATTTCCGCGGCTATCTCGTCACATTTTGATCTGGTCCGGGAAGCCAGGGTGATGGCAGAAAAAACATCATTACGCTGGGCGCATTTGTGAGCCACAACCCGTCCAACACCCCCGGCACCGATAATCAATACTTTACTCATAGATTTCTCCCTTTCACGATGGCGCAAATACTGATCTACCTGACCGCCATGAACACACCAACTCACCCCGGAAAGTTACTATCCAACGGTACCCTTGACACCGGGTCACCGACCCGGTGCTGGGCAGCCCTCCCCGGGAAAAAGGTAATTTTTGACTTTACCCTTCCTGTCTGGCCTGTCAACAGAAAAACGGCGCCGAGCCAGGGATGCTCACGTCACATCACTCTAGCAAACGACATCCGACCGGGCAAATGACTTTCGTTCCTGTGCTCTTGAGTCAGAGGCCTGATTCATGGTCTACTTTGTCAGTAAACCTGCCAGCATTCGAGGATAATATTATGCACTTACTGATCCGCCTGTTCGCCGTCATTCCATTTCTGCTGTTATTGAAAGCCTGTGCCATGCCACCCGACCCCGGATACGAGTCCCAACAGCCCTATTATCCCCTGCCGGAGGAACTCACTGCCGGCGACATTTTTCATCTTCCAACGGGGTACCAGGTGACCCACGACGCGGTTATCGATCATGCTCGCAGGGCGCAGGTTGTCTATGTTGGTGAGATCCATGACAACCTCTCTGCCCATCACCTTCAGGTCGACATCCTTAAGAGCTTGACCGCAACGAATCCCGGCAAGGTTACTGTGGCCATGGAAATGTTCACGCCTTCCCAGCAATCCGTTCTGGATCGCTGGAGTGCCGGAGAATTGAGCGAAAAGGAGTTTCTCAAACAGGTCGACTGGTACGCCACCTGGGGAGTTGATTTTGACCTCTACCGTGATCTGCTGCTGACGTGCCGGGATCAGGGCATCAAGATTCTTGCTGTTAACGCTGAGCGACCCGTCAGAGAGGCTCTCAGCAGAACCCCGATTGAGGAATTGCCGGACCAGCTCCGCCAACGGTTACCGGAAATGAACTTCAGCGACCCCCATTATCATGCCATGGTCACCGCCTTTGCGGCCGGGCATCCTATGGGACAGTTCGAAAGCGACGGATTTTTACGGGTACAGACCCTCTGGGATGAAACCATGGCTGCGAACCTGGCAGACTATCTGCTGTCGCAGGGAGAAGACCACCAGGTCATGGTTGTTGCCGGAAACAATCACATCCAGTACGGATTTGGTATTCCGCGCCGACTCTTCCGGCGCCTGCCGGTCAGCTACCTGTTGATCGGCACGACAGAGACAGCAGTATCAGCACACAGCGATCCTGATCGGGTCATGAATATCAACAGCCCGGAGCACCCCCTTCTTCCTTACCACTTTCTCTATATAACCGACTACGAGCCGTTGCCCCGCAGTGGGGTCAGGCTCGGTGTCGTGATAACGTCGGATAGTGAATCGGGGGTTCTCATTGAAAAGGTTCTCCCCGGATCGGTGGCGGCACAACAGGGATTCCAGCCGGGCGATCGGCTCCTGAGTCTCGACCAGGAACCACTCGAGGACACCTTCGACCTGATCCATGCCTTGCGTCAAAAGCAGATCGGCAGCACCGCGGCCCTGTTGCTGCTGCGCGAGCAAAAAGAAATAACGGTGATGATTGAATTCACTGCCGAGAACCAGCAGCATGAATAAACTGCCACAGTCGTAAAGGTTTATTGCCTACCCTGCGGGTAAAATAATGGTCCAGATGCCCCTGATCAAGCACCCGGACCTTGTAATCACGCCCGCTGCGACAATGGCAGCAGATAATTGCCGACATAATCCTGTATCCCCCGCTCCAGGGTATGAAATTCCGCCGGGTAACCGCAACGGCGGATCTTCTCCATGTCGGCACAGGTATAATACTGATACTTACCCTGCAGATGGGCCGGCATCTCGACAAATTCAATGACCGCCTCTTTGCCCATGGCATTAAAAACAGCGGTGACCAGGTCGACCCAGGTGCGCGGCGTGCCGGTACCACAATTGAACAGCCCGTTTACCGCCGGGTTCTCTCCTAGCCAGAGGGTCATGTCGACCGCGTCTTTAACATAGAGAAAATCGCGTACCTGCTCACCATCATCATAATCGGAACGGTGTGACTTGAACAGCTGCACCCGACCGGACTGACAAATCTGGTCGAACGACTTGTGTACCACGGAACGCATATCCCCCTTATGGGACTCTCCCGGCCCGTAGACATTGAAATATTTCAGCCCGGCTATCTGTTTTAACAATCCCGAACGCAAAGCCCACAGATCGAACATCTGCTTTGAATAGCCGTACATATTCAGTGGTTGATATGTCGGCATACTGCTGTCGGCATCAGAATACCCCAACGCCCCATCACCATAGGTTGCCGCACTGGAGGCATAAACAAAACGCACACCGGCGCTCAAACAACGCTCACACAGGGAACGGGTATAGCGATAATTATTTTCGGCCAGGTAGCGAGCATCGGTTTCGGTAGTAGAACTGCAGGCCCCGAGATGATAGACAGCCTCAACCTGGTCGAGGGAGATGCGATCAAGACAAGCAAAAAGGTCGGTCTTGTCGATATAGTCTTCGTAAACAAGACCGACCAGGTTTTTCCATTTTTCACCGCTTCCCAGAGAGTCAACGACAAGGATATCTTTCTCTCCTCGAGCGTTGAGTGCCCGCACCAGATTGCTGCCGATAAAACCGGCACCGCCGGTGACGATGTATTTAATCCTCATCTCATGTCCTTTTCATACCTACTTGGCACGACCGGCACTGCCGAGTACCGCCTCGTTTTTATGTTTGATCAACTTGATCAATTCCTTGCGCGCGGCGCCCAGATATTTACGCGGATCAAACTCACCGGGGTCATTGGCCAGATATTCACGGATTTTCGCCGTCACCGCCAGACGACCATCAGAATCAATATTGATTTTGCATACAGCACTGGCGGCAGCCCGACGCAACTGATCTTCCGACACGCCGACAGCACCATCCAGCTTGCCGCCATACTTGTTGATCAGCTCGACATACTCGGGGACAACACTCGATGCTCCATGCAGGACAATCGGAAAACCGGGAATCCGTTTTTCACATTCTTCGAGGATATCAAAGCGCAATGGTGGCGGCTCCTCCCCTTCCTTGACTTTGAATTTGAACGCACCGTGGCTGGTACCAATAGAAATTGCCAAAGAATCGACACCGGTTTTACTGACAAAATCTTCCACTTCCTCCGGTTGCGTATAGGTAGAATGTTCGGCCACGACTTCGTCCTCAATACCAGCCAGAACCCCTAGTTCCCCCTCAACAGTGACATCAAACTGATGGGCATATTCAACGACCTTGCGGGTCAGGGCAATATTTTCTTCATAAGGCAGATGGGAACCATCAATCATCACCGAAGAAAAACCCGATTCGATACAACTTTTACAGGTTTCAAAGGAATCACCATGATCAAGATGCAGAACAATCGGAATCTCCGAGCCCATTTCCCGCACCATGCGGACCGCACCCATAGCCATGAAACGCAGCATGGTTTCGTTGGCGTAGTTACGTGCCCCCTTGCTGACCTGCAAAATGACAGGCGAACCGGTCTCAGCACAAGCCGTGACAATCGCCTGCAACTGCTCAAGATTGTTGAAATTATACGCCGGAATCGCGTAACCGCCAGATACCGCGGCTTTGAACAGTTCACGCGAGTTAACCAGTCCCAGTTCCCGATAGTTCACCACCTCAGCCATGAATCATTCCTCCATTTGAATGGGATTAAAGGTATCGCCTTTGCGAGCCATTCTGCCCGGCAAAAGCCCCGCCAACAGACTGCAAACAGTTGCATTGGCTGTACACATCTTTTAGTATACGCTGGGTTTCAAGAGTTGGTATATCACAGATTTTAATAGACTTAAAAAACATTCGCAAAGCGAAAGGATACGGACATGGGCGAAACAGCTGTGGATGACTATTTCAAGGACTGGAAAGAACGCGAGGCGATTGCCGAAAAAATGATACCGCTGATCGGCAAGCTGTACCGGGATCACGAAGTCATCTGCACTGTCTTCAATCGTAATCTGGTCAACCAGTCGACCATTGATATTCTCCGGGTTCATCGCTTTGCACGGCAGATCATCAATCGTGAAATCTGGGTCAAAGACACCTACCCGATCCTGCAGACCATGGCGGAAATGGACCTGGCCCCGGCCAAGGTTGATCTGGCCAAACTGCTCCTGCGTTTTCAAGAACAACCGAACAAAGATATCCGCACGTTTGTTAACGATCAGCTCAACGGTCTGAATACCGGCAAGGGACATCAACTCAGCGCCCCACGCGATGTTGTTCTCTACGGCTTTGGACGCATCGGCCGACTGTTGGCGCGCATTTTCATTGAACAGGCGGGCGGAGGTGACAAGTTACGCCTGCGCGCTGCGGTGGTCCGCAAAGGCAGCGACAATGATCTGACCAAACGCGCCAGCCTCCTGCGACGTGACTCGGTGCACGGTCATTTCAACGGGACCATCATTGTTGACGAAGAGCAGAGCTCGATCATTGCCAACGGTAATCAGATCCGCATCATCTATGCCGACTCCCCCGAAGAAATCGACTACACGAGTTATGGTATCAATAACGCCATCGTCATCGACAATACCGGCAAATGGCGCGACCGCGAAGGCTTATCTCGCCATCTGCGCCCCGGAGCAAGCCAGGTTCTGCTGACCGCACCGGGCAAGGGCGACATTCCCAATGTCGTTTATGGCGTTAACAATGAACTGCTGGAAAGCGGCGAACCCATTCTGTCTGCCGCCAGCTGTACGACCAACGCCATCGTTCCGGTGCTCAAAGCGGTTAACGACCGCTTCGGTATTGTCAATGGTCATGTCGAAACCTGTCACAGCTATACCAATGACCAGAATCTGATCGACAACTACCATAACAAGGAACGCCGAGGACGCAGCGCTCCTTTGAATATGGTCATTACCGAAACCGGTGCGGCCAAAGCGGTTGCCAAGGCCTTGCCGGAACTGGCCGGCAAGCTCACCGGCAACGCTATCCGCGTACCAACGCCCAACGTCTCACTGGCCATTCTCAATCTGACGCTGGGGCAGAACACCAATGTTGAGGAACTCAATCTGTACCTGCGCGGCGTGTCACTGGAATCATCCCTGCAAAACCAGATTGACTACACCAATTCGCCCGAAGCGGTTTCCACTGACATGGTCGGTTCCACCTATGCCGGGGTCGTTGACTCACTTGCCACTATTGTACAGGGAAATCGCTGTGTTCTTTATGTCTGGTACGACAACGAGTACGGCTACAGTTATCAGGTGGTGAGGATTGTCGAAAAGGTGTCGGGTTTGAACCTGGAACACTGGCCGAAATAGCCCGTCTAGAACTGACAGACGAACATTTTCCGGTCTCTATTCGGGGTAGAGTAGAGAGCAGGTCTCAGCAGCTTTAGGTTCGGCTTATCCATTTCCGTCCCGTTCGTTTGACGGTGGCTAAACAGCCTTACCGTGGCCGCCCTGACCAGCCCTCCCTCATCAAACCGTGCATGCGGTTTTCCCGCACACGGCTTTCCGATGTTCTTCACTGTAAGGCATGCGCCCTCGTCCAACCCGCTGATATCGGCACTTTGTACAGGCCATACTTCACGTACAAAGACCTGTTGGGAAATCTGACGTAGCCTGTTTTCTTGTCTCTAAGCTTGTACCGCTTGCGCAGATGAATGATCAGGTGACGGCGGCCTTCCCCGTGTCTCCATCGGATCGGCATCTCCAAATAGTTTTACCAGGCTACATATAGGTTCACTTGCGTTACGGCCTGCTGCTTTGCCAGTCGGGAACTTACGACCCTCTGTTACCAGAACGCCGCTCCCTTGAGCTACCGGGGTGAATCGGATAATTCCCCGGACGGGACTTTAACCCGTTAGATATTCAACTGTTACTGCGAACGGACTCAATACCGTGCGTGCGCTGCTCCGGTGGAGGCCAAAGCCTCTGTTGCCGAGGCTTCC
Source organism: Pelovirga sp. (assembly GCA_041686715.1). Classification (GTDB taxonomy): domain Bacteria; phylum Desulfobacterota; class Desulfuromonadia; order Desulfuromonadales; family Geopsychrobacteraceae; genus Pelovirga. The sequence goes on from JAWLDI010000033.1 coordinate 12,620, forward strand.
ATCTCAGGGCATTCATTTTACTCTGATCATCGCTTGTACCGAATCCAGGCATGCGAGCAATCTTATCGAAAAACTCCTCTGTATGAAGAAGTGTCATCTTTACCTCATTCCAATAGGTAGAAGATTGCTCTTGTCGAAAACGAATCGCTGCTTCCATGCTGGAAAACCGTCCTTCAGAAACCAGATAGGCATCAATCTCTTCCTCGTCATAGCCCGCTAGGGAGACGATTTTTGGCAGGTCCAGGCTAAAAGAAACCCCGCTTTTTATCCTTCTACCCTGGTTATTGCGTGCCATTCGGCGGCACGATTCTGCATCCAGATTTGCCCCCGAGGAAAACAACGTGCTGGCCGATCGAACCTTGTCGCAGAGCCGCTCGTCTCCGGTGCTTTCTGCAACCGCGGCAAAGCAGCGGCTCCTCAACAGTGATACCTGATTCCCGACAGGGCCGAACCCTCCTTTACTCAAACTTTGCGGATGAATCAGATAGCATGGCTTGATGGAATGCAGCTCGTTGGCCAAGGCACGGTATTCGTATTCCAGTGCGTCAGGATTTCTGGTGTCACCGAAGTAAAACTTTTCATCAGCATCACTGAATAGGCCGCAGCCACCCAGTGATACAGACACAATCAAAAAGATCACCACGGAAAATATTTTTGTCATGAATTTAAGCATAAATTTCATCGATACGTTAGCGGTATCACACCCAGCCCTGCGACAAATGGGTGTGGGTTGGTGTGGGGTCGGACCAAGTTATCCTCCTGAAACTTAAGAGAAACCGCCCCGTGATTACCTGGTTTCCACCCCTATAGACCGATTTTCAGGAGTGAAATCGACGTCATATGGCTCTTGCGCTTCCCGCAGGATGAACGCATCGCCCACCAGGGCGACCTTTCGCCCCTTGGCCCGCAGGCCCAGCAGTTCCTTGGTCTTCTGTACGAATGCGGCGCTGCCGACGGCGATACTTCTGATGGCAGCAGTGGGTAATATGCCAAATGCAACCCGGAATGAAATGCCGATTAGCCCTTGCCATGTTACCCCTCCATGCAATGCAACAGAATCATCATCATCGAACCTGCAAGGCCTTGATTTTGGCTGTCAAAATCAAACCATAGGGTGTTTATTAAGTCCAATTTTGCATCATTTCAGTGCAAATCCGACAACATGTCTTGGTCCGACCCCATAGCTCGCTCAAAAAAAAACGCCACCGACCGGCATGATGCCGACGCGGTGGCGTTTGAAATTCACTGTGATGCTCCCCTCATCTTCTGTCCCCTGAAAACGTACCATTGTTGTTGATACCTTATCGACGGGTTGGTGTCAAATTTTGCTAGTGTTGATTTCCATGTATCTCTTTGAAAACCGGAGGTCCGCGAACCGCCGAACGCCTTACTTGTACTCGGCGGCAACAGTAAGCAAAACCGCCTCCACTGCGTGGGGCACTTGAGATAGACGGTGATCCCCCGTTAATCGGGTTGATATCTGCACAACGGGCATAACCCGCTGATCAAGGTTTCAACCTGGTAGTCTGCTGAGCTGCGCTCAAGCGGCCTTTGGGTGACGGGTGGTGCGATGATTTGGCCGGTGGTGAGGAACGAATCGCTCACTGAGAGTCCGGGCAGGCACAGGGGCCTGCCCCCTAAACTGATGTAACGATATCCGTTATATTGATCGGTATGGGCCTTTGCCACCGAATGCACGCGACGCATCCCCTTGCGAGCGTAAGCGAACAGGGGCGCCTGTCGCTTTTCGTGAAAAGTGGTAGCGACCATCCGCCATTCACTGTCAGCGATCAGCGCTCTGCACCATGCGTATCTCAAGTGCTCCACGCAGTGGAAAGATCTTACTTACTTTTGGAGCGTTTGCCAAAAGTATGGCGGCGGGCGGGACCGCGGTCCCGCGACGTTTACCTTAATGTTAGTTTGAATTATTCAGAACAATTTCAACAAGATCACAACCGGCGGTCCCCCCTGCCCGGGAAAAACGGTGAAACAGGAGCGGGGCCCCTTTCCGCAGCCCCGCTCTGTTACTCAAACAACCAGCGTGTTCAAATCAAAATAATAATCCTTTTTAGGCCAGATCAAACCGATCCAGATTCATCACTTTGGCCCAAGCCGCAACGAAATCTTTCACGAATTTTTCTTTGGCATCCTCCTGGGCGTAGGCTTCAGCCAGAGCGCGCAACTGGGAGTTGGAACCGAAAACCAGGTCAACGCGGGTACCGGTCCATTTCAGGTCGCCGGTTTTTCTGTCACGACCTTCATACACATCTTCGGCTTTCGATGCCGGCTTCCATTCGGTGTTCATATCCAGCAGATTGACGAAGAAGTCGTTGCTCAGGGCACCGGTTTTACTGGTAAACACGCCATGGTGCTCAGATTGTTCGGCGTTCGCACCAAGTACCCGCAAACCACCGACCAGCACCGTCATCTCCGGCGCACTCAAGGTAAGCAGCTGGGCTTTATCCAACAGCATATGTTCAGCAGGCACGGTATAGGCTTTTTTCTGATAATTTCGGAATCCGTCTGCTTCCGGCTCAAGAAAGGCAAAGGATTCAACATCCGTCTGCTCCTGGGTGGCATCAGTACGTCCAGGAGTAAAAGGCACCTCGACATTGTAACCGGCTGCCTTGGCAGCCGTTTCTACTCCAACACCACCGGCCAGCACGATAAGGTCCGCCAGAGAAACTTTTTTACCACCGGTCTGGGCAGCATTGAACTCCTGCTGAATTTTTTCGAGGGCGCTCAACACTTTGGCCAATTGCATCGGCTGGTTGACTTGCCAGTCCTTCTGTGGTGCCAGGCGCACTCGCGCTCCATTGGCGCCACCGCGCATGTCAGAACCGCGGAAAGTTGAAGCGGAAGCCCAGGCGGTTGAAACCATTTCTGTGACACTGAGACCGGAGCCAAGAATTTTCACCTTCAGCTCGGCAATATCTGCGGCATCAACCAGGGGATGATCGACAGCCGGCAGGGGATCCTGCCAGACCAGGTCCTCTTCGGGAACTTCCGGTCCGAGATAACGGGATTTAGGACCCATGTCCCGGTGTGTCAATTTGAACCAGGCACGGGCGAAGGCGTCAGCAAAAGCTTGCGGGTCCTTATGAAAGCGACGTGAAATCGGTTCATAAATCGGATCAAAACGCAACGAAAGGTCGGCGGTGGTCATCATCGGCCGACGCTTTTTGGACGGGTCGTGTGCGTCCTGGACCATGTTCTCTTCTTTCACATCCTTGGCCAACCACTGATAGGCACCGGCCGGACTCTTGACCAGCTCCCATTCATGACCAAAAAGTGTATCAAAATACCCATTATCCCAGGTGGTGGGATTAGGCTTCCAGGCTCCTTCAATACCGCTGGTAATGGTATCGCCGGCCTTGCCGCTACCGAAGCTGTTTTTCCAGCCCAGCCCCTGTTCCTCAAGGGGTGCGGCTTCCGGCTCTGGACCAACATGGCTGGGATCACCGGCCCCATGGCACTTACCGAAGGTGTGTCCGCCGGCTGTCAGCGCAACGGTTTCCTCATCGTCCATGCCCATGCGGGCAAAGGTTTCACGAACATCCTTGCCGGAAGCCACCGGATCCGGCTCACCGTTGGGACCTTCAGGGTTGACGTAAATCAGACCCATCTGCACAGCGGCCAGCGGGTTTTCAAGCTCACGACCGTCACTGTAGCGCTTGTCGCCCAGCCATTCGGCTTCTGAACCCCAGTAGATATCCTCTTCCGGCTGCCAGATATCCTCACGACCGCCGCCAAAACCAAAGGTTTTGAACCCCATTGATTCCAGGGCACAGTTGCCTGCCAGGATAATCAGGTCAGCCCAGGAAATTTTGTTGCCGTACTTCTGCTTGATCGGCCATAACAACCGGCGAGCCTTGTCCAGGTTGCCGTTATCCGGCCAACTGTTAACCGGCGCAAAACGCTGGTTACCGGTACTGCCGCCACCACGTCCGTCGCCACTGCGGTAAGTGCCGGCACTGTGCCAGGCCATACGGATCATCAATCCGCCATAATGACCCCAGTCAGCCGGCCACCACTCCTGCGAATCGGTCATCAGCGCAACCAGGTCCTTTTTTAGCGCATCTAGATCAAGTTTATTGAATTCTTCCGCATAATTGAAATCAGGATCCATCGGGTTGGATGCCGGAGCATGCTGATGCAGAATTGCCAGGTTCAGTTGATCAGGCCACCAATCACGATTGCTTGGCCCCTGACCGGCTACAGTACTGCCCACCTTGCCGGTTACCGGACACTTCCCTTGTTCACTCATACTTCTCTCCTTTGAATGTGGTTTATAATGAATTGACGACGGCGCAAAAACCCCTTAAAATCAAGAATTATTCTGATCTAGGAATGTAACGTAGCCTCTTGCACACTGTCAAGAAGCCCGAGACAAAAAAGCGGAGGGCCCGCTGCCGGGCCCTCCGCTTTTTTTGTTTGATCATTTGACGATATCAAAAAGAGTGACTTTATGTTCAGGAAAACTTTTTGATGGCGCGCATTTTTTTGCGTAAACGGCGTTGGGCCTCTTTTTCCTTACGCTTGCGCTTGATGCTTGGCTTTTCATAAAACTTGCGCTGCTTCATTTCACGAAAGAGCCCTTCCTGCTGAAGCTTGCGCTTGAGGACTTTAATCGCCTTTTCGACGTTACCGTCGATAACAGTGATTTCCACGAACAATCACCCCACTTTCATCTCGGTCTTTGCAGTATGAACTCTGACACCGCAAGAATTGGGACTTATACACCCATGCGCACAACCAAGTCAAGGAGATAAACCGGGTTCTTTGACATAAAGAGAAACCTTGATACCACCATGAGAAAAGCTGAGCAGGGGATGGAACCGCAGCCCTGTCATTTGCTTAACCACCGCTTCGGGACACACCAGGGCACACCTCCAGCCCGCAAAGGCCTCCTTGCATAGAGATTCAACATCACGATAAAACTGCGGTAAACCGGCATGACGACCGAGTCTGGCGCCGTAAGGCGGGTTGCCGATGAGCAAACCGGTATTGTCCACCGGGACCAACTCCTGCAACCTGCCGCTATCTATACCAATGTTGCCAGCAAGTCCCGCTCGACAAAGATTAATCTGAGCCGCAGCAATGGCTTTGGGGTTATTGTCAATACCACGAATGGGGGCACCCTCTTTGCTGCTTTCCCCCTTCCTGGCCTCTTGAACAAGCTGTTGCCAGAGTTGTGCCCGGTATTTCGGCCACAGCATGAACGAAAACTCCCGGTCGACACCGGGCGCCCGATTGCCGGCAATCAACCCCGCTTCAATAACAAAGGTACCGGAACCGGTCATCATATCCACCAGCGGCATTGAACCGTCATACCCGCATGCCAGCAGAGCGGCAGCGGCAAGATTCTCGCGCAGAGGAGCTGCACTACGGGCCTGGCGGTAGCCACGCCGGTGCAGATGATCGCCGGAGCTGTCCACAGAAACCTCGGCATGGTTATCGTAGAGGCGCAGCAACACCCGCTGTACCCCCTCATTGGACATTGTTTCCCGACCCAATGCCTTGCTGATGGCCTGCTGACAGACTTCCGTGATACGCCCTGTATGTGACAACCGCGACCGATGACTGACAGCTCGCACATCACAGCTGGTGCCCGGCTTGATGAAGCGACCCCAGGGCAAACGCACCAGGCGCTGATACAGTGTCGGAAAGTCCCGCGCCGTGACTGTACCCAGCCGCACCAGCACCCGATTCGCACTTCGCAACCAGAGATTGGCCAGATAAAGCTCGCGCACCCCACCACTGAAACCGACTCCGCCCTTGATTTCATTTGTCACGATACCAAGTCGTGCAAGCTCTGTCGCACAGATTGCTTCCAGTCCGGGTGTCGTTACCGCAAAACACTCATGGATCACTTCGTTCATTTTTTGTTCCCTATTCAGAGTCCGTCCGGAAAACCCCAATAATTGCCGTTGACGAGCCGTAAACAATCAATCCACATCGGCAGAATTACCGGAACCGATTCTTTTAACAAATTGCAGCACCAAACAGTTCTTTTTTTATGTAATAATGGTTTTTTATAATAAAAGCACTGACATTGCACACACGGATTCGCCCGGATGAACTTCAAACGCTACCTGAAGACAGAACAGCAGCTGATATTGCAAAGCAAGGAAAGCCCCTCAGCAGCAGATCGCACGGAATTGATGATTGTTACCGTAGCCGCTGTGGAAGGAAACCGGCTGGTCGTCCATTCTCCTTATGGAAGCGATATTATCGATCAATATGCCATCGACACGGATATCCCTGTTGAAATCACCACCGATGTCATGGGGATGGGCGCTCGCGTCACTGCTCACTTCACGGAAAAGCTCAGCAACAACCGTTTTGCGCTGCAACTCGATTATGATTTTTCGCTGTTTCAGCGCCGGGTCAAGGAACGGGTTGATTGTAACCTGGGCATTCGCTTCAGCCGTGGAGCAAAAACCATCAATGCCATGCGTGAGATCTGGAAAAAAAACATCGAGGTTCTTCACAGCCCGGAGGCCCCCTTGATTTTCCAGGGTTTTCGTTCCTGTCCAGTCAACATCAGTTCCGGCGGTATCCGTTTTGCCCTCAAACCTCCGGCCAGTCAAGGCGATTTGTGCCTTATCCTGATCAACCTTGATGATGGCAAACCTCCCGTCTGCACCATTGCCGAGGTTGTCTGGAGCTGTATGATTGATGACGAAGCTGCCACCACCGGAATGCGTTTCATCAACATCCTCAATCAGGATAAAGATCGCATTAACCGTTTCGTCATGGGGAAAAAATAAAGGTCGACTTTTATAGTCGATCGAGCCTTGTTTTTTTTCGACCTTCTGGGCTATAAAAACCGGGACCAGCTTCCTGCTTCGGCCCACGGTTCAACGGCCCTGTTTAACGGACAAACGCTATGTCACAGCTCTGCGAAACTGAAGTTTATCGAGCCTGCCGGACACTCTTCGGTTCTGAACTGCAGATCAATCGCAGCTTTCTGAATTATCTGCAGCCGTCCGGGGTTCGTTCTGCCTACCGCCGTCAGGCCAAGGAAATTCATCCCGATCGGTTCGCCGTTGCCACTGCCGACATCAGAAAAAAACAACAGCATCTGTTCCAGGATCTTAATCAGGCCCATCAGACAATCCAGCATTTTCTCAAACTGCGCCAGAACAATACACTGACCTGGAAAACAGCCGGCCTTTATCGAAAACAAAGCAACAACAGACAGGCGCAAAATGCCCGCCGTTCACGACAGCAATCCTCTGGTCTGCCCCCCTATCCGTTGCAGTTCGGCTTGTTCCTCTATTACCGTGGCATTGTCTCTT
>JAWLDI010000034.1:0-19383 GCA_041686715.1 Pelovirga sp.
CTGGGATGGCGGTATGGTCACGCCTGCGTTGAAAACGGTTTTTGCTCGGGAGGGTGTTGATGTTATCGATCTGCAAGCAGGAGCGGACTACCTGTTGGCAGAAATGGCTGGTACCGATAAAACCGTTGAGTATGTGATCAGTGGCGAGCAGCAGGAGTCCGCCGGGTTGAATGATCCCGAGCCGCCGCAAAATCTCTATGTCTCCAGAGCCTTTGATCTCGATCTGGGTATTGAGCAGTTTCCGGTATTGACGTCCCACGTGATTGATGGCAAGGCCGTTGTGCCCCTGGCATTGATGATTGAATGGCTGGCCCACGCCGCCGTTCACAATAATCCGGGCCTCAAGTTTCAGGGCCTCAATGATTTGCGCGTGCTCAAAGGCGTGCTGCTTGAGGCGGGGCAGACCTACAACCTTCAGGCCATGACCGGCAAAGCGATCAAGAGTGACGGCTTACACGTGGTCCCCGTGGAACTTTCTGCTGTCACCGCCGCTGGGCACATTGTCGCCCATGTCCGCGCTCGCGTTGTGCTGGCGGCCAGTTATAGCGATCGGCGGCAACCACACTCGCGCCTTGATCTGCCCTCTTATCCGCATAAGCCGGCCCATCTTTACAGCGATCAGAAACTGTTCCATGGTGAAGATCTCCAGGGTTTACGAGAAATCATCGGTTGTTCTGCTGATGGTATCATTGCCCGGGCCAATCCGGCCCCTGCACCGCAACAGTGGATCGATCAACCGTTACGGAACAGCTGGTTTGCCGACCCCCTGGTATTGGACAGCAGTTTTCAGTTGCTCATCCTGTGGAGTTTTGAGCAGTTCCATGCCGGCTCATTGCCGGTTTTTGCCGGTCGTTACCGCCAGTATCAGGAACGTTTTCCCGATTCAGGAGTAGAGATTCGCGTACGTGTCACCAGCAACAATGAGCACCATGCTTTTGCCGATATCGATTTTGTCGACGCGACAGACGGGTGTCTGATTGCCCGCCTGGAAAATTACGAATGCGTCATTGACGCTTCACTCAATGCCACCTTTCAGCGCAACAAACTGACCGGAGTTGCCTGATAATGTCTCACGGAAAGTCGGTTGCTATTGTCAGTATGGGGGGAGAGTTTCCCGACGCGGCGACCCTGGATGATTACTGGAACGCTATCCTGCAACAGAAGAACAGTGCTCGTCGTCCGCCCGCAGGACGTTGGCTGCTGTCACCCGACGAGGTCTTTGATGCCCGTCCCGGTACTCCTGACAGCGTTTACTCCGATAAAGCCTGCTTTATTGACGAACAACGGTTGAATGCTGCTATTCCGGGCCTGGCTATCGATGAGCATTTTCTGCGCCAGCTTGATCCCATGTTTCATCTGTTGTTGCGGGTCGGACGACAAACGCTGGACAACGCCGGGAAACTTTCTTTTGATCATAGCCGCGCCGGGGTCATCATTGGTAATCTGGCTTTGCCCAGTGAAAGATCATCGGCGCTGGCGCGGCAGTTGCTGGGAAAAACCTTTACTGAACAGCTCTGTGATCAACCTCTTACCATCGATAAGACATCGATAACAGCACATGATCACTATGTTGCCGGTCTTCCTGCGGCGGTCCTGGCGCGCGCCCTTCATTTTGGCGGTACCTGCTATACCCTGGATGCCGCTTGTGCCTCATCCTTATACGCCATCAAGCTGGCCGTTGACGAACTGCTTTCCGGCCGCGCCGATGCGATGCTTGCCGGCGGCCTGTCGCGCCCCGATTCTCTGTATACACAAATGGGCTTTTCGCAATTGCGGGCGTTGTCGGCAACGGGCATTTGTGCTCCTTTTGCCCGCTCGGGAAACGGTCTGGTTGTGGGTGAAGGGTGCGGTTTGATGTTGCTCAAACGGACCCGTGATGCGATTCGTGACGGCGATCATATCCTGGCCACTATTCGTGGCATCGGTCTTTCCAATGATCAGCAGGGTAATCTGCTGGCACCTTCGTCGGACGGACAGTTGCGGGCCATGAGATCCGCTTATCGGCAGGCGGGATGGAATCCGAGTGATGTCGACTTGATTGAATGCCACGCTACCGGCACACCGGTCGGTGATGCGGTTGAATTTTCGAGTCTGCAACGTCTGTGGGAGTCCAGCAATTGGCGTCAGGGACAATGTGTCATCGGCTCAGTGAAAGCCAACATCGGCCACCTGCTGACAGCGGCGGGGGCTGCCGCTACGATAAAAGCCATTCTGGCTATTCAACACAAAACCCTGCCACCACAGGCGAATTTTGATGAGCCTGCTGCTGGCATCGATTTAGACTCAAGCCCTTTTCGCCTCATTGATCAAGGACGTGCATGGGAACCGCGCCACGACAATCAGCCACGCCGGGCCGCTGTCAGCGCCTTTGGCTTTGGCGGTATCAATGCCCATATGTTGCTTGAGGAATGGTTGCCTGAACGAGCGGCACGTAAAACCGTTACCCTGCACCCTGCTTTTTCTTCAAAACTGCAGCCGATTGCGGTCGTCGGCATGGCAGCGCACTATGGTGACTGGCCTGATCTTAACGCGCTGCAAAAGCGCTTCTTTGGAATGGACAGCAAAAAGAGGGCAACAACGCCTTCTTACTGGTGGGGTTCAGAGAACAGTCACTGGTTGCAGGAGCGTTTTCCTGACGGCTTGCCACAGGGATTTTGCCTGAAAGAGGTTGCGGCGGCGGCGGGCGCGTTTCGCATACCGCCGACCGAAACAGCAGAGATGTTGCCGCGTCAGTTGTTGATGCTGCAGACTGCTGCCGCCGCCTTGAAGGATGCCGACGCACTGGCAGATGATCATTTGTTTACCGGCGTTTTTATCGGTTGCGGCCTTGATCTTAATGCGACCAACTTCAGTTTCCGCTGGGGGCTGGCTCATCAGGCCCCGATCTGGGCAAAAGAACTTGGTCTTGAATTGACAGCGGAGGAGCTGGACGCCTGGATCGCCGAATTGCGGGATAAGGCCGGTCCGGCACTGACGGCAAACCGGACCATGGGCGCCCTGGGTAGCGTTGTTGCCAGCCGGATTGCCAGAGAATTCCGGATCGGTGGTCCGAGCTTTACTGTGTCAAGTGAAGAAAATTCCAGCCTGCGTGCCCTTGAAGTAGCTGTTCATGCCCTTCAGGAAGGGTCAATCAACCGCGCTATTGTCGGGTCTGTGGAGCTCGCTGGTGATTTGCGCGCGGTGGTCTGTCGTCACCAGTTGACCCCTTACGCGACGGCTGAGGGCTGCCGACCGCTTGATCGTAACAGCAACGGAATAATGCTGGGAGAAGGGGCGGGTGCTCTGATTCTCAAGCGCCTTGATGATGCGCGACAGGATGGCGATGAGATTCACGCCATTATCGCCGGAACGGGCACTGCAGGAGGCGGCGTCCCGGGGCAAGTTCTTCCAGCTGCCGATGTGCCTGCCAGAGCATTACAGCAAGTTTTTACCAGTGCCGGTATCTCTGCGGCTGGTGTCAACTATCTGCAAAGTGATGGCAATGGTGATCCGCACATCGATGCCTTTGAGGGTCGTGTTCTGGCGGAGATACTGACTGATGCAAAAAAAGACAGTATCTGCTGGCTCGGCAATACCAAAGCGGATATTGGTGATGCCGGCGGAGCTGCAGGAATGGCGGCTGTCATTAAAACGATTTTGTGCCTTAAGCAGCGCCTGTTGCCTCCAGTTCGTAACCTGACGGCATTAAGTGATGAATGGTTACGTGAAAAACGACGCTATATTGTGCCAAAAGCTCCTCAGTACTGGCTTAACAACAGCGGTGAACACCCTCGCCGGGCACTGGTATCTGCCAGGGGCAATGACGGCAGTTACTCAGCGCTGCTGCTGACTGAATACCAGGCAACAAAACCTGTTGACGGGGCACGACGGCCCCTAGGCGAGCTGTCGGCCGGCTTGTTCGTCATCAGTGGCAGTACCTGGGAGGCGCTCCGGGACAAATTGGATGAACTGCAATCAATGGCGGCAGATCATTCCGCTGAATCAATCGATTGTCTGGCACGGCGCTGGTATCTGAACGGCTTATGCTCTGGCGACGCCCCCTTGTGTCTGTCCCTTGTTGTAGAACAGCGCTCTGAGTTGCTGGAGCAACTGCTCCAGCTTGAGCGTCAGATTGAAAAAATAATGAAAGACGGCACTCAGAAGTTAGCTGATCTGCTGACACCAGCGCAGCGGGAAAGGGTTTTTTTCAGCAATGATCCCCTGGGAACCCGTGGAAAGGTTGCTTTTGTCTTTCCCGGTTCCGGTAATCATTATGCCGGTATGGGCCGTGAATTGTCGGCATTCTGGCCGGAGGTCTATGCCGGGCAGGAATCCGGAAGTGCTTATCTGGCCGATCAGTATCAGCCGCAGCGGTTCTGGTCCGACACACTGAGTGATGACGTTTTGGCGGATCACAACGCCCTGGTGATTTCACACGTTGCAGTTTGTACTGCGCTACACGATCTGCTGAAGACTTTTGGAATCGCTCCGGACATGGTCAGTGGTTACAGTCTCGGTGAGTCTTCCGCCCTTTTTTCCACCGGTGCCTGGCGTGATCGTGATGCCATGCTGCAACGCCTCAAGGATTCACCCCTTTTTACCCGGGAGCTGGCCGGCGAATGTCGTGCCGCCAGACGGACCTGGGGGCTCAAGCCCGGTCAGGAAGTCAACTGGTCTCTGGGTATCGTCAATGCTTCCGCCGCGCAGATTCGACCGGTTATCGCCGGGAAAAAACAGGTTTATCTGCTTATTATCAATACCTACAAAGAATGTGTCATCGGTGGACAGAAACAGCAGGTTGAGGCGGTTGTCAATGAACTGGCATGTCACTTCATCCCCTTGCACGGGGTGACAACAGTACATTGCGAGGTCGCTAGAGCGGTGGAAGATGCTTACCGTAAGCTCCATCTCTTTGATGTAAGGCCGCCTCGCGGGGTCGATTTTTACAGCTGTGCTTTCGGTAAAAAATATCCGTTGACAACAACCAATGCCGCGGATGCGATCCTGGCTCAGGCCCTCGATACCATCGATTATCCCCGGGTTGTCGAACGTCTTTATGCCGATGGCGCCAGAGTTTTTCTTGAAGTTGGTCCGGGTTCATCATGTACTCGAATGATCAACAGTATTCTGGATGACCGACCGCATATGGCACGGTCTTTTTGTCCGCCGGGACACTATACAAGCCTCCCGTTATTTCGTTTGCTGGGGCAGTGCATAGCAGAAAAGGTTGCTGTTGATCTGTCACCACTGTATGCGCCGACGATGACAACCCCGGTCGAACAAACGTCAGCACAGCAGCAGATCGCTACGATGATAGGCGGCCAACCTTTTTCGCCGCCGGTCCCCTGGCATAAGAAAAATGAATTATCAGCAACCGGCACGAAGGTATCAGACCCCCCGCAGCAAGCAGATATCCCGATCAGTCCAGCTGCGTCCGCCATCGCGAAAGATAGCGGCGACAACTTGTTACCTGAGCTGACTTCAGGTTTTCGTGACTCGCTAGCCGCCGGTGCCGCAGCTCATGCTGTTTTTCTTGAGTTTGCTGCTGCCCTGGAAGAGTCTCTCGCTACGCAGATTTCCTATCAGCAGCGGCTGTTGCAACAAACTGATGGGGATCTGGCCCGGTTGGATTTATCACCCAGGGTTGCGGTGCGTCACACTGAGAATCCACATCAGGTGACAACACCAGCAGAACCTGTTACTTCAGCGCCATCGCAAAAAAATGTTGCTAACCAGAATAATCCGTTATTTGACCGTGCCATGTGTATGGAATTTGCCGTCGGATCGGTAGCAGCCATGCTGGGCAGAACATTTGCTGACGTTGACAGCTTTCCTACCCGGGTACGGTTGCCGGATGAACCTTTGATGCTCGTCGACCGGATTGTTGCTCTGGAAGGGGAGCCGCGTTCCATGAGCCACGGACGGGTGATCACGGAACACGATATTACCGCAGATCGCTGGTATCTCGATGGCGGGCGTATCCCTACCTGTATCGCTGTTGAAGCCGGTCAGGCCGATCTGTTCTTATCCGGCTATCTTGGTATCGATTTTATCACCAGGGGACGGGCGGTATATCGTCTTCTCGATGCGGTTGTTACTTTTCATCGTGGTTTACCGACAGTGGGTCAGACCATCCGTTATGATATTCACATCGACAAGTTTTTCCGGCAGGATCAAACCTACTTGTTCCGCTTTCACTTTGAGGCCAGTGTCAATGGCGAACCGCTGTTGAGTATGCAAGACGGTTGCGCCGGCTTCTTTACTGCAGCCGAACTGGCGGCCGGCAAGGGAATTGTTCATACTCGTCTGGATAAACTGCCGCAGCCGGGCCGCTTGCCCGACAATTGGCGGGAACTGGTGCCGATGCGGACAGAGTCTTATTCCGATGAGCAGATTGATGCTCTCTACGCCGGCAACATAGAGGCTTGCTTTGGCCCTGCTTTTGCTCAACTGCCGCTGAAAAATCCGCACACTCTGCCGGGTGGTAACCTGAAACTGGTTGATCGGGTCATCTCCCTTGACCCCGGGGGAGGACGTTACGGGCTCGGTCAGATTATTGCGGAAATGGATATTCAACCTGACGCCTGGTTTCTAACCTGTCACTTTGTTGATGATCGCGTTATGCCGGGGACCCTGATGTATGAATGCTGCATGCACACACTGCGGATCTATCTGCTACGGATGGGATGGATCGGGGAAAGCGGTGCTACCTGGTGTGAACCCATGCCTGGTGTTCACAGTGGCCTTAAATGCCGCGGACAGGTTATCGAAACCACAAAAAAAGTCACCTATCAGGTCAGTATTAAAGAACTTGGTTATGCTCCAGAGCCTTTTGCCATTGTTGACGCCCTGATGTTGGCCGATGATCATCCTGTTGTCGAGATTCCGGATATGTCGATACGTTTGGGTGGTCTAGATCAAGGCCAGGTTGAGTCCCTTTGGACTGGACGCAGTGAGCCTGCAGATCGATCAGTCAAACCCGTTCTCTATGACCGTGAGCGAATTACCGCTTTTGCTGTCGGTAATCCATCGGAGGCCTTTGGCGAGCCTTACCGGATTTTTGATCAGGAACGCAAGATTGCCCGGCTGCCCGGCCCGCCGTTCCAGTTTCTGGATCGCATCGTCGATGTTACCGGTGAACCCTGGAAACTGATTGAAGGTGCTACTGTTACTGCTGAGTACGATGTGCCACCCGATGCCTGGTATTTTTCCGCCGGCCGTCAGCCGGAAATGCCCTTCAGTGTGCTCCTCGAAGTCGGGCTGCAACCCTGCGGCTGGCTGGCAGCTTATCTGGGTTCAGCTCTGACCAGTGAAATCGATCTGTCATTTCGCAACCTGGATGGCAAGGCCATTCAGCACCAGGCTGTGACACCGGCAAGTGGAACCTTGAGTATTCACGTAGAAATCACTCGTATTGCCCGCAGCGGCGGGATGATTATCCAGTCCTACAATTTTGCCGTAGTGAGTGTTAACGGGCCTGTCTATACCGGCTCCACTGTTTTTGGCTTCTTTTCTGCCGCTGCCCTGGCCGAGCAGGTCGGGGTGCGCGGCGCAGCACGATGGCAGCCTTCAGCAGAACAGATCAGCCACGCCAGTCACTTTGAGTATCCGCAGGAAACACCATTTCCTGCAAAAAAACTGCGCATGATCGACACCATTGATCTTTATATCGATGATGGTGGCCCTCAACAGCTCGGTTACATTCGCGGCAGCAAGATCGTTGACCCTGAGGAATGGTTCTTTAAGGCTCATTTTTATCAGGATCCGGTCTGTCCCGGCTCTCTAGGTCTTGAGTCGTTTCTCCAGTTGCTGAAAGTCGCAGCAGCCGAACGCTGGGGCGTTAATGACCACAGCCGGTTTGAAACCATTGTCCGCGGACAGGAACATCGCTGGAATTATCGTGGTCAGATTGTCCCGACAAACAGAAAAATTGAGATCGAAGCGGTTATCACCGCCGTTGATGAAGAGCAGAAAACGCTCTGGGCTGACGGTTTTTTATTGGTGGATGGAAAAATCATTTACCAGATGCATCAGTTCAGCTTGAAGTTTATTCATGACGGTCGTTAATCCGGTGATGCTTCACCTGACCGGTGAATTATGTTACAAGATGCGGTGTCTGCCGAGAACCGAGGCCTGCGCATTGATGCGCGCTATGATTTTTTGTTCAGCACCGGGTCGGGGCTGTTACAACTATTGCAATATTTAAAAAGCAAAAAGTTCATTCACCAATGAAATATACCCGTGTTCATATAGAATCGGTCGGTTACGAACTGGCTCCGGTAGTGATGACATCAGCAGAGCTGGAAAGTCGTCTGGTGCCGGTCTACCAATCTCTGCGCATGTCCCCTGGACAGCTCGAAGCGCTGACCGGTATTCGCGAACGACGCTGGTGGAAACCAGGTACGTCGATCTCATACGGAGCTATTGCCGCTGCCAAAAAATCGTTGCAGGAGCGCGATATTGCTGCAGAGGATATTGGCGCGGTCGTTTACGCCGGCGTTTGTCGCGAGCATTTTGAGCCGGCAACGGCTTGCCTGGTTGCCTCTGCCTTGGGCGTACGTGGCGATGTAGCAGTTTACGATATTTCAAATGCTTGTCTTGGTATTCTTAATGGAGTACTTGATGTCGCCAACCGGATTGAGCTGGGTCAGATTCGTGCCGGGCTGGTGGTTGCCTGTGAAAGTTCACGGGAGATCAACGAGATCATGATTCAGAAGATGCTTGACAACCCGACCATGCCCCTGTTCAGCCAATCCCTGGCCACATTGACCGGGGGGTCCGGTGCTGCCGCAGTGCTGTTGACTGATGGTTCCTTTTCCCCGTCTCGGAGACCAAAATTACTGGGTGGTGTGAATGTTGCTGAGCCTCAATATCATGAACTCTGTCGCTGGGGTCTCAGTCAGGAATCAATCGCTTGTCAGCAACCCTTTATGCAGACGGATGCTGTTGCGGTGATGAAACATGGGGTGGAACTGGGTAAGCGGACCTGGGATATTTTTTCCCGCAAGCTTGGCATTACAGCTGACAAGATTGACAGGGTGATCTGCCATCAGGTCGGTGAAGCCCATCAGAAGCTGATCCTTCAGACACTGGGTATTGATCCGGCAAAAGACTTTCAAACCTATGAATTTCTCGGTAACATGGGAACCGTATCCCTGCCGATTACAGCAGCTATTGCCAAGGAACGTGATCTGCTGCGGCCGGGTGATCTTGTCGGCTTTCTTGGTATCGGCAGCGGCCTTAACTGTTTGATGATGGCAATTCAATGGTAATAGATTCTCCTCTGTTCAAATCTGAATATCCTTTTAAAAACAATTTTCTTGATCTGGATGGTCTGGCCTATCACTATCTCGACGAAGGCAAAGGTGACCCTGGTGTCATGCTGCATGGCAATCCGAGTTGGTCTTTCTATTATCGCAATCTGGCACGTCAACTGTGTAAACATTATCGGGTGATTGTGCCCGATCATATCGGCTGTGGCTTGTCGATGAAGCCGTCCGACTCGCTTTATCAATATCGCCTCAAGCAACGTGTTGATGATCTGGAGCGACTTATTAATCACCTGCAACTGCCGGAGAAAATAACCCTGGTACTGCATGATTGGGGTGGCATGATCGGCATGGCCTGGGCGCTGCGTCATCCACAGCGACTGGCCAGGCTGGTACTCTTGAATACCGCCGCTTTCCATCTTCCCGCTGCTAAAAAATTGCCTCTGGGTCTGAAGATTTGTCGCGATACCCAGTTCGGGGCATTTCTGGTACAGGGTTTCAATCTGTTTGCGCGCATTGCTGCCAGGGTGGGTTGTCAGCGTAACCCGATGCCGGCGGAATTACGACAACTGTACTGCAGCCCTTATGATAACTGGCAGCATCGGATTGCTACCCTGCGTTTTGTCCAGGATATTCCCCTGCACCCGGAAGATCCGAGCTACGCCCTGGTTACAGAGGTAGAGAATGGCCTGCCACAATTCAACCAGATTCCGGTGTGTATCCTCTGGGGAGAAAAAGACTTTGTTTTTGACCATCATTTTCTGAATCGATGGGAGGCCTACTTTCCCCAGGCACAGATACACACGTTCGCCGATTGCGGTCATTATATACTTGAGGATGCGCCGGAAGAGGTTATCCCGATCATTCGTGATTTTCTGCGCAAGCACCCATCAGGTCAGACCAGAAAGAAATGAGCACCGATTCCTTCGGTAATATTGCCGCCTATCTTCCTGATATGGCGTCTCGGCAACCGGATACCATCGCGGTCTATTGCCCCCGGGGTCGGTTTGCGCCGCACCAGCCCTATGCCGGCATCACTTATGCCGAACTGGAACAGCAGAGCAATCGCCTGGCTGCGGCTCTAGTCAACGTCGGTGTCGCTCGTGGCGTTCGGACGGTGTTGATGGTGACACCGGGTCTGGACTTTTTTGCTGTGACCTTTGCACTGTTCAAGATCGGTGCTGTCCCGGTTCTGGTCGATCCCGGCATGGGGACGAAAAACCTTAAAACCTGCCTGAATGAGGCGCAACCGACTGCATTTATCGGAATCCCCAAGGCCCATCTGGCACGCCGCCTTTGCGGCTGGGCACGCACCAGCCTGGCTGTTAATATCACTACCGGACCCCGATTGTGGTTCGATGAACAGTCCCTGTCACAGCTGTCGGCCCAGGCGGATGCGCAGACGCCGTTTGTCCCTGTCGATCCCGCACCCGATGAAACGGCCGCAATCCTCTTTACCAGCGGTAGTACTGGTGTTCCCAAGGGGGTCGTCTATACCCATCAGAATTTTCTTGCTCAGGTGAAAGCGCTAAAAACTATATATCGGATTCAGCCCGGTGAAATTGATCTGCCGACATTTCCCTTGTTCGCTCTTTTTGCGCCGGCCCTGGGCATGACGTCTGTGATTCCCCAGATGGACTTTACCCGACCGGGTCAGGTTGACCCGGAAAAAATCGTTGCGGCGATCAGGCGTTTTCAGGTGACAACCATGTTTGGTTCTCCAGCACTGATCCGCCGGGTTGCTCTTTACGGTAATCAGCTGAATGTCAGTTTGCCGACCCTCAAACGGGCTATTTCCGCCGGTGCCCCGGTGGCGGCGTCTAGCCTTGAACTATTCAGACGTTTGATGCCGGAGAATGCCTGTATTCACACCCCCTACGGTGCGACTGAGGCTCTGCCGGTCAGCTCTATCGACAGCACTACCATCCTTGAGCACACCCGCCGGTTGACTGAGCAGGGCCTTGGAATTTGTGTCGGCCGACCAGTGCCGGGAGTGGAGGCAGGCATTATCCCGATTGCAGATGAACCGATCCCCCGGTTCAATGTGGATTCGTTGCTTGCCGTGGGGGACATCGGAGAAATTATTGTCAGCGGTGAGCAGGTGACCCGTTGTTATTACAATCGTGAGTCTTCAACCCGGCTGGCAAAGATTGATGACTCAGAAAATAAACGCTTTTTTCACCGGATGGGGGACCTGGGTTATCTTGACGCCTACGGCCGTATCTGGTTTTGCGGCCGCAAATCGCACCGTGTTGTTACTGCGGAAAACACCTTTTTTACCATTCCCTGTGAAGGTGTTTTTAATGTTCATCCGCACGTGTTCCGTACTGCGTTGGTCGGCGTTGAGATTAAAGCAAACAAGGTGCCCCTGATCTGTGTTGAACTGGAACCAGGTACGAGCCGTCAGCAACATGCTGAAATCCTGGCAGATTTAAGGAGGATTGCGACAGAGTTCGATCATACCGCACAGATTGAACATTTTCTGATTCATCCTGAGTTTCCTGTTGATATTCGCCATAATGCCAAGATCTTCCGGGAAAAACTGGCTGTCTGGGCACAGCAGCAGGTGAGACAATGATTCTGGTGACCGGTGGCCGTGGTTTTCTTGGTGGCGCGATCGTCAGGATGCTGCTGGAACAGGGCCGGCCGGTGCGGTCGCTGGCACGTCATTATTGTCCTCAACTGGAGACTGCGGGCGTCGCGCAATGCGTTGGTGACTTAAGTGATCCGGTGCTGGTTGAACAGGCCGTTAAAGGCTGTGATCTGATTTATCACGTTGCGGCCAAAGCCGGGGTATGGGGGAATTATCAGGACTTTTACCAAGCTAATGTGACAGGGACCCAAAACGTTATCAACGCCTGTCGCAAGCAAGGGGTAGAGCGGTTGGTTTATACCAGTTCCCCCAGTGTCGTCTTCGACGGTACCGACATGGAAGGTGTTGACGAAACGGTTCCTTATCCGCAGCACTTTCATGCCAGTTACCCGCAAACCAAGGCGCAGGCGGAACAACTGGTTCTGGCGGCTAATGGTGATCAGCTGGCCACGGTGGCACTGCGTCCGCATCTGATCTGGGGACCAGGGGACAATCATCTGGTCCCGCGTATTTTAGAACGCGGGCGCACCGGACAGTTGCGGCGTATCGGCAAAGGTGACAACCTGATCGATGCGGTCTATATCGATAACGCCGCTGTCGCTCACTTGCAGGCGGCACAGCAGCTGGCGATCGGCTCCCCGGTTGCCGGCAAGGTATATTTTATTGCCAACAACGAGCCGATTCCTCTATGGGGCCTGGTCAATCAGATCCTTGCTGCCGGAAATCTGCCACCGGTTACCAGAACAATCTCAGCCCGGGTCGCCTATCTAGCTGGAGCTTTACTGGAAACACTGTATAAAAACCTGCGGCTGGGCGGTGAACCCCGTATGACTCGTTTTGTTGCCCGCGAACTGGCTACCGCTCACTGGTTTGATTTGAGCGCCGCCCGGCGTGATTTCAGCTACCGACCGCAGGTGAGTACGGAAGAGGGGATGGAGCGTCTGCGACACTGGTTGCAGCAGGAAAAGCTCGATGGCCATTGATATTTCACTCTGGAAGCCGCCACCAGCATCGCTACTGATTGAGGCTGATGATCTGCATTTATGGCGTTTTCGCATCGACATATCTGCCCAATCTGCAGCTAACCTGCGTCAATTGCTGGCAGCTGATGAATGCGCCCGCGCTGATCGTTTTATCCGGCCATTGCATCAGGTAAAATATATTGCCGCCCGGTATGCATTACGCTGGATCCTTGCCGGATATCTGCAGCACCCGCCTGTTTCCATCGTCTTTGACTACAGTCCGCAAGGAAAACCTGCCCTCGGTAAAAGTCATCGCTCTAAGATCCGGTTTAATTTGTCCCACTCCGGGGACTGGGCTCTTCTCGCTGTTACGACGGGGGCTGACCTCGGCGTTGATGTGGAAGAAGTTGTGCTCAAAGACAATGTCCAGCAGCTTGGCGATTACGCCTTTAATGATGTTGAAAAAAGAGTGTTTGCGAATTTTTCACCGGCTCGCAGGCAGCGTGGTTTTTATCGCTTGTGGACAGCTAAAGAGGCCAGGCTGAAAATGCTCGGGGTTGGTCTGGGTGAGATGAACAGGGCTGTTCATCCACGTTTTCAATGTTCTTTTGTGCCGGCAAAAGGTTATACCGCAGCTGTAGCGACAAACAAACAGCTCACAAGAATTGTTCGATATCACTATGAGATTACTCAGTGGTATGATTCCTCTCACGGCATTGTCCGGCGCCCGGCCTGATTGTTCTGTGTTAACCCCGGCAGGCACTGGTAACGGTGGCGAAGATAACTCTTCACAAGCCCGTTCTTTGTGCTAATCTTCAGATAATAATCTGTCTCATAGGTGCCTTTTATATGAAAAAACAGCTTAAGCGAATAGCTGTGTTTCTGTTGCTGTTGTGCGGTTGGCTAAGTGCCTTTGTGGTAACGGGTCAGCATGGTCGCTCTTCTCTTTATCTGTTTATCCCGGTTTTTCTTCTCGGAGCCGGTATGGGGTTGCAGTTGAAACTCACCCATATCCGCGCTACCGTGCTGACGCTGGCAGTGACGGCTATTGCAGCGTTGACCCTTCTGAACCAGTTTTTCCCCCAGCATTCACCGCGCCTGTCGGCTCTGGAGACCGCACGTCCCGACACCTACGCGGTCAACATTGAGGTTCCGGTTGCTGATTCACTCTCTGAATTCATGGTTGAGCGACCACTGGAAAGCACTGCAGCGTTGGAGATTCAACTGATCGCCCGACTGCCGGCACCGGCCCGGCAGATGCTGGTTGTTGCTGACAGGATGTACGTTACCCTTCCGGATCTCGGGGCTGTTTATCTGCTTGATGGTATCAACAGTGCCGATTTTATTGAACGCCCCATTCTGTTTCATTCCGGCCTTGATCGCCCTACCGGTCTGGCAATGGTAGATGAGCGGCTGTTTGTTGCCGAGCCTTACCAGGTTATCGAGCTGATCGATCATCATAATGATCTGCAGGTCGATGACGAGCAGATCATTATCGACGGCCTGCCGGATGATGGTGGTCACTGGATGCGCTCGCTGGTTGCTGATTCGCAAGGGGCTCTGTATGTCTCCATCGGTTCTCGATGCAACGTATGTGAAGAGGAAGACGAGCGTCGTGCCACTGTGATGAAAATTGATCCTGACAGCCATCAAGCAAACATCTTTGCCCAGGGTCTACGCCATACTGTCGGGCTGGCGATTGCCCCCGATACCGGCATCCTGTGGGGAACAGATATCAGCCGTGAGATGTCGGATAGAAGGCCACCACCGGATGAGTTAAACCGCATCATTGCCGGCGGCGATTATGGCTGGCCCTATTGCTACGGTCAGCAGACTCCCGATCCGCAACTGGAGTCAGGGTACCAATGCCGGGACACAGTCCCTGCTTCAGTTGATCTGCCACCTTTATGCCGTCCCATGGGTTTAGCCTTTGGCACCAACCTGACAGCTCCTGATGAGTATAGAGACAGCCTCTATATTCTGTGCACAGGAAATGGTTCTGGACTGACACCGCCCGGTCCTGAAATTGTTCGACTGGGTTATCGTCAGGGTAAAGTAGAAAGTCCGCCGGTTGATTTTCTGCGTGGCTGGAATGATTCATGGGGGACACCGATTGCAATGGACATAGGCGAACAAGGTGTTATGTTTATAAGTGATGCGAAAAACAGAGCTATCTATCGTGTCAGTTGGCCGGAAGAATAATCATGTCTGTGCAAACAACGGCAATGTACTGATACCTGCGACAGGATTTTCTCCTTGACACCCTCTGGTCTATTTGGTACTTCAATCTGCACATCTGATCGACGCTTATCGGCCCCGTCGCCAAGTGGTAAGGCAGAGGTCTGCAACACCTTTATCACCAGTTCGAATCTGGTCGGGGCCTCCAATAACCTAAAAGTGCCAGCCTTTAACGGCTGGCACTTTTTTTTAGACCGAAGCTTATGGCAGTACTGACACCGCACATCATCGCCCTGACGATCACCTTTGGCATCGTCGCCGGTTTTCTGGCCGGATTGCTCGGCATCGGTGGCGGGGTTATTCTGGTGCCGCTGTTCCTATGGCTTTTCCCTCTGGCGGGGTTCCCGCCCGAACTTGTCGTTCATACCGCTTTCGGAACCAGCCTGGCAATTATACTGCCGACCGCTGTCAGCAGTACCCTGGGACACCGGAAACGTGGCAATATCCATTGGGCTATGGTGTTCTATCTGGCCCTTGGCGGCATAGCGGGAGGGTTGCTAGGCGCGACATTGGCGTCTTTTGTTTCAGGGGCAATCCTGAAAATGTGTTTTGGATTATTGCAGCTGATCATCAGTGCCAGGCTGCTTTTTTTCAAACAACCCTATTTGCCACCTGAATGTATCGACTGTGCAAGACCGTGGCAGTATGTTGTCGTCGGTCTAGTCGGCGGCTCATTTTCAGCTTTTTTCGGTATCGGTGGAGGGATCGTTACCGTCCCCCTGCTACTGTTATTGCTGCACTTGCCTATGCGGTTGGCAGTCGGGAACTCAAGCGCGCTGATTGTTGTTTCTTCCCTGGCGGCGGTCGCTGGTTACATCTGGCACGGTCTTCAGCAACCTGTTTCCGTGCCCTATTCACTGGGGTATGTTAACTGGCTGGTCGTTATCCTGGTAGCCCCTTTGACGATGATTTGTGCCCGACTTGGTGTCAAGCTGGCCGGCAGAACCAGCCAGACCAGGCTGATTCGGATTTTTGCTGTTGTACTGATGTTTATAGGTATTAAAATATTACTCGACACCTGAACCAGCACCTGAAAATATTTTGTAATGACTCAGTTCAGCCCTTAGAGCCTGCTGCCGGGACTGAACAGATACAAGATGTTCACACCCTTGAACGTTCTTTGAGGCGAAGGAGGCATTATGATTCGACAACCTGTCGTTGCCGGTCTTTTTTATCCGTCCAGCACTTCTGAGTTGAAGCGCCAACTAGCGTCTTTTATCACCACCACTGAAGAGCAAAAAGAGGTGTCAGCCGCTATTCTTCCTCATGCCGGTTATGTGTATTCAGGTGATGTTGCAGGAGAGGTTATCTCGCGGATAAAAGTACCGCAACTGGTTGTTCTTCTGGGCCCCAATCATCATGGTCGCGGAGGACAGATCGCGGTAACAGGAGCCGATTCGTGGGTGACGCCACTGGGAGAGGTTGCCATTGCTGCAGATTTCAGAACATATCTGCTCAATCAGATTCCACAGCTGACGGTAGACGATAGATCTCACGAACAGGAGCATTCTCTAGAGGTCCTGCTGCCTTTTCTGCAATACGTTCAACCGCAACTCAATGTTGTTCCTGTTGCTCTAAAAGATTTGGATCTGGAAGAATCCAGCAGGTTCGGCGAGTCGCTGGCCCGGGCAATTAACAACTGGAATCAGCCGGTACTTCTTGTTGCCAGTAGTGACATGAACCACTTTCTGCCGGCACAGGAAAACGCTCGTCTTGATGCTCGTGCTATTGCGGCCATGACCCGCTTTGACCCGTCCGGTTTGTATCAGGTTGTTGATGAGAACCAGATCAGTATGTGTGGTGTGCTCCCTGTTGTCAGTGTCATGGCTGCGGCAAAAGCATTAGGTGCGCAACACTGCGAGCTGGTACGTTACAGTCATTCCGGTGAAAAGAGCGGTGACAACAGCAGGGTCGTTGGTTACGCCGGACTGCTGATCGATTAGTTTTTTCGCATTCATATTTTTACTGTCCAAGGAGTTTTCATGTCTGAGTTGCGTGTACGCTTTGCCCCCAGCCCAACGGGATATCTACATATCGGCGGGGCAAGAACCGCTCTGTTCAACTACCTGCTGGCAAAAAAAGAGCAGGGTACGTTTGTCTTAAGAATTGAAGATACCGACCTTGCTCGTTCAACAGAAGAATCGGTGCAGGCCATCCTTGATGCAATGGATTGGCTGGGGCTGCGTTGTGATGAAGGGCCCTATTACCAGACCGAGCGGTTCGGCTTGTACCAGCAAAAAGTCATGCAATTACTTAGCGAAGGAAAAGCATATCGCTGTTATTGTACGGCTGAAGAGCTGGAGGCCAAACGCGAACTCGCCAGGCAGCAAGGACGCAAACCCAAGTATGATGGGACCTGTCGTCAACGTACGAATCACCCTGATCTGCCGCATGTTATCCGCTTTAAGCTGCCGGATCCCGCCGCCGAGACCATCGTTGATGACCGGATCAAAGGTCCGGTGACTTTCCGCCACGAAGAACTTGATGACCTGATTATCCAGCGCACTGACGGCAGCCCGACTTACAACTTTGTCGTTGTCGTTGATGATGCGGAAATGGGTATAACCCTGGTTGTCAGGGGCGATGATCACCTCAATAACACCCCGCGTCAGATTCTGTTATACCGGGCGTTGGGATACCGGGTGCCACAATTTGCCCATGTGCCGATGATCCTGGGTCCTGACAAAAAGCGTCTGTCCAAACGTCATGGAGCAACCTCGGTCATGGCCTATAAAGACCTGGGGTATTTACCGGAAGCACTGATCAATTACCTGGTGCGCCTGGGCTGGTCAACGGGTGATGAAGAAGTTTTCAGCATGGCTGATCTGGTCGAAAAGTTCAGTCTTGAAGGGGTAGGGCGCTCCGCCGGTATTTTCAATCCGGAGAAGCTGCTGTGGCTGAACAGTCACTACATCAAGACCGGCGACCCGCTACGGCTGGCCGAGCTGTTAACACCCTTTCTTGCAGATCGTGGTATTTCTGGCGCCGACGGACCTGAGCTGGTCGAGGTTGTTAAAAGTCTGCAGGAACGTTCATCAACGCTGGTGGAAATGGCCGAGGGAGCGGCTTTTTATTATCTTGATGAGGTCGTTTTTGATGCTGCGGCAAAAGCAAAATTTATTAGCGCAGATCATCAATCGCTGCTTGAGACTGTCGCTGAGGTATTTTCACAACAGACGGACTTTGACCATCGTGGCATCGAACAGTCCTTTGCCGCCATTATGGAAAAAACCGGTCTCAAATTTGGCAAGATAGGCCAACCGTTGCGAGTTGTGCTGACAGGAAGCACGGCCAGTCCCGGAATCTACGATATCGTCGAGATTCTCGGCCGAGAGCGGACACTGAAGAGAATTGAACGGGCGTTGACCCTGATAGACAAAGGATAAGCAGCTGACCGCGGCTGTCATTTATTTGTAACCCCGCTGACCATGCGATCAGCGGGGTTTTTTTGACGACAAACAATCAGCCTTGATCACGAACCCACGCCTCTAACTGGTCTGATATCTCTTCGGGCATGTCGATAAAGCGCATCCCCATGCCTGCTTCAAAAGGCAAATGACTTCCGAACGGGCGCTTCCAGACCACCTCACAAAGACAACGCACTGAGCCGGTCAAAGGCGCAGGAAGCTGGAATTCAAGCTCAATTCTCTGGCCGGGCTCTATTGGATTTGTCGTCGCGATAAACATACCACTGCGACTGATATTTTTACTGTAACCAAAGATTGTCGGCCGCTTACCGTGAAGATGGATTTTCTGGATAATCAGCGGGGCACGCAGGTTTCTTCGAAGATCGCCAACCGGGCGATGAGGTGTCTGTGTCATTTCGCAGCTCTCTCGTAGCATGATAGCGCTTTACATTTCAACTCCGTACTATGCCATATTTTATTGCTCATGTCTTGGCTCTTTTATTGACGTGCCACTCTTTTAGTGTAAACTCGAACAGGTTCGAGATTTTTCCGGAGGTCTGGATGAGCGGGATCAGAGAACAAAAAAAACGACAGACCAGACGTGCCATTGAAGAAGCCGCAATCAAACTCTTCAGCCGTAAGGGGTTTGAAGCGACCAGTATGGAGGATATCGCCTCGGCTGCCGGTGTGGGAAGGGCGACCATCTACGGATATTTTGCCGCCAAGGGTGATATTTTTCTTTATTATTGTGATGATAAATTGATGAATGCTTTCAGCGACTTCAAGCAACGGCAGGCACACCCGGTCCCCTTTGTCGAACAGTTGATCGCTTTTTTCATGATCAAGTTCGGATTCATCACCGAAAATCATGAGTTCGGACGCCTTCTGCTGCGAGAAATGTTATTTCCAAGAACAGTCAACGACAAGGCCAGAGA
>JAWLDI010000035.1:0-19188 GCA_041686715.1 Pelovirga sp.
ATGATCGGGCGAATACCTGCCTTTTCCAGCTCCAGTTTAGGTAGCTCCCCGATCATGGCGGTAACCACCGCTTTGCAGCCCTCGATCGCCGCAACGATGGCATCGAATTGGCGATGACGAAAGGGATGATCCGGGACAAAGGAGCAGTATTTTTCCACTTCAACCTCACCAATCTGCTCGGGATTGTGACTGTGGTAGTCGAAAATCAGGAAACGCCGGGCGTGACCAAAGTGCTGGTCAACCTCGGTTCCTGATGTGGATGTGACAGCAATACGCATCAGATACTCTCCTTTTGCAGCCGAGGGTTTATGCTCCTGCTATGCCGCCATCGGGGCAAAACTGAAACATTTTTTCGGACAGGCGACGCCACAGGCGGCACAGCCGATACAGTTGTCTTCGGCAACGACATCCATCACCATGCGAGTGGTGTAGTTTTCTTCGTCCTCAATGTCCAGGGGTGCCAGAACTTTGCGTGAACAGGCTTTGTAGCAGCGGCCGCAGCCGATGCATTTTTCGTGATCGATACCTTCCACGAAGGTCGGGGTCCAGGTTTCGCCACCCTTGGTGATTCCGGTAATAAAGGCCATGAGATTTCTCCTTGTGATTTTTTAAAATGTTTCAATGATAGATATTTGGGGATCACGTCGGGGGTATTTTCATTTGCGGGAAAAACTCGGCTATCGCCTCAAACAGTCCCGGCTGCATTCAAACACCCCCGACGTGATCATTGCTGGTTGTTTATCCAAAGGCGTGATGAATCACACCCCTACATCTTTTAATAGGGCTTTTCGCAACCAGGGTGGTGGATTACCGCGCAGGACCTCCTGCAATTGTTCCACCGTCTCGCTGATCGGCGCGCAATTTTTGCTTTTGATCGGGTGGATTTTCTTGGCAACCAGGCGCGCTGCTGCCGGACCACCGATCTCCGCCACATAGACCAGGGCACAGTCGGCCAGGCCGGCACAGCGTGCCTCGATGCGATCGGCTTCGTCAGCTCCGGTCGGGCTGACCTGAACAATGCCGTTAAAGCTTGCCGTGTCCGGCCCAACCTGCCAGATAATGAATTCTTCCGCCCGCCCGAAATGTTCATCGATATGAACTTTGTCGGTACTGGCAAATGCAACGTTCATGTGCAGTCCTCGCTTTCTTCTGGTGTCGATGATGTCGAAGCGCCTGATTCGTGTCATAAGTAAATCAACTTCACGCTCGTTCGTTGTGCTCACTCAAGGCGCAAAGCTGCAAAGAAAGGCAAAAACTCATCATGGTGTATTCCTTCTTTGCGCCTTCGCGGCTTTGCGTGAGATCGCTTTTTTCCTTAACGCATCATCTCAAACCACTCATCCGCACAGGTCTCATCAACCGTATCGAGGAATTTGTTGACGATCATGGTCAGCAGGTTGATGGCGCCCTGATAACCAATCACCGGGCTGCGATGCAGATTGACCCGATCCATAATCGGAAAGCCGACCCGGAACAAGGGAATCCCGGCATCACGAGCGACCCACTTGGCGTGGGTGTCCCCAATAATGGCATCAACCGGATCGGTCATGCACAGACTGCGCATGTGCCACAGGTCTTTGTTGACATAAACAGTACCTTGCGCCCCGTAAAGAGGTGAGGTGGCAAGCAGTGCCTCCATCTCTTTTTTGAATTTCTTGTTCGAGCGGGAGCAGAGGATGTGATAAGGAATGGCCCCCATCTCCAGCAGGAATGAAACGATGCCGAGGAGGTAATCAGGATCGCCGGCAACAGCGAATTTTTTGCCGTGAATATACTGATGGGCATCGGTCATAGCGTCAACAGCACGGCCCCGTTCCGCTTTCAACTCAGCCGGGATCGGCTTGTCAAAGAGCTCACTGAGGGTCATCAGAAACTCATCAGTCTTGCGGATGCCCATGGGCAATGACAGGGTTTTGGCAGTGCCGACAAAGTTTGTATCGATCGCCTTCATGGTATGCAAGGTCGAATACTTCATGAGCGATACTGTCGCCTTGGCGTTGATGGAATCTGCCGCCGCATCAAGTGGGGTGCCGCCACTGTACATGCGGTAGGTGCCGTCGCAGACAGAATCAAAAACATCGGAAATATCTGCCAGCAGGGTGTAGGGAATATCCATGGCAGAGAGATATTTTTTATATTCGCGCAGGTTGCCGGTATTGCCGTCAAAGCCCGGGATCAGATTGAGGGTTCCATTGTCGCCCGATTCATTTTTCTTGTCCTCGGTCAGATACTCCAGCATTGCTTTGAGCATGCTGTCATAACCATGGATATGTGTGCCGTTAAAGCTTGGGGTATTGGCATAGGGGGTCGGCAGATCAGCCGGAATATGCCCCTTGCTTTTGGCGTTGGCGATAAAGGCGGTCAGATCGTCACCGATGACCTCGGGCATACAGGTAGTGAAAACCGGCATAATTGCCGGCTTATAGAGGGCGTAGGCGTTTTCCAGGCCGTCAAACAGGTTGTTCTGGCCACCGAACACCGCACCATCTTCGGTCATGGCATCACTGGTGGCACAAGCCGGTTCCCGGAAGTGTCGGCTGAAGGTACTGCGGAAGTAGGAGGCGCAGCCCTGCGAACCGTGAACAAAGGGGAGTGATCCCTCAAACCCGTGGGCAACCATTTCAGCTCCCAGAGGCTGGCAGGCATGGGCCGGATTGATGACCAGGGCCTCACGGGCAAAGTTCTTTTCCTTGTATTCTTCACTGTTGATCCAGTTTTTTACCCGTTCTATTTCTTCAGCCGAGTGTTCAGTCACCGGCTTAACGGCAGTGGTGGTACTCATGATATTGCTCCTTTATTAATTAACCACAGAGGCACTGAGACACAGAGAAAAGCTTACAAAACCAACTAATTGGTTTAAGTGCAGTGAAGAAAAAAGTAACTTAATCCTTAGATACTTTTGACCTTGACCCAGAAGAAAAGCTGATTTAAAGGTCTTCTCTGTGTCTCAGTGCCTCTGTGGTTCAAATTCAATTCCTAGAACGGTGCTTTCACCAGGCTCCAGGTCGGCGAGTTGATCGCCATGTCGATATCGCGGGCGAAGATTTTAAATCCTTCGTAGCCGTGATACGGGCCGGAGTAATCCCAGCTGTGCATCTGGCGGAAGGGAATGCCGGCCTTCTGGAACACGTACTTCTCTTTGATACCGCTGCCGACCAGGTCAGGCTTCATCTTCTCGACGAACTTTTCCAGCTCGAATTCCGAGGCATCATCATAAATCAAGGTGCCTTTCGCCATTTCCGGCGCGGTGCGGTCGTAGTCGTCCTGGTGGGCGAACTCGTAACCGGTACCGGTAATCTCGATCCCCAGGTCTTCGTAGGCCCCCACGGTATGACGTGGCCGCAGGCCACCGACAAAGAGCATGGCGGTTTTTCCTTCGAGACGTGGGCGGTATTCTTCGAGAATGGACTGCATGGCCGGTTGATATTTGGCAATGACTTCTTCCACCTTCTGCTTGATCGTATCGTCAAAGAATTCACCGATGGCGCGCAGGCTTTCCTCGATCTTGGTCGGCCCGAAAAAGTTGTATTCCATCCATGGAATGCCCCATTTTTCCTCCATCACCTTGCACATATAGTTCATTGATCGGTAGCAGTGGATCAGGTTGAGCTTGACCTGGCCGGTGGCAGCAATCTTTTCGATTTCGCCATCGCCGGTCCAGACGCTCTTGACGTTGAGGCCGATCTCTTCAAGAATCGGCTTGGCGGCCCACACATCTCCACCAATGTTGTAGTCACCGATCAAGGCAACATCATAGGGCCCGGCAGGCTCTGCAAATTCGCGTTTGCCGATGACATGATCACGGATCGAATCATTGGAGATGTGGTGACCGAGAGATTGGCTGACCCCACGGAACCCCTCACAGTTACAGGGAACGACAAACTTACCCAGTTCTTGTTCCATCTTTTTGGTGACCGCATTGATGTCATCTCCAATCAGTCCGACCGGACACTCGGAAAGTACCGACAGCCCCTTGTTCAGGGGGAACAGTTCGTCGGCTTCACGCAGCAGGGTCTCGAGCTTTTTATCCCCGCCGTAGACGATGTCACGCTCCTGAAAGTCAGAGGTGAAGTCCAGGGGGAAGGATGTTACTCCGGGAACCCCCTGCATCAGATTGCGCCGGGTTCCCCAACTGTAGACGCCGCAACCGACCGGGCCGTGGGATACGTGTACCATGTCACGGATCGGCCCCCATACCACCCCTTTGGCCCCGGCGTAAGCACAGCCGCGTTGACTCATCACACCGGGTACCACTTTTTTGTTGGACTGGACTGCGCATTTGGCCGATGTCGGCTCATTGGCCCCCAGGTGCGGTTCACGCTTTTTCCGGGCTTTTTCCGGATAGGCGGCAAGAGTCTCTTCAATCAACTCTTCAGTGGCTTCGTTGGTGACTCCGTCAATGGTTTTTATTTTTTCAGCCATATCAGCTCCTTATTTACTCAGATCGGTTGATTTATGCGTTTTCCGCGACACCGACGATCGTTTCATCGTCGGCTTCCATAATGCCGAACTCCATCAGCAGTTCTTCAAGCTCTTCAACCTCGATGGGGGTTGGTACTACGAATGTCCGGTTTTCATCTATTTTACGTGCCAGCTCACGGTATTCCTGTGCCTGCGGGTGTTCCGGCGAGTATTCGATGACGGTCATGCGGCGCAGCTCGGCACGTTGCACCTGATTATCACGCGGCACGAAATGGATCATCTGGGTGCCCAGGCGCTTTGCCAGGGCTTCAATGAGATCTGCTTCACGATCAGTATTACGGCTGTTGCAGATCAGGCCGGCGAGACGGACGCTGCCGCTGGAAGCGTATTTCACAATCCCTTTGGCGATGTTGTTGGCGGCATACATGGCCATCATCTCGCCGGAAACGACGATGTAGATTTCCTGGGCTTTATTCTCACGGATCGGCATAGCAAAGCCACCGCAGACCACGTCACCAAGAACATCGTAAAAGACAAAATCGAGATCGTCGGTGTAAGCCCCCTCTTCTTCACAGAAGTTGATAGCGGTAATAACGCCGCGACCGGCGCAACCGACACCGGGCTCAGGACCACCTGATTCGACGCATTTAACATCACCGTAGCCGACCTTGAGAACATCCTCGAGTTCCAGGTCTTCTACTGTCCCCAGCTCACGGACTTTATCCATAACTGTCTCCTGGGCCTTGGCATGGAGGATCAGGCGGGTAGAGTCAGCTTTCGGATCACAGCCGATAATCAACACTTTTTTCCCCAGGGCGGCGAGGCCGGCCACTGTGTTTTGAGTTGTTGTCGACTTGCCGATGCCGCCTTTGCCGTAGATTGCGATTTGTCTCATCTTTTTTTCCGTCATGATTTTTTCTCCTTAATGTGTGTTGATTTGACGATTATTCGTCTGATCACGAGTGGTCACTTACGTTCAGAACAGTTTGGCGGCATCTTCGTTGATGTGACTGTGCTGTCGGAATTGACCAAAGATACATAAGCTTGAAGTCAGATAGTGCGGTCGACGGTGACATGTAATGGAACCAAGAGCAGCAGACGCTGCTGTAAAATAAAAAAGCCCGAACGGATAACCACCTAATGTGGATTCCTTCGGGCTTCATTACCGGTCAGATGCAAACTACTGCTGTGTAGTGGTCTGACGTGTAGATGGTGGCGGCGCAACAACTCACCAACGGCTGCGTTGTCGCAATCGTCTCTGTGCTTAAACGTACAAAATTACGCCTTATAGTTCGACCATTGCGCGTCTTGCTGTTGGCGCTTTTTGCTTAGCTACCTCATCACTTAATACTTTCAGCGAAAGCATCAATGGGAAACTTTTTTGCACGGGCTGTGCCAACTTATGATTGTTTAAGTTAAGTCTCTAATAAATTGTGACATTTTAGAGAAAAGAACAAATCCCTGCCGTTATTGTTTTCTTTGTGTGTAAGCTTCTGCTGATAAATGAGGCGCTTTTTTGGGTTTGCTGCCTGCTTTCTGGGCAGATTGTTTTGCCATTGTCAGTCTGTTATGGAGATCAGGGTTAAAGCAAAGGTCAGATCAAGTCCGGCCAGGGGATGATTGGCATCAAGGGTGACGCTGTTGCCGTCGCAAACCATCACGCGCACGATCCGTTGTTCGCCGTCGCTAAAGGTGATGGTCAGAAGCTTACCTGGTTCCGGTGATTTATCTGGAGGAAATTGCGACCGGTCGACCTTGAGCAGATTATCGTTGTTGCGCGGGCCGTAAGCCTTTGCTGCCGGGATCAGAATATTCCTGGTCTGGCCACAATGCATACCGTAAATCTCCTGTTCCAGCGCTGGGAATACCTGTTCTTCTCCCAGCACAATGGTAAGAGGGTCATTACTGTCACAGCTGTCAAATATGGCACCGTTATCGAGGGTGCCGATATAATGAACAGTGACTCTGTTACCGGGGGCTGCGGTTATCTGTCTGTCTGTCGTTGTCATTAATGCATCCCGCGCTGTCTGGCGAAGTCAACAAGAAAGTCAAAAACCTGCTCGCGGGTATTGATAAAACCGGGCATTTGCAACAGCATTGCCTCTTCGACCTGTTCAAGAGTCTGACCATCGTTGCTGCTGATTTCATCCATGACGGCTGCAAGCATGGGCAAGACCTCGTAGAGATCATCGCGGTCAAACGGATAATTATCTGGTTTGCCTGTGAATTTCGGCAAGTCACGGGTCTCTTTTTGGTGGCGATAACGATAATACAAGTCGGATGGTTTGATACTGATTGCCATAGCTTTATTCCTCCTCTGCGCAACTTCCGCACCCTTTACCACAACCACTGTGGACGCACAGGTCAGCGGAATCGGCTTTGCGCTTGTCGGCAATAAACGCATTGAGTTCAGCTTCATTGATAAACCAGCAGCCCTGATGTTCAGCGGCGCTGAGTAACCCACGCTTGATGTGCATCAGCAGGTTCAGGGTAGTGGTACCTGCTTTTCCGGCGGCTATTTCCAGGGGAATCTGTTTGTTCACGATCATCCGGGTCTCCTGTGTTGACACGTTTGTAAAATCTAGCAAATCAGGCATTAAATGCCGGAGAAAGAGCCAGCAGCCTGGGAGTCAGTTGTACAATGTCCTCTCGGGTGTTGCTGTCAAGCTTTTTCAGCCAACGCTTTGGCAGGTTTGTTTCACCGTAAAATGCCCCGGCAATCATGCCGGCAATAGCACCCGTGGTATCAGCGTCCCCACCCTGATTAACTACACCTGTAAGACACTCCTCAAAGTCCGCCGTGGTAAACAAAAAGTGAAAAACCGTCCGGAGTGTATCGACGATGTAGCCGGAAGCCTGACCGTTGTAGTTGTTGAAACGAAAATTGGGGTGCTGTTTAACCAGTTTTCGTGTTAACTCGTGCAGGGCAAAGCGATCGGCCCCTGCCATGGCGGCATGAAGCATGTTGCCGATACACAGGCAACCGGCATCCGACAGCGGGTGATGATGTGTCAGATGGGCCTGTTCCAGGGTATAGCGCTGCAACCGTTCGCTACTCGCAAAACTGACCAGGGCTACCGGGCACATGCGCATCGCCGCGCCATTGCCGGCATCCCATTCATTTGCCGGCATCTCCAACAGGCCTTTGTGCAGATAGGTGCGAATCCCTTTGCGCACGGTGGCACCGATGTCGATCGGCTTGGAGCGCATCCAGACGACAAAGTGGTCGGCTATCTGTTTGAGATCCCAGCCTTCAGCTTTTTCAACTGCCCGTGCCAGGGCCAGTGACATCTCGGTGTCATCGGTGACCTGGCCTGCCTTGATCCCCAGCCAGCCACCGCCGACGATATTGTTATGAATCCGATACTGATGACGGATTTCCGCCGCCGTCATGAATTCTGTTGTCGCTCCCAGGGCATCACCAAGGGCCAGTCCCAGAAAAGCGCCCCGGGCCCGGGATAGAATCATATCCCTGTCTGCGTATTTCATCCGCCGATCAGTATCCTGACATCATACTCACCGCCGATGACCAGATATTCGTCTTCCCCTTTAAGCAGAGATTTTGGCAGGACTCCGGAGAGAAAGAAAATCTTGGTGAGGGGAACGTCCGCCTGTAGAACGCGCGAGCCGAACTCCCAGGCGCGTTCGAAATCGGAGGTAAAGGAGTTCAGATTGTTCAGGCGCATCCGGCAGGAATGTCGGTTTTTTTTCAGAATGACATGATCCTCCAGTTCGTTGACCCCCCGGTACAGTGTCTGGTGGGTAGCGGTCACGTGACGGTGCAGCTGATACTGGACGTACTCATAAAGCAGATCCAGTTGCGACAAAATCGCACTGGTTCTGGCCGATCCGCGCATCCGGTCAACGAGATAGCGAAAGTAACCCTCGGAATGCACATCGTCGATAAGCGTGCGATGAAAGGTCGGCAGCAACCCCAGCCGTGATTCAACCCATCCTTTCAGGACTGCGCCTTCTACTGAATTGCTATCAAAAAGCCACCCGCGCAAGAAGCGCAAATAGCTGTTTTTAAGGCTTTTACGGCTGTTTTGAGAATTTTGCCGCTGCCATTGATGAAGCTGGAAAGTGACGTCCATGAAGTCATGAAATAGCGCACCACATTGCTGCAGATCGTTTATAGCGTCGAGTTGCTCCAGCAGTCTGTCGATGCGATCAGTGCCCTGGATACGTATCCGCTGAGGGTTTTCATTATAATGATACGAGGCAATCGACCAGGGCGGAAGATTACACAGGTTCATGGTCGCTATGTGACCGTTCAGATCATTCCTCCATCAACAGAATTGCCTCAGCGACCTGTTTGAGGCTCTTGCGTTTGTCCATGGCCAGCTTCTGCAGCTTGCGATGGGCTTCCGGTTCGGACAATCCTTTGCTGATCAGCAGGGATTTGGCCCGATCGACCAGTTTTCTCGTTTCCAGGCTTTCCTTTAAGGCGGTCACTTCGTCGCGCAGGTTGGAGATCTGGATGAACTGATGAATGGCCATGTCGACAGTGATTTTGAGCTGTTCCGCGCGGAAGGGTTTCATCAGGTAGTGATGGACGCCGGCGCTGATCGCGCGGGAAGTTGTCTCACTGTCAGCCGTGCCGGTGAGCAGAACCATGGCGCCGCTGGGGTTTCTATTGATCGTTGCTGCAGCAGTGATACCGTCCATCACCGGCATGGTGACATCCATGATAATCAGCAATGGCTGCTCTGCAGCGGCCAGGGCTATCGCCTGTGAACCATCGGCGGCTTCAAACAGTTGGTTGAAACCGTAATCACTCAAGGCTTCCGCTACCTGTTTGCGGATCAGCGGTTCATCATCAACGATCAGAGCCTTTTTCATACAATATCCTTACGCAGCCGGACGTGCTGACTCCGCTTAAGGTTTCAGCACGTCCGGATCCAGGGCCGGCTCACAGGGGTGAACCGGCATTTTTATCGAATTTCAGCAGTATCAACCGGAAGTCATGCCGGAGGAACCACCGCGGAAGTCGGGGTAGGCTTCCATGCCGAGCTCGGATGAATCACAGCCGTTCATTTCGACTTCCTTGCTGACGCGGATACCGACAGTAAACTTGAGTGCCAGCCATACCAGGGCACTGGCGATAACGACGAAGGCACCGACGGCGATAATGCCGACCAACTGTACCACAAAGCTGGCGTCGGAATTGGTCAGGGGCACAGCCAGGGTTCCCCATATCCCGCAGACCAGGTGGACGGAAATAGCACCGACAACGTCATCGATTTTGAGTTTATCAAGCAGCGGAATCGCCAGCACTACCAGAATACCACCAATGGCGCCAATAATCACCGCCATCCCGGGGGACGGTGTGGCCGGTTCTGCCGTGATCGAGACCAGCCCAGCGAGGGCACCGTTGAGGGCCATGGACAGATCGACTTTTTTGTAGATCAGTTGCAAGAGGATGATGGCCGCTACCAGACCACCGGCCGCAGCCAGATTGGTGTTGAGATAAACGTTCGACATTTCAATGACTGCATCTGCCGAACCCAGGGCCAGGACCGAGCCGCCGTTGAAGCCGAACCAGCCCATCCAGAGGATGAAGGTGCCCAGGGTTGCCAATGGCATATTGGAACCGGGCAGTGGGGTGATGCGTCCATCCTTGCCGAATTTACCGGTTCGGGCTCCAAGGATAATGGCACCGGTCAGCGCGGCCCAACCGCCAACAGAGTGAACGATGGTTGACCCGGCGTAATCAGCAAAACCCATTTCGCTCAACCAGCCACCGCCCCAGCTCCAGGCTCCCTGAATCGGGTAGATAATGCCGGTCAGCACCACTACGAAGGCCAGAAATGGCCAGAGCTTGATTCGTTCAGCGACGGTTCCTGATACAACAGAGGCAGCGGTAGCGACGAATACCATCTGGAAGAACCAGTCGGAACCGGTGGCGTATCCTCCCGAGTAATCTCCTCCCAGAGCTGCTGCGTCATCCGCTCCCCAGAGGCCGAGACTCCCCATAAAGCCACCGTCGACACCGGCATACATGAGGTTGTAACCGATCATGTAGTAGAGGATACCGGCGATGGAGTACAACGAAATGTTTTTAAGACAGATGGTAGCAACATTTTTTGAACGTACCAGTCCGGCTTCGAGCATGGAGAAGCCGGCCGCCATCCACATAACCAGAACACCGCTGATCAGAAATGAAAAGCTGTTAAGGATATAGGCGACTTCCGTAACAGCATCATCAGCCAGGGCCAGCTTCGGCGCCAGCATCAGAGCAGCAAGTAAAATCAGTTGTTTTTTCATTCTCATATCTCCTTT
Source organism: Pelovirga sp. (assembly GCA_041686715.1). Taxonomy (GTDB): domain Bacteria; phylum Desulfobacterota; class Desulfuromonadia; order Desulfuromonadales; family Geopsychrobacteraceae; genus Pelovirga. The sequence continues at coordinate 10,705 of JAWLDI010000035.1, forward strand.
TTAGAGCGAAACAGTTATTGAGTTCAGATGGTAAATCAGAGGGAGTCGTTACCGGACTCTCCGGTGCGGATGCGGATCGACTGATCTATGTCGCTGACAAAGATTTTACCGTCACCGATACGTCCGGTATTGGCTTCGCGCTGGATCACGCTGACAAGCTCTTCAACCTGATCAGACGCTACGACCATCTCAAACTTGATTTTGGGGATAAAGTCGACCTGATACTCGGCACCACGGTAAATTTCGGTGTGACCTTTCTGTCGGCCAAATCCGCGCACTTCGCTCACCGTCATACCGGTAATTCCAAGTTCGCAGATCGCGTTCTTGACGTCTTCGAGTTTGAACGGTTTGATGATACATTCTACTTTTTTCATTCCATTACCTCTCCTTTGCGGTTGTAAAAAATAAAAGGCGCAATGAACCCTTGCGTTGAGTTCAGAGCGCCTTTGCTCCAGCTTTATTCGTGTTGAAACAGCATGGTGATTCTGACGTTGCCACGGACCATTCCAGTGGCGGGGAGGATCACCAGGCTGTCGGTTTATAATTTACTTAGCATGGTTTATGCCAAGCCTGTTTTTTGCTTCCCTGCGGCAGTTGCAGTTCTTCATAATTGAAAATTGCCCTTTATTTAGGCAGCTTCGCAGCGGGTTGGATAAAAAAGGTGCAAGTCATCTTATTGACCTATGCGTCCATGATCGGCAATTTCAGTTCAAAACAGCATCCGCCTGCCGGGTTGTCGGTCACGCCAAGTTGTCCCTGATATGAATTAATAATTTTACGACACAGATAAAGACCCAGGCCGGTGCCGGTACCATCCTTACGTTTGCTGAAAAACGGTTCAAATATCTGTTCTTTAAGGTGTTCCGCAATGCCCGGACCGGAATCGATGACATGTATCAGAATAAACTGATCCGCCGTAATCCGGGTTCTAATATGGATTTTTCCTTCTGAACCCATTGCCTGGACCGCATTCAAAATCAGATTGAGAAAAACCTGCTTGAACTTGTTGGAGTCAAGCTCACGCATCGGCAGATCCTGGCAGTCTTTGCTGATGGTGATTCCATGCTTTTTGAATTCGTAAGATAGAAGGGTCAGCACGTCTTCGAGGGTCTGGTTCAGGTCGGTCGGTTCACGTCGGTCTTCCTGCCGACCTGAGTAGGAGAGCAATTCCGAGGTCAGATGCTGCAGGCGCTCAACCTCCAGAGTGATACGGTCAAGAAGTTCCCGCTGCTGCAGTGCCGGCTGTTTTTCATCCTGCAATAGCTGACAGGCATAGCTGATCACTGCCAGTGGGTTGTTGATTTCATGAGCGATACCGGCACTCATTCGTCCGATTTCTGCCAGTTTTTCTGATTGCAGGGTCTGTTCCAGCAGTTGTTCAAATTCGGTGATGTCTTCCACCACAACAACAGCACCAACCCGTTCATCGCCCACTTGCAGAGGGGCCATGAAACGATTCTGCAGTCGATTCTGACCAGCCTGACCACGGTGAAGGATGCGCAGACGCTGAGGCTCTCCATGGTGTAGTACCCTGTTGAGATGATCGGCGACGCCTTCTTCTTTGAGGTTCGGGAACAGGTCTAGCAACCGCTTGCTCATAGCGGATTCAGCGGAAATACCACTCATGCGAACCATGCTGCGGTTCCACGAGGTGATGCACATGTGTGTATCAATGGTGTAGATGCCGATACTGATGCTGGACAGGATCTGTTCGTTCAGGTGGTAGAGATGCTCCTTCTCCTGTGAAACCTGGCACAGATCGCGGTAGAGATGGGCATTGTCGATAGCGATAGCCGCCTGACCGGCCAGAATCGCCAGGGTATCGCAGTCCTGGGCGGTGAACGCATCCGCTTGCTGGCTTTCGACGTTAAAAACGCCGATAACTTTGTCCCGCGCGATCAGTGGTACCGCCATTTCTGAACATGCGGCATCAATGCCGGGGATATAGTCATCTTCAGATGCGATATTATTAACCAGGTAGGGCCGCCCGAACTTTGCCGCCTTGCCCATGATCCCTTGTCCCAACAAAATCGGCCGAGAGACGGCATCTTCATTATAACCAAAGCTGGCAACTGTTTCGAGGGTGCCTTCAGCAGCATCAAGCAGGCGGATAATGGCATTGTCAAAGGTGAAAACTTCTTGAGATACCTCAAGAATTCGTTGCAGCAGCGGATCAATATCGGTAATTGCGGCGAGTTCTTTGCCTATATCAAGCAGAGCGCGGAATAATAACTGATTCTGATGAAACATGGGTGTATGTCCTTTTCTTGGTGTTGTTCTTAGAAAGAGGACCTAGCACAGATAGTGCCAATCTAAAGGATGGGAGCTTTTTTGGCTAAACAGTGTCAAGGTGCGATGGCTGGTCGTTGAGACAGAATATACTGGCGGGCAATCGTGGGGTGGATAAACGAGGAGGATTATCTACCCCGCTTACGTTCTTTTTTTTCTGTTCTTACCGTGCTTTCAGATCATTCAGATGCACAATCGATTCTATATCCTCTCGTTTTGACTTGTTAATAATAACGGCATGTCCGACCAGTTGGGCGCGGGCCTGACGGACAATTTCAGTGAGGGCCTTGAGGGTTGTCCCCTTGGCGAAAAAGTCATCTACAAATAGAACCTTCTCACCCGGCAACAGAACTTCATGGGAGATATAGAGGGTTGTTCCTTCCTGCTTGGTGAAGGAATAGCTGCTGGCGGTATAAACCTTTTTCATGGTCACAGAGCGTTTTTTTTTCGCAAAAACGAAAGGGATCTGCAGCTCTGTTGCTACCGCCTGGGCGACCATGATGCCACTGCTTTCGGCGGTAAGAATCTTGTTAATCTGTTTGTTTTTAAAGCGGATGGCTATGTCATGGCCAATTGTCTGCATGAGTGCCGGGTCGACCATATGGTTGAGAAAACTGTCAACCTTGACAATGTCTCCCTGGATTGAACCTTCCTGGCGAAAACGTTGCAGTAAAACTTGAGCAGCAGTCATTTGCGATCCTCCCGATCGTAGGGCAGGCCGAGCCCCTGGGGTTGCTGGCTGGCTCCCTTTTGCAGACGAATTGTCGAAAAGACCAGTAACAGAATCGTAAAAATGTAGGGAAGCATTTGCAGAATATGGGTGCTGATGTCGGTGCCGATGGCCTGAAAACGCAGTTGCATAGCGGTGATGCCGCCAAACAGATAGGCACCGAACATCGCCCTGTGGCTTGACCATCCGGAAAAGATGACCAGGGCTACGGCAATCCAGCCACGTCCGGCGGACATGTTTTCAATCCACATAGGAGTCATGGCCAGGCTTAAATAGGCGCCACCGACACCGACCAGACCAGCGCCGCTAGTGACGGCGAGAAAACGATAAAGACTTACCGAAATGCCGCAGGTGTCGGCAGCAGCAGGGTTTTCGCCGACAGTGCGCAGGTTCAGTCCAACGCGAGTACGATACAAAAAGAACCAGATCAGAAACACCAGGATAAAACTGGTGTAGATAAGTATATCCTGTTCAAACAGGGGACGTCCGATAACGGGTAGCAGAGACAGGCCGGGCAGGGCGATGCGTTCGAGGCCGACGATGGTCTCACCGACCATGCCGCGTCCAAACAGGGCGGTAACACCGATGCCAAACATGGTCAGAGCCAGGCCACTGACGATCTGATTGCCACGCAGCGGCACGGTAATAAACGCATGAATGCTGCCGGCGACGAAGGCCGCAACAAAGGCACAGAGAACACCGATGAACACCGAACCGCTGTAGAAGGTGCCGGCAAAGCCGGCCAGGGCGCCGATCAGCATCAGGCCTTCGATCCCCAGATTGATGATGCCGGCTCGTTCGTTGAGGATGGCTCCCAGGGTGGCAAAAAGAATCGGCGTGCCTGCCCGGACGGTGGCGTCAAGCAGAATTTCAACCATATCGAATTCCCCTGATCAGCTTGAGGCGATATTGAATGAAGAAGTCCGATCCCAGCAGAAAAAAAAGAATCAGCCCTTGAAACGCGTAAACAAAAGCTATCGGCAATTGCCACAGCATTTGCAGACTGTCGCCGCCTACCAGCAGAATACCCATCAGCAGGGAGACGATCACAACACCTATGGCACTGCGTCGTGCCAGCCAGGCAATGATTATAGCAGTATAGCCGTAGCCCGGAGAAATTCCGTGTTGCAGGCGATACTGCAAACCGGCTACTTCACTGAAACCAGCGACGCCGGCAATTGCCCCACTGAGAAACAGCACCCAGAAGACGGCGTACCCGGTACGCATCCCGGCGTATCGGGCTGCTTGCGCGTTACTGCCAATAACCTTGATCTGATAACCCCAGACGGTGCGTTCCATGAACAGGTATAGAAACAGGGCCAGGGCCAGGGCGAGAAAAAAACCACTGTGCAGTCGTGTGTCGAAAAAGTTGGCAAAACGGGCAGCATCGGCAAACTGGGCGGTCAGGGGGAAGTTGAAACTCTGTGGATCACGCCAGGGTCCATAGACAAGGAAATTGATCAAAAGGATGGCGATATAGTTCATCATCAGGGTGACAATGACTTCATTGACGTTCCAGCGGGCCCGTAAAAAACCGGCAATTCCGGCCCACAGGCCGCCGCAGATAAATGCCGCGCTGAACATGGTGATCATCAGCACCCAGTGATTTTCCAGCCCGGAAAACAGGGCAACCCAGGTCGCCCCCATGGCACCAATATAGATCTGTCCTTCAGCACCAATGTTCCAGATCTGCATGCGGAAAGCGAGGCTTACACCCAGTCCGGCAAGGATCAGGGGGGTTGCTTTGACCAGGGTCTCGGAGATGCCGTATATGGAGCCGACAGCTTCTATGAGAATTTCTCGATAAGCCTCCAAAGGGTTGATGCCGGCAGCTAGAAGCAGAAAACCGGCAAAAGCGAGGGCTACGGCAATCGATGCGACCGGTGCCAAGAATCGCACCAGGGCTGAAGAGGTGTCGCGGCGTTCGATAACCAGTTTCATGATGCCTGATCCTGCTTTTCACCGCTCATCATCAACCCTATTTCTTCGCGGGTGGTCCGACGTGGGTCGGCATAACCGATCACCCGACCACGGAACATCACGGCAATGCGGTCACTGAGCTTAAGCAGTTCGTCCAGGTCTTCAGCAATCAGGATGGTGCTCATGCCGTGACCGGCGCCTTCGACAATGATCTTGTGAATATATTCGGCACTGCCGATATCGAGACCGCGCGTCGGGTAGAGCGCCACCAGAACCCGGGGTTTTTCAGACAATTCTCTGGCTATGATGACTTTTTGAATGTTGCCGCCGGAGAGGTAGCGAACCGGCGAACCATCAGGGCCGGTCTTGATGGCGAAGCGCGATACTTTATCTTCAGCATTGCGACGGATGGCTCCTCGATTCTGAAAAAAACCACGCCGGAACAAAGGGTTCTGGTAACTTTTCATGATCAGGTTGTCGGCGACATCAAGGTCAGGGGCGATCCCGATACTTTTGCGATCTTCCGGAATGTGGGCAATGCCGGATATGTAGGATGAGCGGGCAGAACTGTGGGTAATGTCCACGTCTCCGGCAAATATCTTCCCCCTGGTCACAGGCTTAAGTCCGGTCAGTGCTTCGGCCAGCGCTTTCTGTCCGTTGCCGGCAATGCCGGCAATACCGAGAATTTCCCCTTCTTTGAGTTGCAGGCAGACCTGGTCCAGATCAGCCAGTCCGCGATCATTGCGGACCGAAAGATTACGGATATCAAGAACGATTTTTTCGGACATCTGCAGGTTTTTCTGCCAGTGAGGGATCTTATCCTCTCCGATCATGAGTCCGGCGAGGATTTCCCGATCAAAGTTGCCACGTTCAAGGGTGCTGATACTGCGCCCCTTTTTCAACACTGTGACCCGGTCAGAAATTTCCACCACTTCACGCATTTTATGGGATATGAACACAATACTCTTGCCTTGTTGTTGAAGCAGCCGTAACACCTTGAACAGGCGCTCCGTTTCCTGTGGGGTGAGTACCGCGGTCGGTTCATCAAGAATCAACAGGCGACAATTGCGTAATAACAGTTTGATCAGTTCAATCCACTGCTGGGCGCCGATGGAAAGCTTCCAGACTTCTGTATCAAGATCCAGGTCGATCTCAAAGGTGTCGATCAGTCGTTGAATTTTTTTTCGGTACTCTCCAGAACTAAAAACCAGGGGAACCTTGTCCAGAGCCAGGAGAATATTTTCAAAAGCGCTGTGTGCAGGAACCAGCATGAAATGTTGGTGGACCATGCCGATACCCCGGGCCAGAGAATCCCGCGGGCTGGTGAAGTGAACATCTCTGCCGTCCAGGCGCATTTTGCCGGAGTCGGGGTGGTAAAGCCCGGTCAGCACATTCATCAGGGTACTTTTGCCGGCGCCATTCTCTCCCAACAATGTGTGTATCTCTCCCGCAGCAACGGAAAAAGAAACATCATCAAGAGCGACGACGCCGGGAAAGGTTTTCCTGATATGTTCGATCTGAAGCAATTCAGGCATAAAAAATCGGCACGCCTGTTACCGGGCGTGCCGTCATCAGTAGCTGTTTAATTGGCTAAAGTGCCCTGAACTCCCTCGACGAAGAAGTTCATGCTCAACATATCGCCGTCACTCATAATTTCTCCGGCGTCCAGCACGTCTTTGCCGTCGCGGTCTTTCATCGGGCCGCTAAAGGGATGAAAGGTGCCGGCAGCAATGGCGGCGCCACGCTCCTGCACCAGACGTTGAACCTCGGTCGGAACCGCCGGGTTGAATTCGGCAAGGCCAACAAGCCCTTCTTTCATTCCAGACCAGATCTGTTCGGACTTCCAGGTGCCATTGTGAACCTCTTGGGCCAATTGTGTATAGAGGGCCCCCCAGTTCCAGATCGGGGCAGTTAAAAAGGCCTGGGGAGCGAAATGGCGCATATCACTGTTGTAGCCGATAACATAAGCGTCGCGGGCTTCGGCGGCCTGCAGGGTTGCCGGGGCATCCTGATGCATGGCCAGAACATCGGCGCCGACATCAAGCAGGCTGTCGGCGGCATCACGCTCAACGCCCGGATCGAACCAGGTCTGAGTCCAGACGACCCGTACCTGGGCCTCAGGATTGACACTGCGGACGCCAAGGGTGAAGGCGTTAATACCGCGGATAACTTCCGGGATCGGGAAGGCGGCGACATAGCCGATAATATTTTTATCCGTCATCTTTCCGGCAACAATTCCAGACAGATAACGCGGCTCATACATACGTCCGAAATATGTGCCGACATTATCGGCGGTCTTGTAGCCGGAGCAATGCATGAAGATGACATCTTTGTTGCGCGCGGCAACATCAATGGTGGCATCCATATAGCCGAAACTGGTGGTAAAAATCAGATTATGACCACGCCGGACGAGGCCATTGATAACGCGGGCCGATTCGGCCCCCTCCGGAACTGACTCAATATAGGTGGAAGGTTCAACAAAGGGGAGCTTTTCCATTTCCAGCCGGCCGCGATCGTGGGAATAGGTCCACCCTGCATCACCGACGGGACCGACATAAACGAAGCCGGCTTTGATCTCTTTGTCCTGAGCAAAAGTCTGTCCGGCAAAACCGGCAAGCAGCATAACGAGTATTGTTACCATTGCTTTTTTCATCAGGGTACCTTTCATCAATCAGAGTAAATGGAAAAAGTCAGGTATCTTTCAAGCACAGGATGTGCCACCGCGCCGGTGGCAGATACGCAGCTGAATAGTGACAAAGTAAGTAAACCAGAGACAGCAACCAGTCAAGCTCTTCGTACGTTCCACCGCAAAAATTATTCCGGCTGTAATTTGCTGTCGATATTATTGTGCTGCCAGTTGGCATCCCACCACTCAATCGGTTGAACCGGAATGCCGCCAACGAGTACCTCAAAGTGAAGATGATCTCCACCGGCCAGTCCGGTGACACCACTGCGACCAATCACGTCGCCACGGTTAATCACCTGGCCGATTTCAACCTCACTCCGGCTCATGTGCGCGTAAAGGGTCTGGATACCGAGACCATGATCGATGACGACACAGAGACCGTAGATGCCGAGAACATCTCGAAATATCACTTTTCCACTATTTGCGGCGATAATCTCAGCCTGAGCTACTGATGCGAGGTCATAGCCCAGATGGACGGTCTGATCGATCTCCCTGCCTTTGTAGAGGTAGGTTCGCTGGTCAGCAAAAAGTCCTTGTGGCGCAGCGCGCGGCTGGCGCAGAAAAACTCCATCCCATAGTGGCTGCGGATGGGTATCTGCAGCCATGGCTGCAACGGCCAACCGGTTTTCCTTGCGCAGTTCCTGGTTGATATAGAGAAAGGTTTCGATTGGTGTGTCGAACTCCGGAACCTGATTGACAAACTCGGGAAGGGTCATATCGAGGAAGTTGTCGGTAATATTGATCTGGCGCTGACGAAACAGGCGATTGTTGGCACGATAATATATTCCTGCCTGACGTTCATTGCCGGCAAGATCAACAGCGACAATGCGGGGGACAAAATCGTTGGGATCCAGATCGT
>JAWLDI010000036.1:0-18939 GCA_041686715.1 Pelovirga sp.
AGCATTATTGATATTTTTTTCAGTAAATCGTTGTTCATAGTTGCCTATCAGTTTATCAGCTCATTACCTCACTGCAACATCATCACAAACAGGTGGTACGCCTACCCTAGACACCGAGGGAAGTTAATTAGTCAGGACTGGTGCGAAAAACGTTGATATCGGCGGCATCCGCGCCGCCGCGTACCATTCTTTTGATAAGCGTTAAAAGGAAACAACCCCCGCTTCACAGCCTATAATTCCAGCCGTGCGCCATCATACAGCAGCTCAAATTCAAGCTCATCGGCCCTTGTCAGTAATTGCGGGCCCGGGTGGGTCAGTACCAGTCGTTGCGTAGACAGGCGGGCCTGTTGTCGCAGCAATGTCAGATAGTCCAGATGCCCCGGCACCGCCTGGTCGTAACTGAAGCATTCACAGATAAAAAGGTCACTGCCCTGCGCCAGCAGGGGTAAATTATCGTTCCATTCACTATCGCCGCTGTAACTGATGATACGCCCGTCAGTCTCAACGCGGATTCCCAACGCCTGCGCACCGCCGCCGTGAACAACCGGTAAACACCTGATCCGCATATCCCGCACTTCCAGTACCGCAGCTTGATCCGGAACCTGATAATTCAGATCAAAGCCGAGACCATCTTCGAGCACTCCGGGATAAAGGGCATTTAAAGCCTGTTCAACCCGTTGTTGCAACCCCTCCGGCCCAACGCAGAGCAGAGGGCGGGTGCGCCGATGCAGATATTTACCGGCCAGCAGCAGGTAGGGAATGCCACCGAAATGATCACCGTGCAGATGGCTCACTATCACGACATCCACATGATCGGCAGCAATCCCGGTGCGGAAAAAACCAGCCGGACTGGAGCTGCCACAATCGAGCAGCACGTGATTGTCGCCACTGTTGAAATGAAAACAACTGTGCAGCCGACCACCGGTATGAAATGCATCACCGGTGCCGACACAGGTTATCGTCAAAGGAGCCTCTGTCTCACTCATGTAAAGTCTCACCGCAATGAGGAATGTCGATCTCAACGTTCATGGGCCGTCCGCACCAGAGCAAGAAATTCGACATAACTGTTTACTCCAATAACCTTGGCTTTGATTTCACTGACCTTGAACGTCGCTGCTATATCAGCCAGAATCTCCAGCTGCAGGCCATTATCCTCCTCGGGCGAAAGAATCAGAAAAATAACCTTCGCCAGACCGGCGTCAGGGGCATCAAAATCGATTCCGGCCCGCGACAGACCAACCAGCACCAGAGGCTCGGCCAAACCCGGTATGCGGGCGTGAGGCACGGCAACGCCCTGGCCGATACCGGTAGCCATCATTTTTTCCCGGGCATAAACCGCCCGGGTAATCTCTTCGGCCTTCTTGTCAACCAGGCCTGAAGCGAGGGTTGAAAGCTCATGGATAGCCGACCAGCGGTCGGTGGAGGTGAGCTGCAGGACAAATCCCTGGGCCGGAAGAAAGTTGACAAAGCGACGAGCTTTTTTCAGTCGCAGTACTTTCTGCATCATCGGCCCGCTGAGCAGCGAAGTTACCAGGGCCATGATCACCAGGCTGACAAACACCTGCTGAGAAATCAATTCAAACTGCAGCGCCAGCACCCCGAGAATAATACCCATGGTCCCTTGCGCGCTCATACCGAAGCCGATGCCGAGCGACTCACGAGGGGGCAAACCACCCAGCCGGGCACCGAGAGTACTCCCGAAAATCTTGCCACTCATAGCCAGGAGCAGAACAACAAAAGTCAGCCAGAAATTGAAATGTTCGATAAAATTCACCCTAAGACCAATACTGGCGAAAAACAGCGGGGCAAAAATAAAGGAAACAAACTGTTCAATGGTTGTCCGGGTGCGTTCATTCAAATGCTTTGAGTCCCCGAGGGCGACCCCCGCCAGAAAGGACCCGAAAATTGCGTGTATCCCTATCCACTCGGTAAACGCGGCGGCTAGCAGGCAAAAGGAGAGGGAAAAACCAAGAATACCGCCAGGCCAGCTGCTATGGGCCTGTACCCAGGGGAGCACACGATTCATCAGCGGGGGCATAAGAATGATCATGACCAGCACAAACGCCAGAGTCATGCCGATGGTATAACCCAGTGGCATCATCTGGCTGACACCGAGCATCCCCAGCACCATGGCAAATACCAGCCACCCGAGCAGATCATTGAAAACTGCGGCGGCAATAATGGTAACACCCAGATCACTGCGGTAAATGTTGAGATCCATGAGGATCTTGGCAATGATCGGCAGCGCCGAAATAGAGAGCACGGTCGCCATGAACAGGGCAAAGGGGAGATGGGGTGCGCCTTGCTCATAGCCAAGAAGTCCCGGCATCCACCAGCCGGCCAGAAAACCGAAAATAAAGGGGAAAAGCATCCCCAGCAAGGCTACATAAAAAGCAATCTTACCCTGTCGCCAGACCGTTGACAGATCTATTTCCATGCCTGCAACCAGCAGAAACAAGGTAATGGCGATGGTAATCAGGCCATCGAAGGCCAGTGCGCCGCCACCTGTTGCGGGAAACAGAAAAGCGCTCCCGGTGGGAAAGAATGTGCCAAAAATCGTCGGCCCCCAGAGGATACCAGCGGAAATTTCACCAAGGACTGCGGGCAGGTTCATGGCCCTGGCCAGCTCCCCCAGAATCCGGGCTGTGGCCAGCAGCACGCCCAAGGCAAGAAACAATGCCGTTATTTCGCTATGAGTGAGTTGTGACATTCAGACCCCTTGTGCTCCTGAGCAATAAAGGGGCAGCTGCGGGCTGCTGCCCCTTTATATCGCTTGGAAACAATCTGGCGCAACTGATGCATATCAATATGATCTGCCGGCACCTGCTCAGCTCATTTTTTTGGTGCGGGGGTGGGTGAAATTGCTCAGTTCTGTAAAAATTCCTCAGCGGCTCGCGCCTGCTCACTATCCGGGTAGCTGTCAATCAGTTTGCGCATGGTGGCACGAGCATTCTGACTGTCATTCAGGGCGTTGAAGGCCAGCGCCTGCTTGTAGAGGGCATCCGGTGCTTTGCTGTGGCGCGGGTACTGGCTGATCACATCCTGAAATTGAAGAATCGCCATTTCATATTTTTTTTCACCGTAAAGGGCCTCACCAATCCAGTAGAGAGCATTAACATACACATCATGCTCAGGAAAATCCCGGGTAAAGGCTTCCAGCTGCTCGCGGCCGGTGGGGAAATCCGTTCCATCCAGAATCAGTCTGAGGGCCTGTTCGTAGCGTTTCTCTGGTGTTGGCTCCGATGTTTGCGGTTGTTGCGGTTGCAGTTCCGGTACCGCAACCTCCTCGGCAACGGGAGCGGACGTGCCAGTCTCCAGATCTTCAATCCGGCTGGTCAAAGAGTCAATCTGGAGATTCAAATCTTCCTGCACCAGCCGTAATTCCTCACTCAGATCACGATGTTGTCGATCCAGGTCATCTATCATACCGTTGACTGAATGGAACTCCAGGCGCATGTTATCGAGACCGGCCTGCAGCTCTGCTACCTGTCGTTGCAGTGCTGTGCCATCGGTCATTTCAGCCTGCGCTGTATCAACTTTTTGCACTTCCAGCTGTGCCAGACGCCGCTTCATCTGTTCCAGATCAGTCTCCATACGTACCTGGGATTGACTGGGCGGTAGACATCCCGCTACCAGTAAAGCTATAAAAATCATAACAATTATGCGCATCTTTGCCTCCTGCAATGCCACCTGATTAAAATCTCGCCGCCGCTGAGAGGGGTACTGAAAAACCTGTTTGCGTAATGACACCAAGACCTGAATTCTTCACCCGGAAGCAACTGAAAAGGGCCGCTCATCATTGCAATGGGCGGCCCTGATCATCAATCAACCAGCCTGGCCAGTTCAGTCCGAAAAGGATGCTTTTGCGCCATGACGGCGCCATTCCGGAATGTTCGGACGGGCACTAGCGGGTAATTTTGAATTCGGCTCGCCGATTCTTTGCCCAGGCTTCTTCATTACGCTCCAGGGCGACAGGCATCTCCTCGCCGTAGGAAATAATACGCAACCGATCAGCAGATACCCCCAGGGAAACAAGAAAATTACGAGCGGCAATAGCACGACGCTCACCCAGAGCCAGGTTGTACTCATCGGAACCACGCTCATCGGTATGCCCTTCAATCAGTACATTGACCTGCGGGGCTGCCCGTAACAGAGAGGCATTATTGACCAGAATCTGCTTGGCTTCCTCGGTTAGATCGGATCTGTCAAATTCAAAGTGAATACGCTGTAAACCAGCGGCCGCTGCCCGGCGGGCTTCGGCGGCAGTATCTTGAGGAGACACTGCGGTACGGGTATCAACAGCGGTATCGCTGATGGTACTTTCCTGTACTGTTGATGTGACCTGTTCTTCCACAACGACATCATCAGCAGGCTGTGCCGGAACCGTCTCTTCCACTGCCGGTTGTTTAGCACAACCAGCAGCCAGAAACATCAGAACGAGCCCAACCACCATGAGACGCATAAGCGACAAAATCTTCATATCCTACCTCTCCTTTCGCATTCGCGATAAAATTATGACAAGCTGTTATTACTGTACTGGTAAGCTTTAATGATAAGGCCGCATTATACAGCATCACTGCAGAAAAACAATAACCATAGCAATAATGTTCAGTACGATTTACCAGCGTCCCGACCAGGCCGGATGGGTTGCCCGGCCCCCGGCAGCGGCAATCTTTCTGGCTCCACTGCCGTCGGCACGCATCATCCAGATCGACTTTTCACGCCCGTCATCATGAGAATACACCAGCAAACGTCCATCCGGACTCCAGCGCGGATGTTCCTTGCTGCCGGGACCGAAGGTGATCTGACGCTCGTCGGTACCGTCATCATTGATGGTAAATATATTGAATACACCATCTTCCAGCCGCGAAAAAGCGATCCGGTCGTTTTTCGGGTTCCATGCCGGAGTGGCATTATAACGCCCATCATAAGTCAGCCGTTTAACCTGGCGGGTATGGATATCGACGATAAAAACATGCGGGTTGCCAAGTCGATCCGACACAAAAGCAATGCGGTTGCCGTTTGGACTCCAGGACGGATCAACGTCGATGGCATAATGATTGGTCAGCCGCCGCAACAGGGTGCCATCTGTTCCCATCAGATAAATCTCGGCATTACCATCTTTTGACAGGGTCAGGGCAATCTGGCGTCCGTCCGGGCTGTAGCGGCCGCTGATATTGAGCCCTTCCTGAAAAGACAGGCGCGACTCCTGGCCGGTATAGACCTCCTTGCGGAACAGATCAGGATTTTCATGTTTGTAAGAGGTGAAAATAAGTTCCTTGCTCCTCGGTGAGAAATCGGGATTAAGTACCAGTTGCTGATGGTTGGTTAAACGCACCACGTCATGGCCGTCCGTATCCATCAGGTACAGTTCCTTATGGCCGGTCTGCTCGGAAATGTAGGCTATTTTCGCGGCAAAGGAACCTCTTTCTCCCGTCAATTGTTCCAACACCTGGTCGGCAAAGGTATGGGCGATCTTGCGCAGATCGCCGCGCTGTCCACGGTAGCGGCGACCGGTAAGAAGACGTTGACTGGTTACATCGTACAGGCGCATATCAACGATCAGCTGATCGCCATCGAGTTCATACCCCCCCTTGATCAGGAGCTCTGCTCCGAGCAGGCGCCACTGGGCAAAATTAACGTCGCTTCGCTGCAGCCCCAGCTGCCGGGCATCGCTCAAAAAAGCAACGGGATCGAGCAACCGGAAGACCCCGGATAATTCCAGGTCATATTCAAGAACCCGGTCAAACTCGGCGGTAATAGCGGGTTGGGCCGTCGTCACCGGCAGAATCCGGGTTAAAGCCAGAGGGATGGTCTGTTGCCCCGGTGAGCTGATTTCAATACGGCTGGCAACGGCAGTCCCGGCAGCCAGGATAACCACCAGCAAAACGACGGCAGACAGATAACAGATATTTTTCATCAATCCAGCATCTCCTTGAGATTGAAAATAATGGTGAATTCCATGGTCTGCGGCAACGGCTCCGGCAACTGCTGTGAACGGCTCAGAGCCCTTATCAGCGACTCGTCGAAAACCGCATGGCCGGAGCGTCGTATCCAGCGAAATTCGGTGCGGGTACCGGCGGCATTGTAAACCAGGTAGACCTCGGCCTCCGGGTTGCCGGCCGCCAAAGCACGTGGAAAAGTCCAGTTCTGGCGGATAAATTCCTGGACAAAAGCGCTGGCAGTGACACCCTCCTCGCTGCCGCGGCCATCAGGCATGCCAACCGGCGCGTCGGGGATAGGGGAGTCGGGTGTTTCACTCTGGGTTGCGGCACGCAGGTCATCAAGACGCTCCTGACGTGCGCGCTCGTCTTCGTCCCGTTGCCGCTGTGCAGTGAGCTCCGCCAGCCGTTGCTGACGAAGCTGCTCATCAAGACGCCGCTGCTGTTCCGCCAGCCGGCGGCGCTCGTCTTCTTCCCGTTGCTGCTGTTCTTCGGCCAGCCGGCGACGCTCCTCTTCCTGACGGCGACGTTCTGCTTCGGCCAGCCGGCGTTGCTGCTCCTCTTCTTCGCGCCGGCGCTGTTCTTCTGCCAGACGTTCCTGCTCTATTTCTTCCGGTGTCGGTCCCGGAATCAGTTCCGGTTCCGGTTCAGGTTCGGGTTCAGGTTCGGGTTCGGGTTCGGGTTCGGGTTCAGGTTCGGGTTCAGGTTCGGGTTCAGGTTCGGGTTCCGGTTCAGTGGGCTGTTGCGGAGCAGGTTCGTCAGCCGGAGGCTGCGGTGCGGCTTCGGGGCGACCGGCCTGTGGGTCCAGAACCGGCGCATTAACAAGATTGACACGATATACCGGCGGTTGAGAGACCGGAGCACGTTGCAACAACGGGGTAGCAAACAGCGCCACGATCACCAGGTGCAGAAGAACCGATATCATCAGCATTTTGATAAAATCGGGCTCCAGTCGTCGCGGCCGGGGAAGTTTTTCTGCGAAACGCGAAAGCGTCATGATGAGACTATTCTTCCGGCAGGCGGGTCACCATTCCCAACTTGTCGACACCCGCCTGCTTGATAGCGGCCATCACCTGCACCACCAGACCATAGGCGACAGCCTGATCCGCCTCCAGAAAAACCTGCAGATCAGGTCGATTTTCTCGAGCCTGCAGTACCGTCCGCTCAAGGCTGCCGACATTTGCAATAGCGACGCCATCGACGTTGATCTGGCCGTCACGCTGCAGGACAACAACCATTGGTTCAATGTCCGCCGGTAATCCGGGCGTCTGCTGTACCTGCGGCAGATCAATCTCGATGCCTTGATCGAGCATCGGCGCGGTCACCATAAAGATGATCAGCAGCACCAGCATAACATCCACAAAAGGGGTCACGTTGATATGTGCCATGGCACTACGACGGCCACCCCTGCGTCCAGCATCCATCTTATTTGCCCCGCTCCAGGCGCTCCAGAATGTTGAGGAACTCCTGGCTGAAACTGTCCATCTCGCCGATCAGCTCATTGACCTTGTTGAGAAAGTGGTTATAACCGATAACCGCCGGAATGGCCGCCGCCAGGCCGATAGCTGTAGCCACCAGGGCCTCGGAGATTCCCGGTGCAACCACTGCCAGTGATGCACTGCCGGTCTGACCGATGCCATGAAATGCGTCCATAATCCCCCAGACCGTTCCAAAGAGACCGATAAAAGGAGTAATGGAACCGGTCGTAGCAAGAAAGGTCAGGTATTTCTCCAATCGTTGGGTTTCCTGGTTCGTGGCCCGGCGCAGAGCTCGGGCAACGATATCGGCATTGGGCATACGGCTGGTAAAGTCTTCCGGAGCAGTCTCATCGGCAGGCCGTTTTTTTAACTGCAGCAGCTCATGGTAGCCTTCCCGGAACAGACTGGCGACCGGAGAATGACTGAACTCCTTGACTCCCTGACCGATCTGGTCAAAACGCTTTTTGGTCCAGAAAAAGTCGAGAAACTGGTCGGTTTGAGTCATCGCCTTGCGGATAACCGCCAGCTTATAAAAAATAATGGCCCAGGAAACGAGGGAAAAATAAACCAAAAGGATCAGGACACTTTTAACCACCGGTCCGGCACTTAATACGAGCTCAAGCAAGGTAAGTAACTCCTTATATCATGGAACTGTCGCTTCAAAAACCGGCAGGAAAGAAAATTTGCCCCTGCCGTAATTGCCAATGTAACAGCATCAGGTAATGAATTGACGGACATTTTTGCTGTTGGATTATCAGGCACCCCACCGGTCAAGTCAAGCCAAGGAAGCCGGAATCTCTACTGTGCTTCAGCACTGTTCCAACCTGTTTCGCCGTAACACTGTGCGGACTGCGATCAACCAGCCGCAGCAGAGCCGGCAGGTCATCGAGATCTTCCCACGGCTGCAGCAGCACGGAACTCAACCCCAGGGTTGTCGCCGTTGCCAGTGTTTGTTCAAGAACGCTGCCGGTACTCCAGGCAATCCCGCTGAAAAGCTGGTCATAGTGACTTGATTCACCAACCAGGTAGTAACCACCATCAACCGCTGGTCCATGTACCAGGTCGGCCCCTTCAAGAGCACTGAACGCCTGCTCAATCCGCTCCGTGGGCAAATCCGGCGCATCACTGCCGATCAGAACAGCTGCATCGTATCCCGCGGCCAACCAACGTGACAGAGAGTGCGCCATCCGCGCTCCAAGATCATCTCCGTACTGAGGCTCCAGAGCAAGACCGGGAAATGTTTCGGCAAACCAGTCCCGGTCGCCACTGTAACAGATGGCCAGGTCACAATCGGTCAGAGTTTGCATGCGCTGGACCGTCTCCCGTAGCGACGCAAGATAGATGTCCGCGGCCTGCACGGCCGACAGCGGCGGGCTCAGCCGGGTTTTTACCCGACCGGGAACAGGTTCTTTAGCAAATATGCCCAGAATTCGTTTTTTTTTCAGTCCCAAAGGGGAGTTTTCCACTTTTTCCACAGATTTATCCACAGGTCAGACCGCGCCACGCTCCACCATGGCATAGGCTGAATGGTTATGAATCGACTCGAAATTCTCACACTGGATGCTGAACCAGCGAATCTGAGCAACGGCAACCAGTTTCTCCGTCACCGCCCGGACCATATCTTCTACAAACATCGGGTTGTCAAATGCCTGCTCGGTCACGGCCTTTTCATCTTCCCGCTTGAGCAGGGCATAGACTTCGCAACTGGCACACTCCTCTACCCACCGGATCAGGTCTTCGAGCCAGACATGGTCGCTGTAGCGCACCTGCACCGTCACCAGGCTGCGCTGGTTATGGGCACCACGATCGCTGATCTCCTTGGAGCAGGGGCACAGGGAGGTGACCGGAATCCGTGCCTCAAGCATGAAGTCAAAGTCTTCCGCGAGGGTGCCGATCATGCGGCACTGATATTCCATTAAACCGCGCGCTCCGGAGACTGGTGCACGCTTTTCGATAAAATAGGGAAAGTCCAGCTCGAGGTGGGCGCGATCGGCACCGAGGCGCTTTTTCATCTCCACCAGAATGGTTTCGATATTCTCGATGCTGATTTCCCCATGGTAAAGGTTGAGCACCTCAATAAAGCGGCTCATATGGGTCCCCTTGAAGTGCTCGGGCAGGTCGACGTACATATTGACGCGGGCCACCGTGTACTGACGTTCACGAAACTTGTCCTGGACGATGATCGGATACCGGATGTCCTTGACACCGACCTTGTCGATGGCAATCCTGCGCCCGTCTGCGCTCTGCTGCAGATCGGGCATCTGCTGGCGTACAAAAGATGGTTGTTCAGTCCGCATAGGGAAGGGGATCCTCCTTATTGATTTCAGCAAAACCCTTCAGGCGCAACCGGCAGGAATCACAATGACCACAGGACAACCCTGCCGGGGTCGGATCGTAACAGGAATGAGTCAGACGATAGTCAACCCCGAGGTCAAGACCGCGACGAATAATCTGCCCCTTGGTCAGGTCGATCAGGGGCGCCTGGATGCGGTAGCCACAGCCTTCAACCCCCGCTTTCGTCGCCAGATTAGCAAGATCTTGAAAAGCACGGATAAATTCGGGACGACAATCAGGATAACCGGAATAGTCCAGGGCGTTGACGCCGATAAAAATATCCCTGGCGCCCAGCACTTCGGCCCAACCAAGAGCAAAAGACAGAAAGATTGTATTGCGTGCCGGCACATAGGTGACCGGAATAGCACCATCATCGGCACTATCTTTGGGTACCTCAATATCCGCCGTGAGGGCGCTTCCACCGACCAGGCGCATATTCATATCGATGACCAGATGCTCGGCAGCTCCGACCAGTGGCGCGTACTCTCGTGCTTTTTGCAGTTCAACAGCATGGCGCTGGCCATAATTGAAACTCAGGGCGCAGGGAACAAACCCCTGTTCTCTGGCAATGGCCATGCAGGTGGTTGAGTCGAGTCCCCCACTGTAAAGTACCACGGCTTTTTTCATGCAATTTCCTTTTTCAGCACAGGCCGATATCAACCGGAAAGAGTAAACACCATAGCATGCTCGGTCCTCGGGTGCTACACCCGGTAGGGGTCTCCGTGCACCTCGTAGAAGTTTCCTGTTCCGAGCCGATGGACCTTGAGCAGATTGGTTGTTCCGGGGGCCGATACCGGGCTGCCCATGGTAATGACCACCACATCCCCCGGCTGTAACAATCCCTTTTCCAGCACAACCTTCTCTACGGAGGCAATCTGCGCTTCTGTATCACCCTGAATATCGACCCGCAATGAGCTGACCCCGCGGTACAGCGCCAGATGCCGACGCACCTGCTGGGTCGGTGTCACCGCATAAATCGGCAAGGAAGGCCGGTACTTGGCCACCAGGGTAGCGGTACTGCCGGTCTGGGTAAAAGCGAGAATGGCCGCGGCACCAACATGGTCAGCAACCTGGCAGGCCCCCTGGCCGATAACATCAGGGATATTCTGATGAAAGTTCGAATGTTCAACAGCAAAGGATCGGGGCCGATTGACATCCTGCTCGGCCTCGACATCGTGAGCGATCCGGTTGATTATTTCGACTGCGGCTACCGGATACAGACCGGCCGCCGTCTCTCCGGACAGCATGACAGCATCAGTACCGTCGAGAATGGCATTGGCAACATCAGAGGTTTCCGCGCGGGTCGGGCGGGGATTGCCGATCATGCTTTCCAGCATCTGGGTTGCGGTAATGACGGGCTTGCCCGCCTCATTGCATTGACGAATAATCCTCTTTTGAATCAGTGGAACCCGCTCCGAGGGCAATTCAACACCTAGGTCACCGCGCGCCACCATAACACCGTCGGTTGCCGCCAGAATATCGGCAAAATTTGCTACCGCTTCCGGCTTTTCAATTTTGGCGATAACCCGGACCGGTGAATGCCGGTCGAAAATAATCTGTTTAAGTTGACACACTTCTTCGGCCGTGCGCACAAAAGACAGAGCCACCCAGTCCAGCTCGTGAGCAATGGCAAACTCCAGATCAACATAATCTTTTGCCGTTAGCGCCGGGGTCGAAATCCTGACGCCGGGCAGATTAATCCCTTTACGATCTGTGAGCAGCCCCCCCTGCTTGACCCGGCAATACACCTGGTCGCCACTGCTGCGCAGCACTTCCAGCTCCAGTTGTCCGTCATCCAGAAGAATCCGGTCTCCCGATTCGACATCACCGGGCAAATCCTGATAATTGGTCGGTATAATACCCTCTCCCCCGACGACATCAGCTGTGGTGATGATAACTTCCTGACCATTGACCAGTTCCTGTGATCCGTCACGCATCATCCCGGTACGGATCTTGGGACCTTGAAGATCTCCTAATATCGATACCGCTTTACGATGAATAACAGAAAGTTCGCGAATCTGATCAATCCAGGTTTTTTTCTGTTCCAGTTCCCCATGGGAAAAGTTCAGTCTGAATACGTCAACACCGGCCTTAAGCAGGTTTTCGAGCTGCTCACGTTCACTGCAGGCCGGCCCTACCGTGGCAACAATTTTGGTGTGTCGATACATCACATCCTCCAGCGCATTGCGCTTCATATTTCGGGGTCTGACAGCCAGACGTAACTATGGTACATAAAATGGTTGAAATGCAGACTCCATTTGTCAATATCCTGATTCAGTTGCTCCCCTGTTCAACCCATGTTATATATGCCCATCGGTCTCATGACATCTCTTGCGAATGTTGGTCAACAAAAACAATTTTTTAAGTACAAGTCCACGAATATAACATGAAGCGCCTGCTAACATACCTTTTTTTCGCCGCTCTCGCCACTCCTCTGCTTGCGGTTGCCGTCCTCATCGGTGCCTATTTCTATGTTTCTTCAACATTGCCGCAGATCGATTCCCTGGCCGCTTACCGTCCCCCGCTGATTACCACCATATATGCTGACGACGGTACCGTCATTGCCGAATATTCCAAGGAAAGACGTTTTTTAGTCCCCTACGATAAAATGCCGAAAACCCTGGTTCAAGCCTTTGTGGCCGCTGAGGATGCCGGTTTCTTCAAGCATCAGGGGATCGATATTGTCTCCATCTTCAGAGCCGCCGTCAACAATCTCAAGGCCGGTCGTATCTCCCAGGGTGGCAGCACCATCACCCAGCAGGTGGCCAAAACCATGCTGCTGAGCCCGGAACGCACATTTTCGCGCAAATTCAAGGAAGCGATTCTGGCCTGGCGCATGGAACAGGCCCTGAGCAAAGAAGACATTCTTTATATCTATCTGAACCAGATCTATCTGGGACATCGCTCCTTTGGTGTCGAAGCCGCCGCTCGCAGCTACTTTGACAAGACGGTTGAAGAATTGACCCTCGCTGAATCAGCCATCCTTGCCGGACTGCCCCAAGCCCCCAGTCGTTATTCCCCTTATCGTTATTATCAACGTGCCATGGATCGCCAGAAATATGTCCTTACGCGGATGATGGAGGAGGGGTTCATCACCCCGGCTGAGCGTCTCGCTGCTGCGGAAGAAGAGGTGGTTATCACACCGCGGCTCAATACCCTGCTCGACGTCACCGCTTTTTTTAACGAACAGGTGCGTCGCTATCTTGAACAGCGCTTCGGTGAAGACATCCTTTATACCGGCGGCCTTCAGGTTGAAACCAGCATCAATCTCAAATTACAGCAGGCAGCTCTGGATGCCGTCAAACAGAACCTGCGCGCCCACGACAAAAGACGCGGATTCCGCCCCGTTGAAACTATTCTGGACGAATCGGCTCAGGAAGAGTTTATCGCCCAACAACGTGAGGAAATTACTCCAGAACTGTTAGAATCAGGTTTCGAAACCAAAGCGCTTGTTACTGGCCGTGACGGTGATCATATTCTCTGCCGCATCGGCGAGCAAACAGGCGTCATTTCCATCAGTCAGACTGAATGGGCCGGTATCATCGAAATCGTTGACGCCGACACCGAGCCTGCCGGCAACGTCGATGGTGAACGCTATACACGCCTGCCCCTCGGTTCCGTGATCGACGTACGTGTGATCAGCAACGGACCAGAGGTGCTGGAGTTAGCTCTTGAGCAGGAGCCCCAGGCCGAAGCGGCACTGGTTGCTATCGATCCCGGAAGTGGACAGATCAAGGCGATCGTTGGTGGTTACGATTTTGGTAAAAGCCAGTTTAATCGAGCGATTCAGGCCTACCGTCAACCCGGTTCCGCCTTCAAACCGCTGATTTATGCCGCTGCCCTGGATCGCGGTTATACGCCGGCCAGTGTGATTCTGGACACACCACTGATCTATGAAAACCGCACCATCGACACTGGCGATATCGAGGAATGGAAACCACGCAATTACGAAGAAAAATTCTACGGACCAACCCGCTTCCGCAATGCCCTGACCCACTCACGCAATGTTGTCACTGTCAAGATTCTTGAAGATATCGGGGTCGGCTATGCGGCCAGTTATGCCCACAAACTTGGTATTGAAACACCCCTGCAACGCGATCTGTCCATGGGCCTGGGTTCCACTGCCATAACCCCCATGGAAATGCTCACCTCCTATACGGTGTTTGCCAGCGGCGGTATTTTGTCTCCACCCACATACATTACCCGCATCCGCGATCGTGACGGGCGCATTCTTGAATCCATCGATCCCGCCGACTTTGCCGCCGGAATGGCCTCAGATCAGCGACTGATCCGGAAACCGCCACGGCGCGTTATTTCTCCGGAAACTGCCTACCTGACGACCAACATTATGGAAAGCGTTGTTCAGCACGGTACCGGACGGCAGGCCCGGGCTCTCAATCGTCCTTCGGCCGGCAAAACCGGCACTACCAATGATCTCAAGGATGCCTGGTATGTCGGCTACATCCCCCAGCTGGCGGCTGTCTCCTGGGTTGGCTATGATCAGGAACAACCTCTCGGGCGCAGAGAAACCGGCGGGCGCGCTGCCCTGCCGGCCTGGATTGCGTTCATGCAGGAAGCGATCAAACAGTATCCGGTCGAACAGTTTCCTGTTCCCGACACCATTGAATTTCATCCCATCGACCCGAAGACCGGTTTGCTTCTTGCTGAAGACAGCAAAGAAGCCTATTACGAAGCCTTTGCTCCGGGTACGGCCCCGACCCGCATGAGCACCGATCCGCAGCTCAAAGGTCGTGACTTCTTTCGTCTCGATCTTTAACCCGGCAGCAGAACAAATCTTTTGTTTTATGTTGACTTTTGCTGGAGGCATTCGTAACATATCCTGCTGACTCTAACCAGGAGAACCTAGTGAACAGACAAGAAGGCGACAGTTGCAGGCCGGTTCTGACCGGCGCCCAAACAGGCAGATAGTCCTCTTCGATCTGATCGATAAGTGCTGCTATCTGCTTGAAAAGCGATAGCGGTACCCTCTTTTAGTTTTATCCCGGTATCACCAAGTTCGTACCGCCATCCATCTGACATCTGCGTTTTATCCACGTACGCGCGCCCTGCCGGTGAGACTATTGGGTCCGGTGCTGCCCTGCACACCCGTCGACACCACCGCACCCGGCGGTACTACGTCCAGCTGTCCACTCTCTTCTCTGCTTTTTGACCAAGGAGAGGGCCATGAATGAAGAAACAATGATGGACGAACTGCAGCAGATTCTGTTGGCGGGTGATGCCGAAAGGCTGCAGGACCTGATCAACCACGAGCATCCTGCTGATGTTGCCGCCCTGTTGCCCGACTTCAGCCCGGAAGAAATCGGCACCCTGCTGGTGATGATGCCCCTGGATGTACGAGCTGATGTCATCGGCTATTTTTCCATCGAGCTGCAGGCTGAAGTGGTTCTGACGCTTGATCAGGGTATTCTGATTGAGTTAATCCGCGAAATGCCCAATGACGAACGTGCCGACGTGTTCAACCAGTTGCCGCTGGAAAAACAGCAACAACTCCTGGCCAGCATGAGAAAGGCCGAGCGCGACGATATTTTCAAGTTGGCGTCGTACAGTGAAGACAAGGTCGGCTCGATCATGACCTCCGATTTCGCAGTAGTGGATGCCAAGATGACCGCTGCCCAGGGAATCGCTTTTTTACGCAAAACCGGCGCCGACAAGGAAACAATCTACATCACCTACGTTGTTGACGATGTCCGCCGACTGATCGGTACGGTCTCCCTGCGCAAAATGATCATGGCTGATCCCGATGATAAAATTGCCGACTTCATGACCAAGGACCCGGTCTCCATCCATGCCGACGAACCTCAGGAAGATGCGGCCCGCCTGATTTCCCGTTACGACCTGCTGGCACTGCCGGTTATCAATGGTGGAGACAAGCTGGTCGGAATTGTTACCTACGATGACGCCATGGACGTTGCCGAAGAGGAGGCCACGGAAGATATCCACAAATCAGCTACCGTCGGCAAACTGGAAACCGGCCTGCGCGCAGCGTCACCTTTTTCCCTCTATCGTTCACGGGTCCTGTGGCTGGTTGTCCTGGTTTTTGCCAATATTTTCACCGGTGCCAGTATTGCTTATTTTGAGGACACCATTGCTTCCCATCTGGCGCTGTTGTTCTTCATGCCATTGCTCGTCGCCAGCGCCGGTAATGCCGGCTCACAATCGGCAACCCTGATGGTACGGGGCCTTGCTACCGGCGATGTTTCCGGCAAGGACTGGTTTCAACTGCTGGGCAAAGAGGTGCTGGTTGCCGGCGCCCTCGGTCTTACTATGGCGCTGGCGGTGATGGCTGTCGGTGTCATGCGGGCCGGTATTGACATTGCCGTTGTCGTTGCCCTGACCATGATCATCGTCGTCCTGGTAGGAAGCCTCGTCGGCCTGGGATTACCATTTTTACTTGAAAAAATCGGCAGCGATCCGGCTACGGCCAGCACACCGCTGATTACCACTATTGCCGATGTCTGTGGCGTGCTCATCTATTTCGGTATCGCGTCCTGGTACCTGCAGGATGTGATCATCACCGCCGGGTAACACCGCCAAAGGGTGATAGTTAAGCTGACCAAAGGATCGTTACGTTTTAAGATCTCAGGGGGACTCTGTCTCCCCGACTTCCAGCTCCAGCTGTTGCAGGATCATATCCTCACCGGCGGTGACTTCGACATCTGCCATGCCGCACACCGGGCAAACAAAGCGTCGATTTTCAATCGCCCCCTGGTAGCCACACTGACAACGGATCAGCACCTGCTGCTTTTCAATCACCAGCTCCGCCTGTTCAGCAAAGGAACCCTGTTTGCACACGTGAAACGCCTCGGCCAGCAGTTCGGCCACCACGCCGGACATCTCGCCAACACGCACCACTACTCTGGTGGCGGACCGGGCATTGTGTTTACGGACATCGGCTTCAACCAGATCAAGCAACGATGAAACAAGCGAAAATTCATGCATCAGCAGATCCTCGGCAGAATCTCACCGCATGGGTACTCCATCCGGCGCCTGGTGCCGTACGCAGAATGCAGCATGACCGCTGGTGCGGTTATCGTCGTTTCCACTTCGCCAACCAATGCCGCCTGCGGATGTCCATGACGGTGTAGAAGGTCCATCACGGCAGCACTGTCCGATGGTGCAACGGCCACCACAAACACCCCTTCACAGGCAAGAACATAGGGATCAATCCCAAGGATCTCGGCAAAGCCACGCACCTCGGAACTGACCGGGATCTCATCCTGGTGCAGGGCAAAGGTGAGCCCGGTCTGTTGCGCCCATTCGTTGAACACGGCACTGATGCCGCCGCGGGTGGCGTCACGCATGGCATGAATGCCTAGCCCCGCCTCCAGTAACGGGGCAATCGCCGGCCACAGGGTACAGCAATCGGAGCTCAGTCCTTTGATGCCGATCTCTTCACGGGCGGCAAAGATACAGGCACCGTGGCGGGCGATGCTGCCGGAGATAATCACATGATCACCGGCTGTGATCCGCCTGGTGTTGCAGTCATTGATCATTGTTCCAAAGCCGGTGGTATTGATCATCAGCTGATCGATAGCGCCACGCGGGACAACCTTGGTGTCACCGGCAACAACCTGTGCACCGGTGATCAGCAGCTCCGCCTTCATGCTCTCAACTATTCTGGCCAGAGTGTTCACTTTTATACCCTCTTCAATAATGAAAGCGACGGTCAGGTATTCCGGACAGGCCCCGCGCATGGCAACATCATTGAGCGTGCCGGCGACCGCCAGTTTGCCGATATCGCCACCGGAAAAGAACAGCGGGCTGACAGTAAAACTGTCGGTGCTGACGGCCAGTTGACCGCCATTAATCAAGGCAGCGTCTTCACAACCGGCCAGCACCGGATTATCGAAGGCACTGAAAAACAGGTCGCGGATCAATTGCTGGCTTTCCAGACCGCCTGAACCATGGGCCAACTGAATGGTGTCCATTATGAAGTTCTCCGGTACTTGTAGTAAGCGGCACAGGCGCCTTCATTACTGACCATACAGCTGCCTTGCGGATTTTGCGGGCTACAGCCGGAGCCGAACAGGGGACAGTCGGTCGGCTGCGCCAGCCCCATCAGAATAGAGCCACACAAACAGTTGCTCGGTTTTTCCTCTGCTGCTGCAGGGCATAATTCGGGGAATTGCATCTCGGCGTCACGATCAGCATAAAGGTCACGCACCTTCAGCGCCGAACCGGGAATCCGGCCAATGCCGCGCCAGAGAAAATCGTCATGGGGCTCAAAGTATGTGTCGACCAGTTGCTGCGCTTTGTGATTGCCGGATGGTTTGACGAAACGGCGGTAGGCGTTATCCACTACTGCTGTTGCGGACTTGACCTGCTGAATGATCCGCACAATCGCATCGAGGAGATCAACCGGTTCAAAGCCGGCAATCACCACCGGCACCCGGTAGTTATCGGTCAAGCTGCGGTACCGGTTAATACCGGATATGACACTGACATGTCCCGGCGCGATAAAAGCATCAACGGCACCACCGGCAGTCAGAATCAGTTCCATCGCCTGGGGTACCAGCACATGGTTGCAGTGAATAAACAGATTGGACAACTGCCGACTCAATGCCTGTTCCAGCAGCAGAGCGGTCATGGGGGCGGTGGTTTCAAAGCCGATCGCGAAATAGATGACAGATTTATCCGGATGTTCAGCAGCAACGGTAAGGGCGTCAAGGGGTGAGTACACATAGCGCACATCGCCGCCGGCGGCACGGGTGCGCTGCAGAGAAATGCCGTCACTGCCCGGGACGCGGATCATATCGCCCAGGGTGACCAGGATGGTATCGGCCGACTGGCCGAGGTTGATGGCGGCATCGATACGGTGCTGAGGCAGAACACAAACCGGACAGCCCGGGCCATGAACCAGACGGATATTGGCAGGCAGCAACTGATCCAACCCGTACTCAAGGATGGCGTGGGTATGGCCACCACAGACCTCCATGATCCGCAGAGGCTTTTCTAGTGATGCCGCTTCAATCTCAACCTGTCTGGCAAACGCGCGGATCGCGTCGCTATTGCGAACCATCTGCAGCAGGCTGTCAGCCGCCTTCATGGGCAGCTCCGTCCTGCAGCTCAATAATCTCCTGATACATATCGAGGGTTTTCCGGGCTTCTTTTGCATCCACTTTGCTGATAGCCAGCCCGACGTGTACCAGCACCCAATCGCCAAC
>JAWLDI010000037.1:0-18937 GCA_041686715.1 Pelovirga sp.
CCGGGAGGTGATGGGAATTGTCACTGCCGATTAAATTTCCAGACAGCTGCCCACGCTTGCCGAAAAAAAGCGTTCACCGAAGCGTGCCGCCAGAGCCAGGGCACCGTTGCGTCCGGTGCAATGGGCCGCACCGATGTGAGTGACATCCTCCTTTGCCAGCCGCTCCATGGTGGCCTTGAGCTGACCCTTGCTGCTGTACATCAGGTGGGTGCCGCCGACGACGGCATGTATACGCTTTTCACCGGTGACCGCGATGGCATGGTCGATAATATTGATCAAGCCGGCGTGAGCACAGCCGAGCAGAAGCACCAGCCCCTTGTCGGTACGTAGAAAGAGGGATAAGTCATCCTCCAGGGGATCACTGACGTGTTTCCCCTCTGCCACCTCAATGACCAG
Source organism: Pelovirga sp. (assembly GCA_041686715.1). GTDB lineage: Bacteria > Desulfobacterota > Desulfuromonadia > Desulfuromonadales > Geopsychrobacteraceae > Pelovirga. The sequence goes on from JAWLDI010000037.1 coordinate 397, forward strand.
TTTGGGGTCGCCGGTTTCGTGGGAATTGGTCCGGGGAATGCGCCCCGAAAGAAGTACCTCTTCGCTGATATCCACGGGATTCTCTGACAGCTGAAAATCGGCACCCAGAGCTTCGAGTTCTTTTTGCTCTCCGGCAATGCCAATGCTGCGTAAAGGGCCGCCGTGGCTGCTGAAGCGCCGGTTGAACAGGGCCGGGTGGGCGTAAACGGCAATGGGGCCGGTTTGTTCCAGTACCTGTTTGAGCCCACCGGTATGGTCAAAGTGGCCGTGACTGAGGACGATCCCATCCAGGTGGCTGAGGTCGATTCCGAGGCGTTCGGTATTGTTGCTGATAGTCAGTCCGCCCCCGGTATCAAACAGGTAGGTGGCGCTGCCTGTTTCAACCAGACAACTGAAACCGTATTCCCCCAACAGGCCGTAAGGGGATGCCTTTTCAACACAGTTTTCACATAGAATCGTTAATTTAACGCTCATGATCCCTCCTCCCCGGGAAAATCAACTTCAATAAGGCAATTGTCCACGGACTAACACGGAATACACAGACAAAATCAAAAATGATGTTGATGATCTATACTTAGCCTGTTTGGCGAATAAATGCTTTGCCTCAAGTATTTGATTTTTCCGAGTCTTTCCGTGTTAGTCCGTGGACCAAAGATTCGTGTTTAAGGTTGATATTGTTTCTTCAGCCACTCGATAAAGGGTTGATCCGCCGGGAGAATGTTGTAGGTATCCAACCGGTCAAAAGGGACCCAGGCGTGGTCAGCGACTTCCAGATGTCTGATCGTGCCGCCGGTGTAGCTGCACAGGTAGCCGTCGATACGGACATGGCCCCAGGTGTAGCGATGGTGGACCTTTTCCAGCAGATGTTCGATCTTTACCTCGATATCAAGCTCTTCACGCAATTCACGATGGAGCGCGGCATGAGGTGATTCGCCCGCTTCGAGCTTGCCGCCGGGGAACTCCCAGTAGCCGCCCAGGCGTTTGTCCTCGGGTCGCAAGGTGAGCAGAACTTTCTGCTGATGAATAATAATAGCAGCACAGACGATGGTGGGCTGCTGTGGTTGTGATAGGTTCATTGACTTGCTTTCAGCGACAAAGGGCGGATCGCGGCATCAGGTTTTTTGTTGGTGCTGTCAAACACTCTATGATAGAAACATCATCCGTGACAATCCCGTTCATCCAGGAGTGACTTCATGTATCAGATTTCTGACAAGGGCCGCGGTGTGCGACAGATGTTCGACGATATATCCGGTCGTTACGATCTGCTTAATCGGGTTCTGTCGCTGGGGATTGACCGGCGCTGGCGACGCTTTGCGGTCAGTCAGTTGCGTATCCCCAAGAATGGCCGGGTTCTCGATATCGCTACGGGTACCTGCGACGTGGCGCTGGAGGTGGCCGCCCGGACCGATTCATCGGTTCTGATTGTCGGTGAAGATTTTACCCAGGGGATGCTGGTTCAGGGACAGGCAAAGCTGAAACAGTCCCCTTATGGCGAACGGATCATGCTGGTTAACGCCCCGTGCGAGGCGATTCCCCATCCGGATAACTGTTTTGACGGTGTCACCATTGCCTTCGGTATCCGCAATGTTGTTGACCGTGAGGCGGGCTTACGCGAGATGGTGCGAGTACTCAAGCCGGGGGGACGGGCAGTTATTCTTGAGTTTTCCCATCCGAAAAATGACTTTTTCAGAAAAATATATTATTTTTATTTCCAGAAAGTGCTGCCGGCTATTGGCGGTCTGCTGTCAAAGCGCAGTGCTTACCAGTATCTGCCTGATTCAGTGATCGATTTCCCGGCGCAGAAGGATTTTGCGGCGATGATGACGAAGGCAGGCTTTGCAAAAGTTCAGCATGTTGATCTGACGTATGGAATTGCGACTGTCTATGTCGGGGACAAGCCGCGTAAAGTGACCGGTTAGCTGCTTGTCATATAAAACCATTGCTTAAAATGGAGGTGTTGTTATGGAGTTGCTGAATTGGGTAGGTGATCTGGTGTGGGGCCCGCCAATGCTGATTCTGCTGGTTGGTACCGGTGTTTTTCTGACCTTCCGACTGCGGGGCCTGCAATTCACCAAGCTTCTTTATGCGCATAAGTTGATTTTCACCAAGGACAAAGAAAGTGAAGGGGATATTTCTCACTTTCAGGCATTGACGACAGCACTGGCTGCGACTATCGGTACCGGAAATATTGCCGGTGTTGCCACGGCTATTTTTCTCGGTGGGCCAGGCGCGGTTTTCTGGATGTGGATGACCGGTCTGGTGGGAATGGCAACCAAGTACTCAGAGGCCATTCTGGCGGTTAAATACCGGGAGACTGATTCCCGCGGGGAGATGTGTGGTGGCCCCATGTACTATATCGAAAAAGGCCTGGGCTGGAAGTGGCTGGGCGTGCTTTTTGCGATTTTTGGAGCAGCAGCCGCTTTTGGCATCGGTAACATGGTGCAGTCCAATTCGGTTGCCGATGCGGTCCGGTCAACATTTTCGGTGCCACCGGTAGTTACTGGGCTCATCCTTGCCGTGTTGACCGCCCTGGTGGTGCTTGGTGGAATCAAATCCATCGGCCGCGTCACCGCCTATCTGGTTCCTTTTATGGCGGCTATTTATGTTGCCGGTGGTCTGGTCGTCGTACTGATTAATGTGACGGAAATTCCTGCTGCGTTAAGTGCTATTTTTACCGGTGCTTTTGGTGGTGAAGCAGCTTTTGGCGGTGCGGTTGGCGCCGCTATTCGTTACGGGGTGGCGCGTGGCGTCTTTTCCAATGAGGCCGGCCTGGGCAGTGCCCCCATTGCTGCTGCCGCGGCGCGAACTGACTATCCCGGTCGCCAGGCCCTGGTCAGCATGACCCAGACATTTATCGATACTATTATTGTCTGTACCATTACCGCCCTGGCGATTCTGACCAGTGGCGCCCTGACGTCAGGCGAGACCGGCGCGGCATTGACGACCGCAGCTTTTAATGTCGGTCTGCCGGGCTCGGGAGGCGTTATTGTTGCTGTCGGTATTATTCTTTTTGCCTACTCTACTATTCTCGGCTGGTGTTATTACGGTGAGAAATGTATGGAGTATCTGATCAGTGAAAAGGCGGTAATCTACTACCGGGTCATCTTTGTGCTCTTTGTGTTTGTCGGTGCCGTGGCCCAGCTTGATTTTGTCTGGACGTTCTCCGACGTGATGAACGGTCTGATGGCGGTACCTAACCTTATCGGCCTGCTGTTGTTAAGTGGTGTAGTCGTAGCGGAAACCCGTAATTTTCTCGACAAGACCAGCAGTGAACGGAAGAAGTAATAGTTCCGTTCAGTAACAGCAGCACCATATGCTCCAGTCAGCACCCTTGCGGATAAATTTGTCCGCAGGGGTGCTTTTTTGTTGTCTGTATTGTGGAAATATCAGAAAAAAATGCTAAAACTTTAAATAAGTCGAAAAACAGTGTAATTCACCCGGCAGATAATATCCCTGTTTCCCCCTTTTAACCCAGGAGGACTTTATGCCCCAGGAATACACCCTGAAAGAAGCGTTGAAGATGGCGATTCTGGCAAAAAAAAATCTGATGGATTTTTATCTGGAAGCAGCGAAAATAACAGAAAATGAAAAGGGAAAAAGTGTATTGACCCGGCTGGCTGAGGAGGTTCGGGAAAACGCCGGAAAATTCTATCAATATTACAAATGGGATGATCTGGGAAGTTTCGAAGAGGTGGTGAGCCGACCCCCCAGGGCTGATTCAGTCATGCTGGTTGAGTTGAAAAAAGCGTTGAACAAAGATGTGCACGAACGTAAAGCCCGGGAACTGGCCATCAAAGAAGAAGAAAATCTGGAAAAAACCTTCCTGCAGGCCGCCAGTAATATTATTGATCCTCAAGTGCGCTCTATTTTTAACGAAGTTGCCAAAGACACCCGCATTCATTGTGAGATTATTGCGTCGGAATACTCACGGACCATGGGCATGGTTCATGAGAGCGACATGGATACCTACGTGCGCGAATAGCCACTTTTGCTCATTGTTCGTAGCTGCCTGTTTGACTCTGCTCCCCGAGGGAGAGGGTGAGGGGGATTATTCTTCTTCCTCTTTTTTTGCAGGGGCAGGCTGCAAAAAAGAGCCAAGATCCCTGAACATTTTTTCCGGCAAGCCGAAGGTACGCTTGAAAACGCCGAGAACGGTGTTGGAAATTGAGTCAACGGGGACGGCCGTTACTGACGGATTTTCACTTGCTCCTTCGATACGAAAGTAGGCGGTCAACACAGCACGGTCTTCTCCTGCCAGCACCCAGCCGGCAAGCGGTATGGCACTGACAATCTTATCGACGGTGCGCAGCGGCATCACCCCCAGGACCATATCTACGGTCTCTTCAGCAAGATTCTGCCGGCCGACCAGGGACATGTTCATGGCTTCGCCGGTAATCTTGAGATCATCGGTTTGCAGTGTTCCATTACTGATTCGCGCGCTTCCCTCCATCAGATTGAATGGCATCCCCTCCCGGTCCATGTCAGGCAGGCTGCCGGTGAAGATCTGGGAGACGTTCAACAGAGAGAACACCTGTGCCAGTCCACGGAATTTGCGCAATGTTCCGTTTTGAACCTGAAAAAACAGGCCGCCACCGGCATGATGCCAGAAGGTGCCGCTGCCCGGATCGCCGGTCAGGAAAAAGTCGCCGGTCAGGCGTCCGCGAATCAAACCAGGACGGTCGAACAGATCCTGGTGGATAATAGAAGCATCAACCCCGTTGATGTGACCGGAAACTTTCAGCGGGGCCTGAGGCTCGTGACGATTGTATTCAACCTTGGCCCGGGACCAGCCACCGCCGCTTTCAAAGGTCAGGGGGTAGACGGAAAGGACCCCGTTGTCATCGATAATGGTGGTGCGGGCGTTTGTAAACCTCATGCCACTGAGATTTCCTTCCCTGGCGGTTACCCGGATGGTGATCGGCTCTTGGGCAGAATCATCTGGAATGACATTTTGTGAAGGGGCCGTCGGATTGCGGAACAGGTTGATGATGTCGAGAACGTTGGCCCTTTCACTATGGATACTCAGATCGGTGCGCGGTCTGCTGAAATCGTTGACCCGGCCGGACACTGTTGCCTGGGTAGAATCTTCAAGGGTGACACTGACCGGGTCAAAACGAATTGCGTGACGGTCAATTTCCAGCCGCCCGCGCAGGTTATGAAGGGTCAGTTGCGGGTTTCTGAACACCAGATCCTGAGCGCGCACTGTTGCCGCTGAAACATCAAGCTTCAATGTTGGATCTAACCAGCCTTCCATAACACCGCTGACGGTGAAGCTTGATTCGCCAAGGTTGGCCGGAAGATCGTCGAAGCGCAGACCGCTCTGGTCGATGCTGACCTTACCATGGACTTTGTTGAGATCGCCGATCAGAGAGGTCAGGTGTGCTCCACCGTCGGTCAGGAGGAGATCTCCCTGCCACTCGTCGGTACTGAACTGCAGCTCGGCCTTTGCTTGCCCGGCTAATTGCAGGCGGTTAAAAGTGCGGTTGATGGTGGCCAGATCAACCAGCGCAATCTCGTCCGTGGCGATTCTGGCGCTCGGCACCTCATCCCAGGGCTTCAGCGTTGCTTGTCCCGAGACGCGCAGTGGCTCCAGATGGATGTCGAAGCGACTGAGCTCAACCTGTTTGTACTGCAGCAGGCTGCCGGTGAGGCTGACTGCAGAGGGGTGTTCGGGGGGCTTGCGGTAGTGCTGATCAAGATTGATCCGACTGTTGTAAAGATCCGCCCGCAAACTGAATGATGGTTGGGTAACCGGGCCATTGATGTCCAGCACCAGGGGGACGGAACCCTGGACCTGCCAGTCGTCTGGCAGCTTGACTTCTGCAAGTAATCTTTCCAGCAGCGGGGAAGATGTTGCTTGGAGCTGGAATGTCTGATTGTTGAAGATATCGTGAACCTGCCCCTCGACATTGACCGTTCCAAGGTCGGTGATCATTTTCAGGTCTGACAGGGTCAGTATTGACTTACTTAATGCCAGATCGGCTTCAATCTGTTGAATTGACCAGGCGTGGGATTGTTGCCAGCTGATGTCGGATAATTTGAAATGTCCGTCAATCTGCAGGGGGCGATCAGCGCTTTGCGTTGTGGACCACTGATGTTCGAGACGCACCAGCAGGTGGTCGAGGCTGCCCTGGACAAAACCGGTATCGCCAATCAGGTCGATGCCGGTAAAATTATCTGCGGTTATGGGCAGATCGCAGCTTTCCAGTTGTGCGAACAGTTGGCGCCGGGGATAGTGTTCAAGGCTCAGGTGACCGCTGACGGGAAAACCAAACAGACGCCCTGCGACATGTTCGAGCTGTTCTGCTTGCCGGGTTGAAATCCAGGTGCCGTCAGCGCGAATAAGGGGAGTGCTGCTGCCGGCTCTGCTCGCGGTAACGGCAACCGCAGCGCCGTGGGCCGGAACCCCTTCGACAGTGAGGTTGACGCGTCCCGATTGTGGCAGCGCCGCCCTGACACCATGGACCTGCGTTGGCTGCTGGAAGCGGCCGATCTGCAGTTCTGCCTTTAACTCCAGGTCACGCCAGTTTTTGCCATTTAAGGGGGGGAGCATTGTTTCAAGCACAAAGTTGGCCCGGGATTCAGTCTCCCGGCCGGAGATGACCAGCTGAGAGGTTTGTTGCGGTTGCCAGTTGTAGATTATTGCGTGAAGGTTGGAAAGTCGCAGCAGTGGCTTTTCAGCAGCACTGTCGGAATGGATTTGAAGCTCCGCGTGACGCAGGGTCAGCATGCGGATTTCCGTGTGGTAGCCCGATTCCTGTAACGACAGTGGCGGCATTGAGCCAGTACCTTGCGGGAGTTGCGACAGGTTGATTTTTGCGCCCAGAATTTCTACATCATTAAAAATAATCTTCTTGTTCAACAGGGGCAGAAGCGAGAGGGTTGCGCTGATCTGGGGGATCTGAAAGTGGATTTCTTTATCGGAACCGACCTCCACCCGATAGAGTTCGATGGCCAGCCCCTGACGGAACTTCAGGGAGCCGGAGCCGATGCTTACCGGTTGCTGCAGGGCAGAGCTCAAGCGTTGTTCTATCGTGTGACGATACTCTTCGAGCTCCAGCCGACTCAAATAGAGCAACAACAGGGCCGCCGCGATCAGTACGATCAGCAGCAGGGTAACAAAGATTCTCGTGCCGACTTTAATGATGGATGCCATTTATTTCATCTGCCTGGTTGCAATCTGCTAACCGTTTCGGCCCATAACACGGCGCGTTAAGTAAGAACAAAAATATCCTTTCATTATAGCCTTTTCAGCGATGGTCAGCAAGGACCAATGAGCCGGATTCCGGCGTTGATTGATCTCTGCTTTACTTGGCTAAATCCCCCTGATAACATAACCCGCCCTTGGTCGCTGCGAAAAAAAACTGCCGGCGTTGCTGTCGCGCTGACAAGCCATAATAGGGCGCGTCATCGAATTTTTTTGTATCTGTGCAGCACTGAGCTCGAGGGACTATGCCAGGGGATACGCTTGTTTCACGTTGGGCTGTCTATGGCTGCTTGACTGCCGCCGCCCCTGATGAGAGTCATCCTTGACTCGGAACCCCTTGCCCAGCGTCAGAATAGGGCTGAGCAGGTACGCTTTGTTACTTTCAAAAACACAGGTGGAATTTTATCCTGTTGCGAGTGTCGGCCTAAGATCATGAAAATCAAGCGTCTTGACATTTTCGGGTTTAAATCATTCGTCGACAAGGCTTCCATCGAGTTTGAGACAGGGGTTACCGGTATTGTCGGTCCCAATGGTTGCGGTAAAAGCAATATTCTTGACGCGATACGCTGGGTGATGGGGGAACAGAATGTGCGCCACCTGCGTGGTCGTACCATGGAAGATCTTATTTTTGGTGGCAGTGAATCGCGCAAACCGACAGGCCTGGCCGAAGTCTCCATGATTCTTGATAACAGCGACGGCAATTGTCCGGCAGCTTATCGGGATTATGCTGAAATCATGGTGACGCGCAAGCTTTATCGCAATGGTGACAGCGACTATCTGATCAATAAAACCCCCTGCCGACTGCTTGATATCAATGAACTGTTCATGGACACCGGTGTCGGTGCACGCGCTTATTCAATTATTGAGCAGGGGAAGGTCGGCACGCTGGTCAGCGCCAAGCCGGAGGAACGACGTTCCCTGATCGAAGAAGCAGCAGGGGTGACCAAGTATAAATCGCGCAAAAAAACAGCGGTACGCAAGATGGACGCTACCCGGCAGAATCTGGTTCGTCTTGGCGATATCATCGCCGAGGTCAGGCGACAGATCGGCAGCCTTCAGCGTCAGGCAAACAAGGCCGAAAAGTTTCGTGAGTTGCGGCGCGAGTCGCGGCAGATTGAGTTGTGTCTGAGCGGTAACCGCCTGCAGCGTCTTGATGATGAAATTACCTCACTGCAGGAACAGGAGCGCCAGGACGTTGCGGTTCTCGACAGGCTGGATGGTCAACTTGAAGAGGGGGAACTGCGCCTGGAGGAAAAACAACTGCAGTTGACTGAAGCGGAAAGTCGCTATCACCAGTCACAACAGCAGGACTACCAGCTGGGGGCGGATATCCAGCGGCTGGAGAGTGAGCTGGCTCTGGTGAAGCGCCAGCAGGAACAATCGCTGCAGCAGGAGCAACAGGCCCGCACGGAAACAGATCAATGCGATGAGCGTGGCGAAGAACTTGAGCGGGAGACTGCCGAGTTGCAGGTGCAGCAGCAGGAAGCGCACGAGAACCTCGCTGACCTGGAGACCCGGATGGCCGCCGGCGAGGCTGACCTGCGGCAGGCTCAGGAACGCGACCAAGAAATAAATCAGCGGTACGAAAAGTGTCGTCAGGCGCTGATGGAGCAGTTTGCTCAATCCAGCCGGCTGCAGAATCGTGGCGAAGAAATTGAGCGGCGCCTTGCTAGTGAAAAACAGCGGCAAACAAACCTGACAGAGGAGTTGGCGCAGATCGAACAGCGTCGCACCGAGGTTGATCGGCAGCTGCAACAGCTGGATCGTCAGCAGACCGGGATCAGCGCTGATCAGGCCTCGCTGTCCAATCAGCAGGAAGGACTCGTTGAGGAGCTGCAGGTCAACAAGAACAGCCTGGAGCATCAGCAGGCTCATGTCGGGGCATGTCATAAGGATCTGGAACAGGCACGCTCCCGTTATGAATCCCTGAATGAGTTACAGCGTAACCGCGAGGGGTGTGGTGACGGCACCAGAGCTCTGCTGTCGGCAGTTGCCGGCCGCCGGATTGTTGCTGATCTGCTCCGTGTTGCTGCGGCCGATGAACTTGCTGTCGAGAGTGCTCTCGGTGAACGCCTGCAGGCGCTGCCGCTGGAATCGGAAGCAACCCTGCTGGCAAGCCTGGAGTTGTTACAGGATCAGCAGGCACGAGGAATAATGCTGCTGGCACAGCCCGACCAGAATGCGGTTGACTACCCGTCGGCGACGCCCTTGGCCAGCCTGGTGACCCCGGCAGCCGGAGCTGAGGTCGTTGTACGGCAACTGCTGAATGGAATTTTTCTGGTCGACCGGATCATCGACCATTTGTCCAGCTCGTTGCCTGCCGGAACCCTTCTGGTGGATCGTGACGGGACCTGGCTGGACTGGCGCGGAGCGGTCGGTGGCGGTTCACTGGAGGAGTCGGGATCCGGATTGCTGCGTCGGCAGCGCCAGCTTGATGATCTCTGCAGGCGAATTGATGAACTTGAAAAGGAGCTGGCGGGTCGCCAGAATGAGCTGGAACTGGCGCAGGAACAATTACGTGAAACGGAAGAAATGCTGGTTCGGGTACAGGGGGAGATTCACCGTCTGGAGCTGACTTCCCTCGAACTCGGCAAGGATAAACAGTCACTCGTTAGTGAGCAGGAAAACTTGTCCCGCCGCCATCAACTTCTTTCTTTTGATCTGGAACAGATCGACGAAAGCCGCCAGGAGCTGGTTGAAGAGCTCGAGCAATGTCAAAGCGGACGCGCAGAAGCTCTAGAGCAGCAGCAACAGCTCGAACAGCAACAGCAGTTTGAACAACAACAGTTAAGCCTGATACGTCAGGAGGTTGACAGTTGTCGCGAAACCTTGACCGGTTATCGCGTTAACCTGGCCTCGAGCCGGCAGCAGCAGCAGGCGGTTTCTCAAACCCTTGAGCGGATTGCAAGACAACGGGCCGAATTAAAAGATCGGCGTGAGCGTCTTGCCGAACGGCTGGTCCAGTATGCTGATTCGCAGAAGGAATTGCAGCTCAAGGACAGTCAGCTTCGCGCTGATCTCGATCTGCAACTTGACAACCGCCACGAGCAACAGCAGCAGACCGAAAAGTTGCAGGAAGTCTATCAGGAGCTGCGTACGGGGCTGGATGAACACCGCGATCAGTTGCGGCGCTTGCGCGCTGATGCTGAAGAAACCCGCAAGGCTGTCGCCCGTATACAATTGCGGCAGCGTGAACAGCAGCTCGAAGCGGAACATCTTTACGCTGATGCTCAGGAACGCTACGCCGTTGATCTGCGTCAGCATCAGGTTCCTGAGGCGACTGAAGAAGAGATTGAGCGGCAACAGCAGCAATTGCAGCGCCTTCAGCAGAAAATAGCGGATCTGGGGGAAGTCAATCTGATGGCGATAGAAGAATATCAGGAACAGGAAAAGCGTTATGAGTTTCTGACCGGACAGCGGGATGATCTGAAAGAATCCCTCGATGACCTGGAAAAAGCGATCGCCCAGATCAATCGTACAACCCGCCGGCGCTTCAAGGAAACCTTTGACCAGGCCAACGAAATGTTCCGGCAGGTTTTTCCGCGACTTTTTCGCGGCGGCCAGGCTGAACTCCGCCTGACCGATGAAAGCGACCTGCTTGAAACCGGAATTGACATTATCGTTCAGCCGCCGGGCAAGCGTCTACAGAATGTCAATCTTTTGTCCGGTGGCGAAAAAGCTCTGACGGCGGTGGCCCTGATATTCTCCCTGTTTCTACTCAAGCCCACCCCCTTCTGTGTGCTTGATGAGGTTGATGCCCCGCTGGATGATGCCAATATCGACCGCTTTGCTGAGATGGTACGCGACATGACGGACCGTTCACAGTTTATCCTTATTACCCACAGCAAGCGGACCATGTCTATCGTTGATACTCTGTACGGTGTTACCATGCAGGAGCCGGGAGTGTCGCGCCTGGTGTCAGTGCGGATCAATGATTTTGTGCCCGCAGCCCAGGTTCAGGGCCGGCATTCTGAGCACATTGAAGCTGATTCCTGATCTGCGCAGGAGAACCGATCATGCCGTTTAAAAAAATTCTGAACCAGTTGCTGCTCGATGTGCCTGGAGCTCAGGGCGTGGTGATTGTCGACTGGGAAGGAGAAGCCGTCGATCAGGTTACCAGGATTGGCGAGTACGATATAAAAATACTCGGTGCTCATAATGGCATTATTTTAACCCTGTTACGTGATGTGCTCGCTCGTCTGCATTCCGACTATCCGGAAGAGGTTGTTATCCGAACCTGCCGGGGGATCACCCTGATACAGCCTTTGACCGAGGATTATCTGCTGATTCTGCAGTTGCAAAAAGGAGCGCTGGTGGCTCGGGCTGCCGGTAAACTGCGTGCCTGTGCCGAAGAGCTGTACGAAGATATTGCCCTCTAGGAGGCTGTCGGACTGGAAGCGGGACTGGGCTTTGTGATCTTTATATGGCCTTTTGATAAAAAACCTTAACCTTGTTTGGAACCGTAGATATGAGTTGGTACGATCTGGTTGATTACGTCAGAACCCTGACGATTGATGATGTTCTTGAAGACTTTGTCGGACTGATTGAACGTCTGGCACAGTGGCTTGGAGCCCTCGGTGTATCTCCCGAGTATATGATGCCTGCCGCCTGGGGGGTGTTGTATCTGGTTGCAACCGTGCTGGCGTTGTTGCTGGTACTGTTGATGTTGAAGCTTGTCCGCAGGCCGGCGAAAAGAAAAAAGCGCCCGCCACAGCCGGAAAAAACAATATCTGACGTTGAACCGGAGATTGAAGCGGAACCGGAAATCGAACCGGAACCGGAAATCGAACCGGAACCGGAAATCGAACCGGAACCGGAAATCGAACCGGAACCGACGTCGCACCTGAGCCTGTTCGAACGTCTCAAACAGGGCCTGGCCAAAACCCAGTCCACACTGGTTGGCCGGGTTGACAGTCTGTTGCACGGACGCAGCGAAATTGATGAAGAACTGCTCGAAGAACTGGAAGAGGTGATGATTACCGCCGATCTCGGCATGAAAACCACTCAACAGCTGATCCAGGCTCTGGAGACACGTTTGGCGGCGGGTAAATTGGCGGGACCCGAACAGGTTCGTGAATTACTCAAAGAGGAATTAAAGAATATCCTGCAGGTCGAAACGGCTCCCCTCAATTTTGATACTGCTTCACCTTTTGTGATCATGGTCGTCGGTGTTAACGGGGTTGGTAAAACCACAACCATCGGAAAATTATCCCATCAGTTTGCCATGGCAGGTCACAAGGTAGTTCTTGGTGCCGGTGATACTTTTCGCGCCGCCGCAGCGGAACAGCTGCAAGTCTGGGGTAAACGTGCCGGGGTCGAAGTCGTTCGACATGGAGAAGGCGCAGATCCGGCGGCGGTTGCTTTTGACGCGGCCAGGGCCGCGGTAGCGCGTAAAGCTGATGTTCTTCTGCTTGATACGGCCGGTCGGCTGCATACCAAGGTCAACCTGATGGAGGAATTGAAAAAGGTCCGGCGGGTGCTTGATCGGGAGGTTCCGGGCGCTCCCCATGAAATTCTCCTGGTTCTTGACGCCACGACCGGCCAGAACGCTCTGACCCAGGCCCGCATATTTCATGATGCGGTTGGCCTCGGCGGTATCGCTTTGACCAAACTTGACGGCACTGCCAAAGGTGGAATTATTGTCGCCATAGCAGCAGAATTGAACGTGCCGGTTCGTTATGTCGGCATTGGTGAGAAACTTGACGACTTAAGGCCTTTTGACCCGGAGATGTTTGTCAGTGCTTTATTTGAATAGTTGACGCCCTGCTGATAGTGTGATGAATGTCTGGGAGTGATTTGAATGGATAAGCTGTATCAACTGGAAAAGTCTGTCGCCATGATGCTGGATCAGCATCGTTCCTTAAAAGCCAGTAACAGACAGCTGCTGGCCGAAAAAAAACAGTGGTTGGAGGAGCGGCAGCGACTGCTGGCAGAAATCGATCGTATTCTGGAACGATTGGATGACATCAACGTGGAGGATTTGTGAGCGCAGTAGTTCAGATCAGAATCCAGGGGCGTGTTTATACCTTGCGTACTCAGCAATCAGAAGAACAGATACAGAAAGTCGCTTCATTTGTGGAAAAAAAGCTGGCTGAAGCCGCCGACGGAAAGTCTGTCGACACCATTGATCTGATGATCCTGACCCTGCTGAATCTGGCTGGAGAGCATTTACAGCTGCTGGAACAGAAAGAAACTGATCAGCAACAGGTTGGCCGGCGACTGGATCAACTGGAGCATCAATTGGCTCTTGAGATTGACGATGATTTTGGTTGCCAATCCGGATGAATTCATTATAAAATCAGCATTGTTCTTGGCGATTGTCGAGTGTTTATATAGATGGTCGGGGCACTTTTTTTTAGTGCGTGTCGATCGGGAAGAAGTAACGGCTAGTCAAACTGCCCCGAAGTATCCCGTTTTGTTTTTCGTGGCGGCTTGTGTGGTTTATATTTATTCAGGTGTTCCGCGTGTTTGGCGAAGATCTCATATGGGTGCAGGTAGCTTTTACACACTCTAAGCATGGCTGTAGATCCCGCTGAGGTTGACAATTCTGTTGCCCGTAACCTCCTGAATACTCGTCCTTCCTCCTGATTCTGACCCACCTCCACAATCTCCTGTCTGGTGCTCCAGGTTGTCACCCGGATTGAATATGGACAAAAACGCCATTAGAGCAGACATGCTCAGGCGCCGTTCTAATCTGCTCCCGGAACAGGTGGTGCAGATGTCACGGCTGGCACAGCGACGTTTGCTGTCGACAGCGCTTTTTGCCGCAGTCAACAGCGTCGCCCTGTATCGCCCGATTCGTAACGAAACAGCAACAGATGATATCTTTGCTGCTGCTGTCAGTCAGGGGAAAACGGTATTTTTTCCTCGTGTTGAAGGTGAAACCCTTCATTTTGTGCCGATCGGCAGTCTGGATCAGCTGGTAGCCGGCTCTTTCGGAATTTCAGAGCCTCCCGCCGACCTCGTGGTGCCCGATCTGATGCCGGATATGATCCTGGTGCCGGGTGTTGCTTTTGACCGCCGGGGGCATCGACTTGGATACGGTCGTGGTTTTTATGACCGCTACCTGAGCGCTTGCCCGGCTGAAGTCTGCAAAGTCGGTTTATCTTATTCCTTCCAGCTGTGTGACGCCATTCCTGTTGATGACCATGACCAGGGGCTGGATGCGCTGGTTACGGATGCGCAAACCATAACCTGGCACAACAAGGTGTCAGGCTGAACATAGCCCTTTAAGGGGGAGGTTTTTATGCAAACAGAAATTATCACAATTGTACTGGTTCTGCTGGCTCTGGCCACTGGAATCTTCCTGGGGATGTGGTTGCGCCGCAAGCTATCCGAATCCACGGTCAACAGTGCCAGGGCCGAGGCGCAGAAAATTGTTAACGACGCTGCGAAGGAAGCAGAAACAATCACCAAAGAGGCAATCATTCAGGCCAAGGATCTGGTGCTGCAGGCAAAAACCGACTGGGAAAAGGAGGCTCGTGAACTGCGCAAGGAAATTCATGCCAACGAGAATCGACTGCAGCATAAAGAAGAAAATCTGGATCGCAAGTTTGATCAGCTGGAAAAAAAGAGTGATGAGCTGACCTCCAAAGAGGGCCAGTTGCGCCAGTTGGAGTCTGAGCTGCAGGTCAAGATGCAAGAGGCAGAAAAATATCGTGACGAACAGCAGAAGCAACTGGAGACTATCTCAGGCCTGACCCAGGAAGATGCCAGGCAGCAATTGATGGACGCCATGTTGAGCCAGGCGCGGCATGATGCAGCCAAAAGTATTAAGCGCATCGAAGATGAAGCGTTGGAGACGGCTGATAAAAAGGCCAAAAAAATTCTGGTATTGGCGATCCAGCGTTATGCCGGTGATTTTGTTGCCGAAAAAACCGTCAGTGTCGTGCCGTTGCCCTCAGATGAAATGAAGGGAAGGATTATCGGCCGTGAGGGCCGTAATATCCGTGCGATAGAGGCCGCCACCGGAATCGACCTGATTATTGATGATACGCCCGAAGCCGTTGTTATCTCCGGCTTCAACCCGGTGCGTCGCGAAGTTGCCCGGATTGCCCTGGAACGGCTGATTGCTGACGGGCGTATCCATCCGGCGCGAATCGAGGAGCTGGTGGAAAAGGCGCGGGAGGAGGTCGAGGAGGAAATCCGTCAGGCCGGGGAGCAGGCAACCTTCGATGTCGGTGTTCACGGCATACATCCTGAAATTGTCAAGCTGTTGGGAATGCTCAAATATCGTACCTCTTATGGGCAGAATATCCTGGTCCATTCCATCGAGATGGCTTTTCTCTGCGGCATGATGGCGGCAGAGCTTGGACTGAATGTCAAGGAGGCGAAGCGGGCGGCCCTGCTGCATGATATCGGTAAAGCCGTCAGTCATGAACTGGAAGGTTCACATGCGGTGAATGGCGGCGAATTGGCCCGCAAATATGGCGAGTCGCCGGCCATTGTTCATGCCATTGTTGCCCATCACGAAGACGAAAAGCCTGATTCGGTTCTGGCCATTCTGGTGCAGGCCGCCGACGCTCTTTCCGGCGCCCGTCCGGGGGCCCGCCGTGAAACCCTGGAGACCTATGTCAAGCGCTTGCGTGATCTCGAACAGATCGGCACCTCCTTTTCCGGTGTAACCGGCTGTTTCGCTATTCAGGCCGGTCGTGAAATACGCGTGATGGTTTCCAGCGATGAAGTGACGGACGCTTATTCTCATGTGCTGGCCAAGGATATCGCGGCCAAGATTGAGCAGGAGATGACCTATCCCGGGCAGATTCGCGTTAACGTGATCCGCGAGACACGTGCGGTAGAGTACGCTAAGTAATTGTTGCCGGGGCCCGGGGTGGGAGTTGTAACATTGAAATTATTGTTTGTTGGCGATATTGTCGGCCGTGCCGGCAGAAAGGTGCTGAGTGATCACCTGAAGGGGTTGGTCGGTCAGCACCAGGTTGATCTGGTTGTTGCTAATGGTGAAAATGCTGCCGCCGGGTACGGTCTGACCGGGCCGATTGTCAAAGAACTTCTCGGGTACGGCGTTGATGTTGTTACCAGCGGCAATCATGTCTGGGACAAAAGAGAGATTGTGCCGGTTCTGGACCGAGAACACCGCTTGTTGCGTCCGGCCAACTACCCGCCGGGCTTGCCCGGAAAGGGCACGGGAGTCTATGAAACCGCGGGGGGCATCAGGGTCGGCATCTGCAACCTTGAGGGGCGGGTATTTATGAAGAATCTCGATTGTCCGTTTCGTGCAGCTGATCTCCTGATCGAGGAACTGCGACAGGCAACGTCGGTTATTCTCGTTGACTTCCACGCTGAAGCAACCAGCGAAAAGCAGGCGCTGGGTTATTACCTTGATGGCCGCGTCAGTGCGGTGATTGGTACACACACCCACGTGCAGACAGCGGATGAGTGCATTCTGCCCGGCGGTACCGGTTATCTGACCGATGTCGGCATGTCAGGCAGCCGGGATGCTGTCATCGGTAATGAGAAAGAAGCAGCTCTTGAACGGTTTTTGTCACAGATGCCGGTGCGACTGGAAGTCGCCAAGAAAAATCCGCAGCTGTCAGCAGTTTTGCTCACCATTGAAGAAGATAGCGGGTGCTGTACCCGCATTGAACGCATACAGGTCGGTTCGTAGGTTGTTCCTGGTCGTTTTGCCGGCTATCACCGTGTCGGTAAGTAGAGTTTTTGCAAACGTAGCGCAGGGTAAACATAACGATGAATTTTGTTGAAGAGTTAAGATGGCGCGGCATGATTCAGGATGTTGCGCCCGGAACGGAAGAGCAGCTCCAGAAAGAGATGACCACCGCGTATGTCGGCATTGATCCGACGGCAGATTCCCTGCATATCGGTCACCTGGTCAGTGTCATGATGCTCAAGCATTTCCAGCGAGCAGGTCATAAGCCGATTGTCCTGGTCGGTGGTGCCACCGGAATGATCGGTGATCCATCCATGAAAGCCGCTGAGCGGCATCTGCTCGACGAGCAGACCCTTAATCACAATGTTGATTGCCTGAAAAAGCAGTTGGGCAACTTTCTCGATTTTTCTTCATCTGCTGCTAATGTTGCCGAAATGGTCAATAATTATGACTGGATGAGGAATTTCGGCTTCCTTGAGTTTATTCGCGATATCGGCAAACATATTACTGTCAACTATATGATGGCCAAGGACAGCGTTAAAAAGCGCTTGAGTGATGAGGCCAGAACCGGACTTTCGTTTACCGAATTCACCTACCAACTGGTTCAGGCCACCGATTTCTTGCACCTCTACCGGGAGAAAAACTGTCGATTGCAGATGGGCGGTTCGGATCAGTGGGGGAATATCACCACGGGGACGGAGCTTATACGCCGCAAGGAAGCTGGCGAAGCCTTTGCCCTGACCTGCCCCTTGATTACCAAGGCCGACGGGGGCAAATTCGGTAAAACCGAAAGTGGCAATGTCTGGCTTGATCCGAGACGGACTACGCCTTACAAATTCTGTCAATTCTGGCTCAATGTGTCTGACGCCGATGCCGAAAAATATATCAGGATTTTTACCCTGCTTGACCAGGATAAAATCGCTGAACTGATTAAAGAGCAGGCTGCTGCACCGCACCTGCGACCACTGCAGAAGCGTCTGGCAGAAGAGGTCACCTGTATGGTTCATGGAGCCGACGAGTATCAAAAGGCCGTCGAGGCGTCGCAGATTCTTTTCGGTAATGCAACGACAGAAAGTCTTGCCAGTCTCGACAGGGAAACGTTTCTGTCGGTGTTCGAAGGGGTGCCGACTTTTCCTGTCGAGTATGCAAAGCTCAAGGAGGGGGTGCCGATAGTGGAGCTGTTGGTTACCTGTACGGCGGCGTTCCCTTCCAAGGGGGATTTGCGCCGCACCATTAAAGGCAACGGGCTCAGCCTGAACAAGGCCAGGCTGACTGATCAGGGATATATCGTCACGCAGGCTGATCTGGTTGGCGGATCTTACATTCTGGTCCAGAAGGGCAAAAAAAATTACACCCTGATCGAAGCCGTATCGTGAGTCTTTTTGTTGTTGCTGAAAAATGCGCTAGATCAGCAGGTTATCGGAGCTGTATTTTTTTTGAAAAAAACTGTTGACGGTTGCCGGTGCATTGGATATAACTGCGCTCCGTTGCCCGGCACGACAGGGTGGCGCTGGTTAGTGTTCATCCGGGATCTCCGGGGGGATGCAATGCCGTTTTTGGACGAAAGCCAGTTAAAAGTTTATTGACAAGTGCGGATTGGTTGGTTATGATCCTTGCTTGTCGCTTCGTTTCGGCGGGGCGGGTAACAGGTCTTTGAAAACTAAATAGCAGATGTTTGAAAGAGCTTGTAAGGGTTCAAGTTAATTGAA
>JAWLDI010000038.1:0-18794 GCA_041686715.1 Pelovirga sp.
ATGCAGCAGGGCATATGAGCCGTTACGGTCAACCAGACTCAAGGTGATTTCCGCCGGACCCGAGCTATAGTTGGCCTTGACCCGATAAGTGACGACTTCACGTTCGATAGCTCCGCTGAACATCGCTTTGGTGGTAGATTTGAAACGCGGCTTTTCAAAGTCCTGCAGCTCACCGATACGGGTAAGATAATCCATCATCATTGCCAGGTCTTCATTACTGACCCGTTTTGCTGCTTCCTCGTCAAGCAGTGCCCTGGTTGTATCCACATCCCAGCGACTTAGCTGCGGTATGACCTGTTCAACATAAGGGACAGCCTGCGGATCAAAGCGTGCCGACTGGACAAAACCGTATCCGAAATAGATAGCGACGGCGGTTGAAATGACGAAAATGGCATAGACGATCAACTTTTTCACGATATGTTATCCTTAAATTGAAGTATCACTTCAGCAGCTGATTGGGGGCCGGTGGCACAGAGTTTTCGATCCGCTGCAAGGACGAATGCTGACTAGTCACAAATGAAATTGATGTGCCAAAAGTACCTGAACTTGTGCAGCCCGACAAGTAGCAGATTGCCGAAAAATCGTGGCAAGGATGCTTTGCGACCATGTTTCTGCCATCTTTATTGATTCCCCCCAAAGTCACCTGATGCGGGAGGAGATCAATAACCTTACTGCCGCACCAGACGGATACTTTCGACGGTATCTTCAAAGTTTGATCGGAAGGGGTTGATATCAAGCCCGCCGCGGCGAGTGTAGCGCGCATACACGCTCAGTTTCTGCGGCTGGCAGTAGCGCATCAGGTCGATAAAAATCCGCTCGACACACTGCTCATGAAACTCACTGTGCTGCCGGAAGGAGATCAGGTAACGAAGCAGGGCTTCGCGATCAATTTTGCCCCCCTCATAGCGGATCAAAACACTGCCCCAGTCCGGCTGGCTGGTCACCAGACAGTTGCTCTTGAGCAGATGGCTGTGCAATTCCTCCGCCACCGGACATTCCTGATCCGCCGCCCCTTCCAGTGCCGGTGGATTGAGCTGGTAGTCTTCAACTTCGATATCAAGGCTGTCAATACAATCTCCGGGCAGCTTACCTACCTGCAGAAGTGAGTACCCTTCCAGATCGAACAAGGCAACCTCGACCTCACCACCACTGGCATGACACAGGTCTTTACGCATCTGTTCCGTCACCGCAACTTTATCCGTATAGTGGCTCTGATTAAAGGAATTGAGATAGAGTTTCAACGATTTTGATTCGATTAAAAAAGGTGAACTACAAGGAAAACAGAACACCCCCACCGCCACCACCGGCTTGCCCTTGAGGTTTAGCCAGGACAATTCATAGGCAGTCCACTGATCGTCGCCGGTAAAGGGAAGGGTGTTGTCCAGGCCGATCTCAGCACGCTTAGCCTGCCGCGGAAAAGGACACAGCAAAGCAGGATCGTAGGTATCCTTGTACCGGGTTGATTTACCGAGAGACAGCTTCTGTTCAAAATCTGACATTTTTATTCCCGAAAGGCCGGAGCAAGGAAAATCAATTTCCACTAACACCGCAGAAATGCTATGATTGAAGGCTAACACACAAACAGAAAGTTCTGTTTGAGAATAGTTTTATTTTTTTCACCCGTCAACATGGAGAAACATTATGAAAGTCGGATTGGTCGGTTGGCGCGGCATGGTCGGTTCCGTTCTGATGCAGCGGATGCTGGAAGAAAATGACCTCGCCGGAGTCGAAGCGGTTTTCTTTTCAACCTCCCAGGCTGGAGAGAAAGCACCTCAGTTTGGACAATTAGGCAACAGCACCCTGGAAAGTGCTTCTGACCTTGGCAAGCTGGCAGAACAGGATATCATCATTACCTGTCAGGGGGGCGATTACACCAAGGAAATCCACCCGCAACTGCGAGCAGCCGGATGGAACGGCTATTGGATTGATGCAGCATCTTCCTTACGCATGGATGATAATGCCGTCATTATTCTTGATCCCATCAACCGCAGGGTGATCGACGAAGCACTGACAAACGGCTGTAAGGATTTTATCGGCGGCAATTGCACCGTCAGCCTGATGTTGATGGCTATCGGCGGTCTTTTCAATGCCGGCCTGATCGAGTGGGTCAGCTCCATGACCTATCAGGCCGCTTCCGGTTCCGGTGCTCCCAATATGCGCGAGTTGCTGCTGCAGATGGGCAACCTCCACCACTCGGTAGCCGAACAACTGCAAAATCCCGGCTCGGCGATTCTTGAAATCGACCAAAAAGTCACTTCTGCACTGCGCAGCAGCACCCTGCCGACGACTGAATTCGGTTTCCCCCTGGCCGGCAACCTGCTGCCCTGGATTGACCGCGAAGTGGAAGACGGCCAGAGTCGTGAAGAATGGAAAGGGCTTGCTGAAACGAATAAAATTCTCG
Source organism: Pelovirga sp. (assembly GCA_041686715.1). GTDB lineage: Bacteria > Desulfobacterota > Desulfuromonadia > Desulfuromonadales > Geopsychrobacteraceae > Pelovirga. The sequence continues at coordinate 2,402 of JAWLDI010000038.1, forward strand.
GCAACGCAAACCTGATACCGGTCGACGGTATCTGCGTCCGCATTGGTGCCATGCGCTCCCACAGCCAGGCCCTTACTATCAAGCTGACTGAAGATGTTTCTATCAGTGAAATTGAACAGATTATCGCCCAGAGCAATGACTGGACCAGGGTGGTTCCCAACACCAAGGCTGATTCTCTTGCCCAACTGACCCCGGCAGCGGTCTCCGGAACCCTGGCTATTCCTGTCGGCCGGCTCCGGAAGATGAAGATGGGCCCGCAATATCTGTCGGCTTTTACCTGCGGTGACCAGCTTCTCTGGGGGGCAGCGGAACCGCTGCGCCGGATGCTGCGAATTCTTGCCGAACGCTGAAACAATACGCCCCGCGCTCGCCTGACCCGGGGAGCGCGGGGCGATTAAACTTATCCGGAGAAGATGTCGACAAGTTGGCAACGACAGGAGTATTGATGCTTAAAGATCTCATCAAGTTGCTGGCGTTGCTGGTCCTTCTGGCGGTAGTTATTGTCGGCATCTACTTCGCCGGGCAATCGATCGACAACACCGCCAAGTACCGGCATCCCATTACCCAGCCAGGGGCAAGCTGGTAACAGGAGCTCTTGTTCAGTAGTGACAATTTAAGCTGTGGTCCTTTTCGCAGAGGTCACGGGTTATTGTGCCAAGGGCTCCTGTCGCCATGGGCGGCCCCAGGGGCAATAATCGCGTCCCGCAGCAGCGGGACCGAAGACCCGCCGCGTAACAGTTAGGTTCAGTACGGCATTCTCTACCTTCGTCAGCATTTCCCGTCAGCCGCCCCTTCTTTTCCTGCAATCCCGGTGGCCTTGTGGGCGGCCTTGTCTTTATACATACGACCATCGGCCCGGTTAAAAAGATGCTCAACATCTTCCTGAGCTTCCGCTGTTGCACACCCGAGAGAAAAACGCACCCGCTCTGCCTGATTGTTAACCTGCATGGCACCTTCGGCCCTTCTGATGCGTTCCACAAGCATGTCCGCTGTCTGTTCGTCGGTTTCCGGCAAGAGAACAACAAACTCATCCCCTCCCAGCCGGGCAACCAGGTCATCCCCGCGCAAAACATGAGAAAGCAGGCTTGCTGCTGATTTGATCAATTCGTCACCGGCAGCATGTCCACAGCTGTCATTGACAACCTTCAAGCCATCCAGATCGGCGACAATGATGCTCAAAGGATACTTTCTGCCCCTGGCGGTACGCTCGAATTCGGTTTCAAAATGCATTCGGTTATAAAGCCCTGTCAACGAATCGTGGGCACTGAGATACTTCAGGCGATTTTCCATTTCCTTGCGATCACCAATATCACGCACGACAGCAAGAACCCTGCCTTCACCGCCGATTCGCGAAGCGATCATCGTGGTTTCTGTCCAGAACAGCTCTCCGTCTTTATTTTTACTCAGCCACTCAAAGGTCTGGGGCCCATTTTCAACAGCTTTACGTATATAGCCAATTGCTTCATTCAGAGAATAGGGCGGCTCGCCGGCACTCAGGTCCTGCAGATTCATAAAAAAGACCTCTTCCCGACGGTAACCGTATAAGGCTTCCACCGTTTCGTTGGCCTCAAGAATCGCACCGGTATAGGCATCATGGACAAAAAGAGCATCGTTGGTGCTGTTGAATATCTCCCAGTAATTTTTTTGCATCCGGTTAAGCTGGTCTTGTGCCTGAAGCTGCTCCGTAATATCTTCAATGACAACCATCATTCCTTCGGGCAGGCCCGCCTCTCCTGACAGGGCCCTGATCACGACTTCACCCTGGAAATCAATCTTGGTGCCGTTGTTGAAGTGCTGCTGAAGTACCACCTCTTCATGCGTGCCCCGGGCAATATTTTCAAGCGCACGCCGCAAATCACCGGCCTGCTCAGCGTCAACAAGGTGATGAAATTCTTTGCCGGTCAGCTCCTGCAAACTGCAGCAAAACAGTTCCGTCGCCCTGCCATTTGCCACATAGACAGTAAAATCGCTGGAATCGAGCACCAGGATTCCGGCAGTTGATATATCCATTACTGCTGCTAACTGCTGCTCCTTGTCGTTCAATGCCCGACGATTTTTTTTCTGTTCAACAGATGGTGAATGCGTCACCGTTGACCCGCGCCTTTCTTTTTAGCAGAAAAAATTCTTCCAGGAGCCTGCATCAAAGCGGCTCTGGTGTATCAATACCGGCAGCTATTGCCGCCATCACTCGTTCAACGATCAGAACATGAGTCGTTTTATGATCTTCGAGAGCAAACAGATCGGAACAGTCAAGTGGAGCACCGAAACGAATCATCGCCGGCTGTCCCCGAGCTCGCAAATGCCAGTGATTCAAGCCGTTCAAGGCAACCGGTATCACCAGTGGCTGTTGTTCATATATCAGCTTTCCGACACCGCGGTTACCCTTTCCGAGACGACCGTCTCGGTGCCGCGTCCCCTCAGGGAACAGCATGACGGCGTCATCCTGTAACAGGCGCCCCAGTTCTTTCCCGGCCCGCAAATCCCGGCCACGCTTCACCGGAAAAGCGCCCCAGGAACGAAACAGCGCACCCAGTAAAGGGTTGCTGAAAAGCTCTTCTTTCGCGGGAGCCCATACCATCTTCCAGGGTCGGTATTTCAGAATAACTGCCGGCAGAATAACGGTATCGTACGCAGAGATATGATTGGAAACAAAGAGTACGCCGCCCTCACCCGGTATGTGCTGCGCCCCCTCAACCTGACAACGATTGACGCTGGTTGCATAAAAAGCAATTGCTGCTGCGCTGATGCCGACCCAGAATCGCCGCAAAATTGTTGTCTTCATCTTCTGAGCATCCTCGCACTGATAATTCCTGATAAAATCGATATTATGACTGCTTTTTCGTCAACTGTCATGTGATTTTCCTAACACGACATTTTTGCCCGGATATCTGTTATGCTTAGGTGGCTCATTACTCTGAATCAGGTCCAAACCAACCACATAGCGAGGTGTTCATGTCCGCACTAACCAATCTGCCGGCCTGGGAATCCCTGCAACAACACGCTCTGACCATGTCCGACACCCATTTGCGTAATCTTTTTGCAGCGGACCCTGATCGCTGTCGACGCTTTACTTTCGACCTCGACGGCATCCTTTTTGATTTTTCCAAACAGCGCCTGACTGACACGACGCTTGAAGCGCTCCTTGATCTGGCGCGTCAGTGCCGGCTGCCGGACAAGATTGCAGCAATGTTCTCCGGAGACCGGATCAATATTACCGAACACCGTGCGGTTCTGCACACCGCCCTGCGCAATCGCAGTAATCGTCCGGTCCTCGTTGACGGCAAAGATGTCATGCCGGGCATCAATGCTGTCTTAGATAAGATGCGTACCTTTACCGAGCGGGTCCGTAACGGCGAATGGCGTGGTATAACGGGAAAAGCCATCACTGACATCGTCAATATCGGCATTGGCGGCTCTGATCTTGGCCCCTTGATGGTCACCGAAGCCCTCAAGCCTTATCAACATGAACGGCTCAGGGTTCATTTTGTTTCCAATGTTGATGCTACCCATCTGTGTGAGACATTACGTCAGCTTGATGCGGAAACGACCATGTTCCTGATTGCCTCGAAAACCTTTACCACCCAGGAAACCATGGCTAACGCTCACTCGGCCCGACAGTGGCTCATCGATCAGCTTGGCGATAACAGCGCCGTCACCAGACATTTTGTTGCCATCTCCACGAATCATGAAAAGGTCTGTGACTTTGGTATAGACACCGACAACATGTTTATTTTCTGGGACTGGGTCGGGGGCCGCTACTCCCTCTGGTCGGCAATTGGCCTTTCTATTGCTCTGGCCATCGGCATGGACCAGTTCGAAGAGCTCTTATACGGAGCCCATCTGGCCGACAAACATTTCAGCACACAACCGCTGGAACAAAACATCCCTGTCCTGATGGGACTGATCGGCATCTGGAACAACAACTTTCTGGCTGCTGACAGCCATGCTATTCTTCCCTATGATCAATCTCTGCACCGCTTCCCCGCCTATCTGCAACAGGCAGATATGGAGAGCAATGGCAAAAGAACCACTCTCAGTGGCGAGACAGTCACTTACGCAACCGGTCCGGTTATCTGGGGAGAGCCCGGCACCAACGGTCAGCACGCCTTCTATCAGTTGATTCACCAAGGAACCAGACTGGTACCGACCGATTTTATCGCCGCAGTAGAAAGCCACAATCCCACAGGCGATCATCAGCAACTCCTCCTGTCCAACTTCATTGCGCAACCCGAAGCTCTCATGCGCGGCAAAACCCAGAATGAGGCCCGCCAGGAGCTGACAGCCGCAGGCCTGAATGACGAGGAAATCAACCTACTGCTGCCCCACAAGGTTTTTCCCGGCAACCGACCAAGCACCGCAATCCTGATGCGCAAGCTGACACCGCGCACCCTTGGCAGCCTGATTGCTGTTTATGAACACAAAATCTTTACCCAGGGGGCAGTCTGGAATCTGAACTCCTTCGATCAATGGGGCGTCGAACTGGGCAAGCAGTTGGCGAAATCGATTCTCGCAGACCTTCAAACAGCGGAACCGACTACCAGTCATGACAGCTCGACAAATGCACTGATCAATTTTTGTAAAACCTTAAAATAGCTCTTTCTTGTTCATACTTTGTTTTTTTTCAAAAGTCTGAGCAGATGCATTAACTGAAATTTATTTTTTTCTACGGCGCTTCGGGTGCTTTTTGGACACCCTGCTGCTGCGCTTACGGTTGTTACTGCTGCCGTCAGCCGCATCATCCAACGGACGGAAATCGATACGCCGCCGCACTGTGTCGACACGCTCCAATTTAACCTCAACGGTCATACCAATACGGAACTGTTGACGGCTGTTTTCGCCGGTCAAGATCAGATTTGTCGGGTCAAAGTGATAGTAATCGCCGACCAGTGAACGCACGTGCACCAGTCCTTCAACAAGAAGGTCATCAAGTTCGACAAAAAAACCAAAATCCACCACTGACGAGATAATACCGGTAAAGGTTTCTCCGACCCGATCTTCCATCAACTGGCAGCGACGCAGGTCGGCCAGGTCGCGCTCTGCCTCCATCGCCCGTCTTTCCCGGGCGGAACACTCCGTCCCCAGAGATTCGAGCTGCGCTGTTCCTGGCACAGTGTTCTTGGTTGCCCCGGCTAATACCTGTTTAAGTACCCGGTGCACCAGCAGATCTGGATAACGTCTGATAGGCGAGGTAAAATGACAGTACTCTTCTGCCGCCAGGCCGAAATGACCTTCATTATGCGGTGTATATACTGCCTGCTGGAGACTGCGCAACAATTGCTCACTGATCAATCTACCTTCCGGTCGCTCGGCGACCTCTTCCAACAGCCCTTGTAACGACTGGTGCAGATCTTTTCCCAGCACCAGACCATAACCGCAACCGGCTGCCAGTTGCTGCAACTCCTCAAGTTTGGCTTCATCAGGTTCACTGTGTACGCGATAAAGAAAAGGCCAGCCTTGCCCTCCCAGGTACCTGGCGACGGCCTCATTAGCTGCCAGCATAAACTCTTCAATCAGACGATGGGCGATATTGCGCTCAACCTTGACCAACTCCAGCGGCCTGCCATTGTCATCAACAACAATGTCAACTTCGGGCAGATCCAGATTCAAGCTGCCACGTCGATAGCGCATCTGCGTAAGAAGCTGTGCCAGTTCGTCCATCGTCTCCAATTGTTGTCGGAATTCGGGCTTGATCTCGGCATCATCGCCATCTTCCAGATACGCTGCAACCTGGGTGTAGGTGAAACGGCCATGACTGTTCATAACCGCCGGATAAAATGCTGCCGACAGGGTTTTACCTTCTGTATTGATGATCATTTCTGCCGCCATCACCAGACGATCCTCCCCCGGATTCAGCGAGCAGATCCCGTTGCTTAGTGCTTCCGGCAGCATAGGAACAACAAAACCGGGAAAGTAAACGCTGGTTCCGCGCTCACGCGCGTCCTCGTCAATACTCTCCCCCGCCGCGACGTAATGGGCAACATCGGCAATACAGACCCGAAGACAGTAATTTCCATCAGGCTGTTTCTGCAACGCAACCGCGTCGTCAAAATCCCTTGCCGTTTCGCCATCGATGGTTACCAGCTGTAACTGACGCAGATCGGTGCGACCGGCCAGATCCTGCTCTTCGAGTTGAGTCGGCACCCTGGTAACAGCGGCCAGCGCAGCACGTGAAAAGTCATGTGGAATTTTCTTTCTGCGCAAAACGCTGATAACGTCTGTATGGGGATCACCCAAACGCCCCAGGCGTTCGACTATTTTCCCCCGGGCGGTACCGCCACCCTCTGCGTACTCTTCGATCAGTACTTCGACCAGATCACCATCCTGGCAGCTATCTGCCTGACCAACCCGCACTGCTGGGCCGGCATGGCGATCTTGAGGCACAACCAACCTGCCCTGATCATCTGATCGCAGTACGCCTACAATATGTGACCGGGCTCGCTCAATGATCGCCGTAATCACACCAAACGGTCGCCTGTCCCTGGTTGATTTTCGTATCTCGATTTGTACTTTATCGCCATCCAGGGCAGAGCCCACATACTGAGCCGGGATAAAAATATCCTCCCGTCCGGCAACACTTACAAAGCCGTACTGCTGCTCGGTACCATGATAATTCCCTTCGCATATCCGACGGTTGCTGTTCAACCGGTAATGTCCGCGACGCTGCTCAAGCTTGCCGCTTACGGTTAGCTGTTTCAGCACCCGGGTCAACTCTTTACGTTTTGCGCCATGCAAATCGAGATGCTCTGCCATGGCGCGACGATCAAGTTTTTTACCGTCGGCCAGCAGGACAAGAATGCGCTCACTAAGGTCTGTCAAGGGGATACTCCTTGCTATTTCTATTTGCCCCGTTATAAACATATCGAGATGCTGTGCTGGTGCAGGGGCACGGTTTCTGCGCCCGGGGCGGAGCAACCGTGTCCTTACACGATACCAGTGGCGATGCCGGCAAAAAAAATCTGGTTCCTGCAACTACACACTGACGCAACTTACCAGAACTGAGGCCGGCTGTCATTCTGCCCAAGGCGAAGCGTAGTCGCAGTTACCTTTCTGATAAAAGCACAACCAATGTTGTTTATTTCCCATGCTGTTTCTCGGTTGTTTGCCGTACTAACCAGTGCTATTCTAAATATCTAAGCAGGAAGTGATTGACATTTTAAATATTACCCCTTATGTTGTGTATCAGAGTTTTAGGAATTAATCCTAGAAAGGAGTCAACTATGAGTGAGGCTCAGGGAGCCGGATGTACCCGGCCAGCCGCAGGTGGCGCTGTTCCTGCTGATGAAGCTGTCAGCAGCGAATCTGTGCCACCGCAAACCGCTAATAAGGAGCAAAAAATGATTCAAGTTGGAGAAAAAGCCCCGGATTTTGTTGCCCCGGCTTATAAGCAAGGGGAATTTATCGACCAGGTCAAGCTTTCCGATTATGCCGGCAAGTGGGTCCTGCTATGTTTCTATCCTGGTGATTTCACCTTTGTCTGAGCGACCGAGATCTCGGCAGTTGCCGGGAAATACGCAGAATTTCAGAAGCTTGGAGCCGAAATCCTTTCTGTCAGTATTGACAGTATGTTTACCCATAAAATCTGGTGCGATCAGGAGTTAGGCAAAATGGTCGATGGGGGCATCCCCTTCCCGATGCTCTCTGACGCCGGTGGTGATGTTGGTAAACTCTATGGGGTATACAACGAAAGCGCCAAGGTGGAGAACCGCGGTCGCTTCATCATCGACCCCGATGGTATCATCCAGGGTTATGAGGTACTGACCCCGCCGGTTGGCCGCAATGTCAATGAAACCCTGCGCCAGCTGCAGGCCTTCCAGCACGTCCGTAAAACCGGCGGTGCCGAGGCTACTCCGTCCGGTTGGCGTCCTGGTAAACCCACCCTCAAGCCGGGAATTGATCTGGTCGGCAACGTCTGGAAAGAATGGAAAATCTCCATGGCCGACGATTAGTCATCACGCTTTACTTTGACACACCTGCAGCCCTGCCTTACCTTAAAAGGCAGGGCTGCTTTATTTTATCCGGAGACACGATGTTCATCATATTGGCGCTGGCCATCCTCACTATTCATCTGCTGATTGCAGTCGAATTGATTTATCATGCCCGCCACCTGATCAATCTGCACCAGATCACGCCCTTAGCGCCGCCACTGCTCCCATCCCTGTCGATCATTGTAGCTGCACGCAATGAAGAAGAGCAGTTGGAAGCAGCTCTCTTATCTTTACTGCATATTGAATACCCTGACATCGAGCTAATCGTCGTCAATGATCGCTCCACCGATAGCACTGGCCACATCGTTGCCCGGATGACGACAAACTATTCACAATTAAAGTCGCTTACCATTGATCACCTGCCAGATGGCTGGCTCGGTAAAAATCACGCCTTGTGGCAGGGCAGCCGGATAGCTACCGGCAAGGTGCTGCTTTTCACCGATGCTGACATCATCATGGCCCCTGCGACCCTGCAAAAGGCCGTCAGCCTTTTAGAGCGACAGAAGCTTGATCATCTAGCTGTCAGCCCGGCCCTGAAAATGCCGGGGCTGCTGCTGACGTTGCTAGCTGCCTGCTTCGGATTTTTTTTCGGACTGTATACCCGACCGTGGAAAGTTGCCGACCCGCGCACCCGTTGTCACATCGGCGTTGGCGCATTTAATCTGGTTCGCACTTCCGTTTATCGGCAGGTTGATGGCCACCGCCGCATCCGTTTGCGCCCGGACGATGATCTGAAGCTTGGAAAAATCGTCAAAGACGCCGGCCATCGTCAGCAATTTGCCTACGGTCACGAACTTATCAGTGTGCAGTGGTATGGCAGTGTCAGGGCGATGGTTGTTGGCCTGGAGAAAAACCTCTTTGCCGGATCCGACTACCACGTTGGAGCAACCCTTGGTGGCATAACACTAGGCTTGGTCCTGTTCGTCTGGCCCTATCTGGCTCTATTATTAACCAACGGCACGATCTGGCTACTGTCACTGCTGAGCGTGCTGACCTTGAGCGTGCTGACATGGGTCAGCGCCAGGCGCTTTAACACGACTGGCTGGCAATTGATCGGCTTTCCTTTTGTGGTTCTTGTGCTCTGTGCTATCTCATTGCGGACAATGACGCTTAACCTGCTGCAGGGTGGGATATGTTGGCGCGGCACCTTTTACCGTCTGGCTGAGCTACGTAAAAATCGCGTATAAGTGTCACCAGAAAGCGGCCCATGAGCGGCGAATTACTGCTGATTATTGTAGCTTTTTTCACTTCGACCCTGACGGCGACTGTTGGTCTCGGTGGCGGCTTGTTGCTGCTCGCGGTCATGACCATGATTCTTCCGCCTATCGCGGTCATTCCGGTTCATGGCATGGTGCAACTGTGCAGTAACCTGAGCCGCGCCTGGTTTGGTCGCAACGAACTGGTGATCGTCCTGCTCATTCCTTTTGTCACAGGGGTCATTCTCGGGGGAATATGTGGATTGCCGCTGTTGCAATCGTTTCCGGAAACAGCTCTGCCGCTGCCTCTGGGGCTCTTTATCCTGCTGCTGACCTGGCTCCCGCAGGGGCCTGCCAACCTCAAACTACCGGGCAAGTTTTTCACTCTGGGGCTGGTCAACGGCTTTATTACGCTGTTTGTCGGCGCCACCGGTCCATTAAATATGCCGGTTCTGCTGCGCCACGGCCTGACCAGCAGCCAGGCGGTCGCTACCATGGCCGCCCTGATGACAACAGTACACCTGGTAAAGATTGCCGTCTTTGGACTGCTGGGTTTTGCCTTTGCTTCCTACCTGCCCCTCATTGCCGGGATGATGATATCTGTAACTGTCGGGTCCTGGTTTGGCACCAGAATACGGCGGCTCGCCCCCGGAGATTTTCTGCGTTGGACGATTAAGATTCTGCTGACGGTGCTGGCGCTGCGCATGATCTGGATGGCACTGTGATGTGAAGATACTTGAGTCCACGGAAAACTCGGAAAGACACGAGAAAAAAGGTCCTTCTTAAGAACGTGCTCCAACATCAGGTTGAAGAGCTTTTAACATTGTCGTGTTGTCCGTGGACTTTTTTCGCAATTTGTTGTGGGAAAACGCTCAATACAATCGAAGAAGCAAAGAGCGTAACGGCCGATCCCCGGCAATTACAACCTTCGTGCTCAACCACACCAATCCCGGCACCAGCAGCCCCCAGACGATGGCCAACACCGCTACCGACCAGGAAATCGATAAGGTGAACGCAGCGGCCCCGAGGCGTCCGCCGGCAATATAAGCCGCCGGACCACCTATAGCGCCCAGCAGCGCTGCAAGCCACAGGCGATTTTTAAGCCAAACAAGGCTATTATTGAACAGGGTAGCCAGACCCATCCAGATACATCCAAGCCAAAGAGGAATAGGAAAACCATCATCACTAAAGGTAAAAAAGCCGGACACGCTCAGTGTTCCATCTATCAGCACACCTATACTCAGCACCAGGATCATCAACAGAAGATCTGTCTTTGGCATCGGCGTCAGCGCATAATGGAGCAAGATCAACCCTCCGGCTATCCACAACAAATCATCCTGGCCGACCACCGCAGTGAACCAGATCAGCTGATAAATAGCGATATTCAGCAGCGGATTCATGATCTGGAAAGGGGCTGCAGATGGCCGGGGCGAGTTGCCGTCAGCTGTACGACACTGATACTACGTTCACGAAAACCACCCTCGCAATAACAGAAATAGTAGCTCCATAAGCGCTTAAATCGTTCATCATAACCCTTTTGTTCAATTTTATTATAGTTTGCTATAAATCGAACAAACCAATCTTTTAAGGTTCTGGCGTAATCAAGACCATAATCATCAAGATTGCGGACAACCATATCGGTTCTTTCACTCACCAGTTTTAACATATGCTGATTGGACAGCAGACATCCCCCGGGGAAAATATACTCCTGGATAAAATCGACACCGCTGAGGTAACGCTGATAGAGTTGATCCTGCATAGTGATCGCCTGCAGCAGCATCATTCCATCAGGCTTGAGCAGACCGGCACATTGCTGGAAAAATTGCGGCAAAAAGCGATGGCCAACCGCCTCGATCATCTCAATACTGACCAGCTTGTCATAGGCCCCTTCCAGATCGCGATAGTCCTGCTTTAGCAGGGTGATACGATCTTCCAACCCGGCAGCAGCAATTCTGCGAGCAGCTTCTGCATACTGGGCATCAGAAATAGTCGTCGTAGTTACGTGACAGCCGTAATGTGTTGCAGCGTGAATGGCAAAGCCCCCCCAGCCAGTGCCAATTTCAATAACCCGATCAGCGGCACTCAGATCAAGTTTACGACAGATAAGGTCAAGCTTATAAATGGCAGCCTCCTCGAGACTGCTGTCAGCATGGGGGTAAATAGCCGCTGAGTACATCATGGTCGGATCGAGAAAACTCTCGTACATCGAATTGCCAAGATCATAGTGGGCGAGGATGTTCTTTTTAGAGCCGGAGCGATTGTTGCTGCGCAACAGATGTTTCGCCCGCTGCCAGGGACGCGTCAGCCACGCCCAGCGCTCTTCCAGTTGGTCGAGAAGCTTGCTGTTGCGGGCGACAATGCGCACCAGGGTGGTCAAACAATCCGCGTCCCAATCGCCATCAACATAGGATTCCCCGGCACCAATCGACCCGCCGAATACCGCCTTGGGGTAAAAGGCCGGATCATTGACATGGATCTGGGCATGAAAATCAGTATCCTGCCCAAAAATGATCTGCTGGTCCCCTTCAACCAGGGTAATCTGACCATAGTGCAGCTGCTGCAACAGGCGGTGCAGCAATGAGCGTGACCATGCCTGGACTCGACTGGCCGTACTGTTCCGGCCAACCACAAAGCGGGAATTAAGAGTAGATGAAATCATGACAACTCCTTTGAATATGGAACATAAGGAACTTTTTTCAGATATAATTTCAGCGCCTGCCAGTAGATTCCGACAAGTATCGACAGGGTCATCACCGGCTTGCGGAGCAATTGGCGACGCACCGACGACAGGGTCAGGGGCCGGCGTTTCAGCTTGATCAATGCCCGGAACAGGTGTCCGCGGTGGTCATCAACGTCGATAGCAATCGTTGCCTGTTCAGCCGGAGGCTCAATCTGCCAGCGGTAATGTTGACTGATCGGGTTAAAGGGAGACACATGAAATTGTTTGGGGTTGGCACGCCGGCTCAGCCCCGGCTCCAGCAGATGAGCGTAATGATGACGCTGATTCCACGGGGTATTGGAGACTTCAGCCAGCATGTGCGTACAATTACCATCGCGATCGTAGCCGAAGTAAAAATTCACCGGGCTGAAGTACAGCCCCAAGGTACGCAGATTCAGCAGAGCGCACACGGTTCCTTCAACCGGTTCACCGGTTAATTCGAGCAATCGTTGTTTAACTGACAGATGCAACGGCTCACTTGCCGGCCCGAGATAATCGGATCGCAAGAAGCGGCTCAAGGCAAAACGCCTCACCGAAAACCAGCGCCCGAGATCAGGCAGCTCAGCGATCTTTTCCAGATCGAGAAACCACATGAAGAAAGGATAGGAAAAACTGTGATGACGCGGGATAAAACGTTGATGCGCAACCCGCCCGACGTAGAGAGCCGAAGTCATGGTGTCACCCCCAGGGCATTGCAGACGCGCAGGGCACTTTGAACGCCATCCTCATGAAAACCGTTATGCCACCAGGCCCCGCAATAGTGGATGCGGTCAGTCCCGGATATCTGTGACCACTGCTGTTGCGCGCTGATCGATTCCAGATCAAAAATCGGGTGATCATATTGGTAGCGACCGATAGTCGACTCTTCGGGAACATCCTCATTCAAAGTGACCAGGTAGGCATGGTGTTTATCCAACTGCTGAAGGCGATTCATGTAATAGGTGACCGTTGAACGTCCCTGTCCCGGCTGGCGCAGGTGATAATTCCAGCTTGCCCGCGCACGCGGACTTTGGGGTAGCCAGCGCTGATCGGTATGCAGAATCACATCATTGGCAGTAAAACGAAAGGCTCCAAGTATCCGTCGCTCATCCGCTGTCGCCGCAGCGAGCATCCGTAACGCCTGATCGCCGTGACAGGCCAGCACCACTTCATCAAAGCTATACTCATGCCCTGCAGCCACCACTTTCAGTGCATCGCTATGGCGGGTGATCGTCTCGACGCCGGCAGCCAGATGAATCCCCTCTTTAAATGAGGCCGTCAGAGGTTCAATATAGCGGCTTGACCCCCCCTTGATGGTATACCACTGGGGGCGATCAACCAGATTGAGTAGACCGTGGTTTTCAAAAAAACGCACAAAAAACACCAGAGGAAATTCACGGGTCTGCTCCAGGTCCGTCGACCATATCGCTGAGATCATGGGCAGCAGATAGTTATCGATAAACAGGTCCCCGTACCTCTGACGATCGAGAAACGCCCCCAGGGTAGTGGCTGCCGGCGACTCAATGGCGGCCTTGCGAACCTGACGGTTAAAGCGCCCGATGTCCGCCAGCATGCGCCAGAAACCGGCATTCACCAGATTTCCCCGCTGGGCAAACAAACTGCTGAGGTTATTGCCATTATACTCCAGCCCGAGGGCCGGGTTGGTGACCGAAAAGCTCATCTCGGTGGGCTGGTAGTCGACCCCCAGCTCGTCCATCAAACGGATAAATCCGGGATAGGTACGGTCATTAAAAACAATAAAACCGGTATCGATAGCACTTTTTTCCCCCTGCCATTCAACCTGTACAGTGTGGGTATGCCCGCCGAGACGCTGGTCTGCCTCGAACAGGGTCACCTGGTATTTGCGATTTAAATAATAGGCTGCGGTTAAACCGGCAATGCCGGAGCCGATAACAGCGATACGTTTTTTCATCTGATCATCTTTCGGGCAAGGGCAAGCCACAGCGAGCGTGGCAACAAAGAAAGCAACTTCATCGTACCGGTAAAACGTTTGGGAAAATGAATCTCCTTTTTACCGCCGGCGATTCCCTTGCGAATGGCACTACTGGCCTGCTCCACCGTGACCAGGCAGGGCATGGGAAAATCATTGCGATCCGTCAGGGGGGTTTTGACAAAACCAGGGGCAACATGACTGACGCGAATCCCCTCTGCGGCCAGACCGATGCGCAGGGTATCGAGCATATAAGCCACCGCCGCCTTGGAAGCACCGTAAGCCTCAGCACGTGGCAGGGGCAGGTAGGCGGCGGATGAACCGATGCCGACCAGATGAGGGTTTCTGCCATGACGCAGTGCCGGCAGTACCCCTTCGATAGAGTGCGCCAGGGATTCAACGTTGGCGCGCATCACCCGCACCACCAGGGCACTGTCAAAGTCCGGCAAATCGATATATTCACAGTTGCCGGCTGAAAGGATCGCCAGGTCAAGCTTCTCGATTCGAGCAAACCAGGACAGGGTTTCCTCGCGATTTTCCAGATCGACCCGTCCGGTATGGAGTCCTTGCCGTTCCAGTTCGGCCAAAGGGGTAGCCGAACGCCCCAAGGCCCATACCTCATGGCCGGCGGCATGGTAATCGAGGGCCAGTTGCCTGCCGATACCTGAGGTTGCTCCGGTAATCAGAATCTTCATGCCGAAAACCTCCTTTTAACCGCCCGCACCAGGGAGCCCAGCAGGGGCAACTGCTCGTAGAGCAATACGCCCAGATCAAAATAATCGCGGTGGTCATCAACCAGGCCATTTTCTGCAAAATGCAGACAACTGATACCCGGCACTTCGATCTCGCCCCCACGATTCAAACGGGGATGACGCAAACGCATCACCCACTGGACAAACACCTGGTCATCGCTGATCCGGGGCGGGGAAAAATCGAAATGAATCTGCTCGACATTAGCGTAAAGCTCAGCAAAATAATCACGCAGAGCCGACAAACCCTTGAGGTTGTGAGCCGGGTCACTGAAGCGGACATCTTCACTGTAGATTCCGCCGAGCAGCTCCAGGTTGTCGCGGTTCAGTCGCTGGTAGGTATTAAAAAAATGTTCCAGTGTCGATTCCGATATCATCATTACCCCCGCTCATCCACCAGAGACGCCAACAACCGCTTACGCAAACCAGCATCCAGGGGCTGCTCCGCATCCAGCCAGATGCCGGAATAAAGAACAGCAAATTCCGGTGAACTTACCGTCACAAGTGTGTCCTCATTGAGAATCAGTCGGGTTGTCTGACTGTCAGAGTCGTAGCAAAGCCGATAACGATCCCCCTTAGCGACATCGCGATAGGCCTGGTGAAGCTGGTCAAGCTGCGGTCGATATTGATCTAGCTCGCCCCGCGAATATTGCCGTGACAATATCTCTTCCGCAGCGGTGATAAAATTTTCTGCGGTCAGCGCCACATTATAGGTCAGACGCAGGCAAAAAGAGCGTCGGGCTTGCAGCACATCCGTCAGCCCGGCATCCGCCGGGGCCATCAGCTCAGCATCGTAAACCCGGATAAAGCCCAGGTAACGGACATTGCCCTCGCCCCGCACCACCAGACCGTCGGCAGGATCGGCATGAGTGGGCGCCACGGCTAACAGCAGGAGCAACGGCAACAGCAGCAAAGCTTTATAGTACCTCTTCAGCTCCATCCTTAACGCAGGGTCGGGGGACCTGTGCCAAGGGTGTCTGTCGTCAGGGAGGGCGACAGTCAAGCGGCCATGGACGGTGAAAAGCGTCCCTTGACACAGGGTCCCCGACCCGGTGCCGGGCAGACACCTCTTAATTACTCGCATCATTTTCGTCTCCTGCATCTTCAACCGGTTGAAAAGCAATCGTCACCTGAGCCAGCTCAAATCCGAACTTGGACATGGTCGCACGGTTCAGCAACACCCCATCCGGCTGCAGAAACATCCAGTCATCGAAGCGCACCTTCCAGGTAGAACCACGCGCTTCAAGGTTAAGCACATAGTTCCAGTTGAGGGCGTTGCCATAAATTGCCCCCTCGGCAACACCGACAACATCAGCTGCCCGGCCACGGAAATCGTTGGGGCCGGTTTTTTCAATGGTCCAGATGCGTTCGCTGCGTTCGCCATCACTCCAGACAAACTGCTCATCCAGCACCAGCTCACCGGCATCGTTGCGATAGCCGTTGATATCAACGACGAACTGACGCACTAACTCGCCGTTGCGATCCTGGACAATACCCCAGCCACGGGTCTCACCGATAAAGTAATCAAACAGGTCGAACTCCGGTTGTTGCCCCGCATAGCGCTTGACATCAACCGCAGAGCAGCCGGCGGCCAGAAGTAACAACGCCAGGACAATACTAACCAACACAAATCTTTTATGCTGCATAGGCCTACTCCCTTGTTCGTTGCCAGCTAGTCGTCACAAGCGATGAGAAACTCAGAATCTCCGAAGCGCCGCAATCCGACTGCCGCTCAAGCCTTTTGATTACTTATCTAGTAATATATATGGAACTATCTTTTTTGTCTAGGACAAAATTTTATATATTTGTTTAGT
>JAWLDI010000039.1:0-18390 GCA_041686715.1 Pelovirga sp.
GAAAACTTCCATGGCCACGTAAGATTGCAGATAAACAAAGCGATCGTTCTTGTTGTAGATATCCCAGCTGATGCCGGCGAAGTCGGTATCGTTGAGGGTGCTTTCACCCAGTCCGGCTTCATAGCCGCGGCCGTAGCAGAAACGGATGCGGCCGGGCAGATCCACAACGCCGAAAAGGCTGTCGTAAGCGTAGCCCAGGGTGGCACCGTCAAAGGGCCAGTCCATGTAGGAGACCGGGGTGGCCATGCGGCTGCTGTTGTTCAGGCGCAGTTGGCTGGGAGGGCCGTCGGTGGTGGGTCGTCGTCCCATGGAGAGCCAGAAATTGCTGCCGCCGATGTTGTTCCAGTTGACGATGGCGCGGTCGACCAGCAGTTTGTCATCGTCCGGGGTGCGCCCGGAATTACCGTCAATCGCCGGGTAGCCGCCAAAATATCCGGCGCCATCAGTCGAAGGAGCGCTCTGCATCCCCCAGGCCTTGTACATGGTGAGACGGCCGACGAAGTCGACATTTTCCAGGGCGCGGACACTCATGTTGAGACGCAGACGGTTGGTGAACAGGGTGTCGTTCTTTTCGGTGATGGTTTTGTTAGGATTGTCACCGGTGTAGCGATCTCGGCTGTAGTAATCATAGCGGGTACGGAAATCGCCTGACCACTGAAAACGGCTGCTCATGTCGTCGTAGATGGTTTCGTCGATTTCGCCGATGATTTCGTCCTGCTGCTGCTGTTGCTGTTGCATCTGCTCAAGCTGTTGCTTGAGTTCCAGTGTCTGGCGGTTCAGTTCCTCAATGCGTTCCTCGAGGGTGGCGGCCAGGGCGCTGACAGGCAGGGCCAGCAGGCCGACCAGTACCAGAATACCAAGTACCTTTTTCATGGTTCCTCCTTGTGGTGTGGTGTGAGTGTGAGCCGGGCAGTTACGCGGCAGGACCCCGGTACAACGCCGTCACTGGGCAATTGCACTTGAAGCTCACATGGAATCAGCTGTGATAATAATTAACAGGTGTGTTTATATGTCTAAATGTCGCGATAGGTCAACATAAAAAACGAGCGTGCGTTCGTTCTGGTGTTTTTTTTATTCGAAACATGAGTCGGCGGGACGGCGGTTGGACAACTGTCGGTGCAGCAGGGGAGCAGGCAGCTGCCCTTGGTCTTTTTCAGCGCCCTGACATGATGTCCATGTCTTTGGGGTAGCTGATGCTGTAGCCGTATTTGAGGATCTGTTGCTCGCCTGCTTTGAGGGGCAGTGTCCAGAAAAGCAGGTTATCCTCGCGTTTTGGTAAGGGCGGCTCGAACGCTTCGCGGATGATGATATCTTCGTGTCCGGCATGGGGAAGGGTGTCTTCTACACGTAGTTCGATATCCAGATGTTTGTGGTTGGAGAAACTGATGGCCCAGTTCCAGTCATAGGTTTTTTCTCGATTCAGCAGTCCGCGCTCTCCCGCAACATGGTCACTATCAACCTCAATCAGGATCCCGGGGTCACTGCCGAAACTCAAAGCGATATCTTCTTTTTGATAGAGGGAGAAGTTGCGTTGCCCGACATGGACCCCATCGACCTGGATTGAGGCTGTACCGGTCGGCAGGGGGATGAACTCCTGGTCGGTGTTCAGGCGCGCTTCGAGAAACGCCTGGGTTGATTGGAGCGGGCGCGCAAGGTAGGCAAAGTCGGCATTCCAGTTTCCTGTGCGAACCTGGATCCGGGCCGGGATGCCGGACGCAACACGTTGCGGGCCCAGATCGTAGATGTCAAACAACTGCCCTTGCTGCCGTGGTGGCTCGGGCGTTGCCGACTGCCTGGCTGGAGCGGCCGCCATCATGTCGCTTCGGGTCATTGTCCTGGGGGTCGGTCCGAGCGATCCTTCACGGATTTTCCAGTCGGGCAGTTGCGGTGGCGCCAGGGTGAAAACCGGCTCTGCCGTCGCCAGTTTGAGGTCAACCTCCTCCCAGTCGCTGCCACTGCGCTGGTTGATGCGGGCCGTCCAGATCCATTCGATCACGCCATCTGCAGGGCGGGCATCAAGAACATAGGAGGAAGTCCAGCCAACATTGCGCAGCCGGTACCGGGCACTGATGTCAAGCGCAGTGGTGACCGGATGCAGCAGTTGCACATCGACCTGCCAGTAACGTTGCTGCCGGCCGGTTTTCTGCTCCAGCTGCCGTTCTGCTTCTTTCAGGCGGCTTTTGAGATCGTTTTGCTCCCATGACAGTTGACTGATCTCATTGAGCAGTGCCTCTCCTTCACGACGGATCAGCGTACCTGCCTGCTGCATTTCCGCCGGAGTGGCTGAAGTTGTCGGCGCAGGTTTTTGCCAGTAATCCAGAGTGATTCGCCGAGCGGTGATCTGGTCTTCAAGGGCATTGATCTGACGTTTGAGACCGTCGATGGTCTGACGCAGATCGGCAAAAGGTTCTTTTTCTGCAATAATCGACTGGTATTCTATTGCCGTAACCCGCTGGTGGTCGGCAGCGTTGATCAGCTCAAGGCGCAAGGATTCAGGTACCACGACCTCCGGCAACAACAGGGTTGTCGACTTGCTGCCCGGCGCAATGGAAAATTGTTCAGTTGCTACGCCACCAGTGGGGAACAGGGTCACCTCATTCGGCGTTGCGACGGCAGTGGTGGCCAACAACCACAAGCATAATACGGACAGCAGGGCTAATCTGATCATTGTATCCTCCACCAGAGACGTTTCAGAAACATTAGTGGAAGGTATTGTAGCAGGGATATGAAGTGCTGGCAGCCGCTTTTAATTTTTTGAAAAGTGTGATAAAGTTCTAACGTTAAGGACAGTTTTGCTTGTACCGTTTTGAAAGCTGGCCTTTGTCATCATAACGGTGTAGTATTTTTCGTCATTATTTTTGCTCTAGTCTTTTTGTTGAACACTCAGCTATGAGTTGTCAATCATGAACGCCAAGTGGATATTATCACCTCAGGAACGAAAACGGTTACGGCGCAAGCGCATGCTCCGTGCCGGGCTGACTGTAGTCGCTATGATCGGCCTGCTCTCTTACCTGATGACAACCCCCGCCCAGCGAACACCGGTGCCTGCCGAAACAGGCACGGTCTCTGTGCCGACTCTTGAGTGGCAGCCGCAACCGCAACTGGAACAGCTACCGGAACAGATTGCGACACTGATCGAGGAAGAAGAGGCGGAGGATCATATTGTTGTTCACCAGATCAGTAATGGCGATACCTTAAGCACCATTTTTGATCAACTGGGTATTCACAGTGCGATGTATCAGATTCTTGCTGCCGATGAGTCGCTGCTGGCTCTGGATGTGCTGCGCCCCGGACAGCATCTGACCTTCACCTTTGATGAGGATGGTTCACGGCTGCTGAGCATGGAGCTTTTTATCGATCCGGGCAAACAGGTGCTGTATTCCCGGTTTGATAACGACAGTTTCGGTTACGAAGAGATTATCCACCCGGGCCGGTGGCGGCAGCAGCTGCTTGATGGTGAAATCAACGGCAGCTTTTATCTGTCGGCTATCGGTGTTGGTTTAAGCGAGATGGAAACGGCCAATATTACCAACCTGTTCCGTGATCACCTTAACTTTGCCCGTGATATGCGGGCTGGTGACCGCTTTCAGGTGGTGCGCAGCCAGCAGTTTGTCGGCGAGGAGTTTACCGGCCAGAGTCGCATTGAGGGGGTGCGGATTATGCGCCGCCAGCGCGAACATACCGCTTTTCTGTTTGAAGATGGCAACTACTATGATGCCACCGGGGAAAGTCTGGCCCGTGCCTTCCGGCGCTATCCCATGGGTGCCCAATACCGTATCAGTTCTTCTTTTAATCCTGCTCGCAAGCATCCGATTACCGGGCAGGTGCGCCCCCACAACGGGGTTGATTTTGCAATGCCCACCGGTACCCCGATCCTGGCAACCGGAGATGGTGTTGTGACCCGGGTAAAGAGTCATCCGTATGCCGGCAAATATGTCGAAATCCAGCATGGCAGCCAGTATCTGACCCGTTACCTGCACCTGCATCGGATCCTGGTGAAACGTGGTCAGACGGTGACGCGTGGCGAACGGATCGCTCTTTCCGGCAACACCGGGCGGTCAACCGGCCCTCACCTGCACTTTGAATTGCATGTTCGCGGTCGGCCGGTCAACCCGATTACGGCCAAGATCCCCATGGCGGCATCGGTTCCTAAAGACAAGCGAACCGACTTTAATCAACTGGTTGAACAGCTGGTTGCGGTGATGGAAAACGGCAGTCACCGGATTGCGGCGCTGGAAACCAACCGTCAATAACGTATATCCTGATGATGCGGTCAATCGGCCAGCGGATCTTCCCCTTCCTGCCAGCTCGCCAGGTAGCGCTCAAACAGGTGAAAGTCTTCTCCTTTGTGTTCAGTGATGGTGACGTACATATGCTGCTTCGGGATCTGCCAGCTGTCGTGAAGAAGTTGCATGAATCCCAGGGTCAACTCGCGACGTTGCTGGATGGTGCGCCCCTCACGGATATCGGCGTTGACCAGCGCCACCCCTTTTTCCGGCTCCTTGACGCGCCCGACCGACAGGTTGTAGGTACCGAATTCACGGATGGAAATACTGATGTGATCGGTGCCGGTATCCATAATGGCGGAAAACAGTTGCCGGACTTTTTCAGCAAAGGCAATTTTAACGCTGTCTTCCAGGGGGCGGTTGATTTCGAACTGCAGATGAGGCATAAAATACTCCATTTTTGATCAGGTGGGGGAAGAGTTGTCAATTGCCAGACAATAGTAACATGGTTCTGTTTTTTTGGAACATCAGCCAGAGGATTTGATAAAGTGACGACCCAACTGACACGTCCAGCCAGCCCGGAGCTTGATAAGCTGCTTGGCCATGCCTTTCCCGTACTTGACGATGGTTTTGTGCGCCTTGTTGATTACATGGGGACTGATTCTTCTATCGTTCAGGCAGCCCGGGTTTCCTACGGCGACGGCACTCGCAAGGTGTCGGAAGACCGGGCCCTGATCCGTTATCTGCTCCGCCATCAGCATACAACCCCGTTTGAGATGTGTATGCTCAAGCTGCACGTGCGCGTGCCAATGGATACCTGGCGGCAATGGATTCGCCATCGTACCGCCAGTGTCAATGAATACAGCACCCGTTATTCCATCGCTATCGATCGTGCTCAGTTGACTCCGGCGGACAGCTGGCGCCGGCAGGCGCAGGACAATAAGCAGGGGAGCGGCGGATTTTTTGATGTGACCCAGGGTGAAACCTTTTCGGCGGCTGAAGATGAACTGCACCGCCTCAGCAAAGCGGTCTATCAACAGCGCCTTGACGCCGGGGTTGCCCGCGAGCAGGCGCGCAAGGATCTGCCGTTAAGCACCTACACGGAAGCCTTCTGGCAGATTGACCTGCACAACCTGCTGCATTTTCTGGCTCTGCGCATGGACAGCCACGCCCAACTGGAAATCCGTCGTTATGCTGAGACCATCGGCGAAAAAATTGTCAAAACCTGGGTGCCGGCGACCTGGGAAGCTTTCGAGGACTACCGTTTCGGACAGATGACCCTGTCGCGCCAGGAGCAGGAACTGCTGGCGCTGGTCGTCAATGGCCAGACCGAAATGGCGGAGGCCTGGTGCACAAAAACCGGTTGGGTCAAGCACAAGGAGGGGCGCCGGATCCTTTCGCGTGAGGCAAAGGAATTTGCGGTTAAATTGGCAAGCTTCGGCCTGACACCCCCCTGGTAGATCGCTGGTAATATTTTTAATCTAAAAGCAACGCAAAAAGGCGGCCCGTTCAGGACTGCCTTTTTGCGTCAGTGCTGTTACTGGCGTAGTGAGTTGGGGTGATGCCCTTCAAACTCTTTGGCTACGGTATGGCAGACAGTGCAGTCGTTGCCGATGGGGCGATCATTGCCCTGATACTGCCGTGGCTGGAGGTTGTCGCGTGTGCTTCCGTATTTGTTGTCGGCCGGGTAGAGGGCATGGGTACTGCCGTGGCAGGCCTGACACATCATGACGCCCATCAGATCCTGACGATTGCGGAACAACTCTTCTTCCGGATCGTTCCAGTTGTTGAATGCATCCATCGACATACCGACGTCGAAGAAGTCGTGACAGTTCAGGCAGTCAGGTTGCTGGCTCCAGGGTTGGCGCGGGTTGATGGTATCGACACCGTCAACATTGCTGCGCAAGTTTGCCATCAAAACCTCTGCTCCTGCTTTGCCGGCCTGCTGCTCCTGTTTGAGCAGACTCAAGGCATGTTCTTCCATGGTGCCGTGACAGTGGGTGCAGTCCATGAATGCTGCATGATGTTCACGGTGGAAATGGGTAGCTCCATCGGGTCGGGCAGCATGACAGGAGATACAGGCCTGGGCGCCATCCCGCTCAGTAAGAAAGTTGGCATGCCAGCCATGAATAGCAGCTGACAGGTTCAGCAGCGATGGCGACGTTGAATGGTCATCACTGGTGCGTGAATGGCATGAATCGCAATCCAGAATTTCTCCGTGCTCAGCCCGCTGTACCAGGTCGGTACCACTGATGCGGTCGTGAACAGCCAGAACGTCCATGGCGGTCGCATCACTGATGCCGGTTTTAGCGTCGACCTTCCAGCCGCCGCCATGACAGTTTTTACAGCCCATTTCGGTGGAAACCGGTACCGTGGTCCTGGTGGTGGCCAGAACATCTCCTGACTCAGTGTCGATGGCAGTGACAGTAAACAGCGGGTAGGGATTTACCTCGCCGGTATCTGTGTAAGGAACCACCGGGATGCCGTCAGCGTAGAACAGGTAGCGATCAACATCAGCTGCCATAACACCGGATTTGTCAGTGGCGAGCAGCTGTGAGGCCGATGAACCGGGGGCATTGTCAATCTGATAACGGATTTCCACCCCGTCAATAACCCGTTGAGGTGAATCGCCGCGGCGCACCAGTTGGGCATGGATCGCGCTGTCAGGCCGCTGGATGTGCCAGTATTTATCGGCATCACTGAGTTCACGCATGCCCAGGGGGCTCCAGGCCAGGAGCACATATTCGTCCCGATTTTTATCAAATGCGGGAATCTCCACCGGCAATTCAACCGTGGCAACAGCGGTGTTGCCCATGTCCAGATTGTATAAGCCTTCAGTCTCCGGTTGCTGATTGATCTCGCCGACCAGATAGGTCGCCAGCGCCCAGCGTTCGCTGCGACTGCCGATAAAAGGCGGCATATAGGGGCTCATGGTCCCCAGACCATTGAGCTTGGAGTCCATCCCGAACACATTATCGTATTTCTTTACCAGTGGCCGGATATCGTTCAGCGGACCATCGATAGCGTGACAGGAACTGCATTGAAATTTGAACAGTTCATGACCGACATCTTTTAAATTTTCATCTGTTGCGCTATCGAAATTCGTCCAGCGGCCACTCTTGAGAAACCCCGCCTGCATGATATCAGGAGCAGCGCTCACCGGAATCTGATTGGAATACATGTAATTGTACAGAACAAAGGGGCGCCGTCCGCCCTCGCGAACGAACTCAAAAGCACCGAAATAAACAAAAGCGATGGCCACAACGCCAAAGGCAAAAACCTTCTGCAGGTTATTGGGCAGGCGGATGGTCATGACCAGGGCGGCTACAAAGAGCAGGGGCATAAACCAGAACATGGTGGACAGGTAGGCCGTCAGTTCCGGCGATTTTTCCATGATCATGGTGCGCTGCGGTTCAGGCAGAGCCTTTAAGTACCACCAGCCGCCCGCCGCCATCAGGATGAAGGGAAGAACAACCCAGCCGGCGCAGGTGCGCATGATCTTCTGGCGCAGGGCGGCATCCTTGATGTAGGCACCGGTAACAAAGCCGAATACCCCGCACATTGTCAGGGCCAGGCCGGTGCGAAACACCAGTGACGGCCAGAAGCTCGGATTGAAGAAGCCCGACCAGAAATTCTGGTTGTCGCTCCAGCCCCCGGGGGTGAGCATGAAACCGATAATGCCGTTGATCAGAAACAACGACATCCAGGCGCAGAAGAAGTAGATCATCCCCACCCGCATGTGGTTTTGCCGGTCCATTTTGCCGAAGGTGTAAAAGTAGATGAACAGGGCGATGATTTCCGCCAGAAAAAAGACCCACTCAGCGGCCCAGCCGAATACGAAGATATGGATCAGGGCGGAGGTGGCGCCGGGGCTGACCAGAGAGATGATCCACCAGATGCCGACGCCGGTCATGCCGCCGAACACCATGGTCAGCAGCAGAAAAAATTTACTGTGTTTTTTGACGTAGTCAAGCAGACCCTTGTCTTCTTCCTGGTAGGCCTTGTTTTCCATGGCGACGAGAAACAGACCACCGCCAACGGCAAAGTGGGCAACAAAAACATGGACAATGGCGATCAGGGCTATCAGAAAGCCACCACCATAGGTTGTCAGTTCCCAGACGGGATAGTTCATTTCGTCACCTCCTTACCACAATTCAGCGCCAGCTTGATCATGTAGGCGATCAGGGCCAGGCCACCGACAAGCACCACTAAAAAGAAAATCAGGGGGGAATACTGGGTGGCAACCTCAAGATCACCAAGGCTGAAATAGGGCTGAAGATAGGCCGTGCGCACCAGATCACGCATCAACACCATGATAATCATCAGCACCAGGGTAAGACTGCAGGTGACTATCAGCCGCTGACGGTAACCAAAGTGCAGAACCGCCAGGGTCAGCAGCAGCCCGATGACCAGCAGCCCGGTACCCAGGACACTGCCGCCCATGAAGATCATCATAATCTCGCGTGGCAGAGCGATCAGAAACCAGGTGCCGACGATCAGTTGCAGCGCCGTTGCCAGAGTAAAATAACGCATTCCTTTGCTGATCAGCGCCGCCGGATCAACCCGGCTTTTGCGCCAGCCAAAATGACCGATCAACGCAAGGTACAGACCGGCAACTGCCACCGCGCCGATGATAAAATGCAGATAACGGGGAATAACCGAAGGGTCAGTAAGATTCAACAGGGTGCCATTGCTGTTGCCAAAGTAAGCCAGCCAGCGTTCCGGTTGCAACATCAAGGTCATGTTGTTGGTGAACATAAAGGCGATCAGGAGCATCAGGGCAACCGCAAACAGGGCGACAAACACGCCGGGTTCGCCCAGTCTGTCAAACTTGAAGTCATAGAGGTAAGCGGCGTAGTAAGCGAGGATCAGCATGGCGATAATCGACAGCCACCAGGCTGCTATCAGTACCGAACTGGTATAGATAAACTGGCCGTAAAGTACCTGCAGAAAGAGCAGCGGAGCCACACCGAAATTGACCGCAAAGGCGATGGTGTAGGGCCATTTGTAGCTGAATTCGCGGCAGAGCAGCCGATCCTGCTCGGTTTTGCGAAACAAGCTGATCAGCGTAATGATGCCACCGCCGAGCATGGCGTTCATCAGCAGCAGGTGGAGCAGGAAGGTTGCCAGCAGCAGCACATAAAACCAACCCCAGGACGCCGGGATAACATCAGCAGCGGGAACAAGTACAGCAGGATCCATGGTATGTCTCCTTGTTAGAGAAAGAAATGCAGGGTGAAAACAAACCAGGTTGACCGAACATTTCAGAGCTTTCGTTGGCGGGGAAAGTATCACAAAAAGAGTGCAAATAGTAGGCTGGAAAAAACTTTAAGAAAAGAGAAAAACTTTGATTAACCTGGTTAGAGCCAGTCGTCCGTAGATACAATTTGTCCCCTCGCCCTGAGGGAGAGGGGGGTGACCATTTCAAGCCTCCTTATCTGAGCTTTCAGCCACCTTCTCCTCCAGAAGAAGGGTTCAAGCGGAAGATTGGTGTTAATCGGGATGGTGTTTTTCGTTATTCCGATCGTCGTCAGAAGGCTCTTCATCGTCATCATCCAGCATCCGGTATTTGGGGCCTTCGACGTCATCAAACTCCCCCTTTTTCACGGCATAGAGAAAAAACAACCAGACTCCGGTGCCGATACAAAAAGATAAAAAAATCAGCAGGATGGTGGAGGTCATCATGGCAATAGTCCATGGCGTTTGAGGCGCAGGGAATTGAGCAGAACGCAGACCGAACTGACAGCCATCGCCGCCGCTGCGTAAACCGGTGCCAGCAGGCCACTGGCGGCCAGGGGGATAGCAACCAGATTATAACTGAACGCCCACGCCAGGTTCTGCCTGATATTGACGAGGGTTTTTTGCGCGAGGCGCAGGGCAAAGGGGATATTGGCCAGGTGCGGCCGGGTGAGGATGAGATCAGCGCTTTCAACGGCGATATCGGTGCTGCCGGCGATGGCACAGCCGATGGTGGCTTTCGACAGGGCCGGCGCATCATTGATGCCGTCACCTATCATCATCACTGCCGCTGGAGAGAGCTGTCCTATATGTTCTGCTTTCTGTTCCGGGGTCAGTTCAGCGTGCCAGCTATCAATCGCCAGTTCCGAGCTGATTCGGCGGGCGACATCTTTACGGTCGCCGGTCAGCAGCAGGCTGGTGTAGCCGAGTCGCTGCAAATCACTGAACATCCGGGGCGCATCGGGGCGCAGCTGATCCTCGAGGGTGACCAGGCCGATATAATGACCGTCGCGGGCCAGGTGAACCTCGCTGTACCCGGCGCCTGCGGTCTGCGGCAGGTCGACCCCCTGCTGCATGAGAAAACGGCGGTTGCCGGCCATCAGGTGGCTATTGCCCTGCCAGGCTTCGATGCCCAGGCCGGTGTGGGTGATGGATGTGTCGACCGGAGCGGGAACGATGCCGTGCTGTGCGGCTTCCTTGAGAATGCCGCGGGCGAGGGGGTGATGGCTGCCGGCTTCGACATCTGCCAACCCTTGCAGTAATTGCTGTTGCGTACCATGGCTGAGGGTGAGGCCGACCACATGGGGGCGCCCGATGGTGATGGTGCCGGTTTTGTCAAATGCCAGACAGTCGATGCGTGATGCCGCCTCAAGAATATCACCGCCACGAAAAAGCACCCCGGCTTCTGCCGCACGGCCGGTGGCGATCATTACCGCCGTCGGGGTCGCCAGCCCGAGGGCGCAGGGGCAGGCAACGACCAGTACCGAGACGGCATTGAGCAGGGCGGCGCCATCACGCAGGTGCCAGTACA
This sequence comes from Pelovirga sp., assembly GCA_041686715.1. GTDB lineage: Bacteria > Desulfobacterota > Desulfuromonadia > Desulfuromonadales > Geopsychrobacteraceae > Pelovirga. The sequence goes on from JAWLDI010000039.1 coordinate 10,996, forward strand.
CAAAGGTGCCGGCGGCTATCAGCAGCACGATCGGGATAAACACGCCGGCAACCCGGTCAGCAAGGCGCTGAATGGGTGCCTGATCGGTTTGCGCTTGTTCAACGATGGCGGTCATGCGGGCGAGGAAGGAGTCCGCTGCGGCTGAAGTGACCTTGACCTCGATGGTGCCGTTCAGATTGAGGGTGCCGGAGACAACCGGGGCGTTGCGTTCCTTGAGCACCGGCAGGGGTTCGCCGGTGACCGCCGCCTCATCAATTTCACTGGTGCCCCGGGTGACGATACCATCCACCGGCAGGCGATCTCCAGCTTTGAGCTGGATGATATCACCGGGCCGCAGCTCCTGGCTGTCAACCTCATTCCAGATGCCGTCTTCATAACGCCGGGCCCGCGCCGGTGCCAGCTTGAGCAGGCGATCGATGCCGGCGGCGGCTTTACGCCTTGCTCCGGCTTCGATCAGGCGTCCGGCAAGAATCAGGGTGATAATCATGGCTGCGGTTTCAAAGTAGACCTCAGCGCCCGTCATCATGGCATAGAGGCTGTAAAAATAGGCACAGAGGGTACCCAGGGCAATTAGCAGATCCATGTTGGGCTCATGGTTGCGCAGGCTGATCCAGGCGCCACGAATAAAGGGAAAACCCGAATAAAAAACCACCGGCGTGGTGACGATGGCGGCAAAATATTCCAGCATCGTCTTGGTCTGAAGGTCGATCCCCTGAAAATAACCGGCATACAGGGCGAGGGAAAAACCCATCAGCTGCATGGTCAGAAAAACCGCGGTTCCAAAGCGCATCAGCAGGCTGCGCATTTCCCGGTGGGCCGATTGCTGTAGTTCGTCCAGGCTGTAAGGGCGTGCCAGGTAACCGATATCGCCGAGTTTACGGCAGATAGCGGCGGCACTGATTGTGGCACTGTCAAAGCGGACCAGGACCCGGTGGGTAGCAAAGTTGACCCGCACCGAGACAATTCCGGGAAGTTTCCGCAATAGTCGTTCAATCAGCCAGATACAGCTGGCACAGCGGATCCCATCGACAATCAGGCTGATTTCGTCCCCTGACTCATGATGGCGGACAAAACGCGCCAGGTAGTCCTCGTCAAAACGTAAGTTGAAGGCTTCTTTGAGGGTTCCGGGTTGACGATCGGGGCGCTGGTAAAAGTGTTCGAGGCCGGCACCACGGATAATCAGGTACGCCCCGCGACAGCCGTAGCAACAAAAATTGCGGGTAGTGCCGGTGACCTCCTCGGTTACCAGCTCGGTCGGGGGAAACTGTTCAGCACAGTGATCACAGGTGAATTCTTCGGCCGGGGTCATGTTAGATGGTCAACAGCAAGCGCCGTAAAATCCGGGCACCATCATGTTCAAACTCTGCCCGGATGAGGTTTTCACCGGATAGTTCGGGTAATTGAGCACGATAGACCCCGGGATCTGTCTCTTCAAGGGGGACGATCAGCAAGGCCTTGCGGTACTGCAGTGTCAGCTGACCCGTAGCGCCGCTGACCGGCTCACCGTGACGGTTGGTCAGGTGCTGGATCAACGCGCCGTCAATCAGTTCGCTGCGAAGCTCCCACCCCAGTACCGCTGCCGCCTGTTTTTCCAGTATCGTGCTGTTATATTTCAGCCCGTTGCTGTAGTAATCGCGATCACTGATGGCACTGACCCGGGTTGCGGCCTGGTAAGCAGCCCAGCCGGAAAATACCAGGAAGGAACAGAGCAGCAGGGGAATAAGCTGGGCGGAACTGAATCTGGCCATGAATTTCTCGTTTCGTTGCCGACAAAAGAGGTCAGCATGCAAGAAGTGTAGGTTTTATTGGCTATCAGTTGACGCTGATAGCTGTGCCGTAGCGGTGGCAACCGGTTGCTGACGGTTATTGAACAGTCTGAATTCTACCACAGTCGGCTGGTTGCTGACAGGCGCGAGAACCATCAGCCGAAGTTGATAATTGCCGCCGGCGGCGACCGGAATCTGTTCTGTCTGTCCCCTGATTTCCAGTGGTTTGCCGGCAAGGGACACCGCTTGCAACCGAAATTCCTGACGTTCTGTGCTGCGGTTGTTAATCCAGACAGTGAGCAGGGTGGTCTGCTGGTGGTCGACTACCCGACTGACAGCTGCTGGTGCCAGTGAGACCTTCAGGGATGCTGAGGGTCGCGCCAGGGTGGCGTAGGTCAGGGTGCTGAGCAGACCGATCAGGAGTCCCCCTGACAACAGTACCCGTAGATTCAGCAGACCTCCGGCACCCCGGTTGTCAACCCCAAAGCTGTAGTAGATCAGCCCCGGCTCATCTCGTCTGGCCATGACCCGCCGACAGGCGTCAAGACAGCGGCCACAATTGATACATTCGATCTGGTAACCATTACGGATATCGATGTCCATGGGGCAGGTCCGTACGCAGGAATTGCAGCGGATACAGCGCGGTTTTTCTTTTTCCGGCAAATGCAGGGTGAGGGTCGCCGGATCGACAAAAGAGGATTGGATGCGCCCATAGGGACAGAACTCACGACAAAACAGGCGTCTGATCAGGGCCAGGTCAAGGTAGATGAGGGCAGCGATGATGAGAAAAGTGATCATGACAGCGGGGTGGAGAGTCCCGGTGAACAGGCCGGCAAGAAAACGCTGGGGTTCGATGAAGTACCAGAGCAGGTTAGCCGCTACCAGCAGGGCCAGTAACAGATAGAAGATATGAGCAAAGACCTTGCCGGGTACCGCACCCTGCAGACGGTTGGCGTGAATCTTGAGTTTTAACCGCCCTGCCAGCCATTCCGCCAGATCGGACAGGGTCGTTTGAGGACAGGTCCAGCCGCACCAGAGGCGGCCGAAAACCAGGGTGATCAACAGAAAAGCAACTGCCATGGCGAGGATAAAAAGCAACAGCAGATAGAGTTCCTGAATGCGCAGGACCTGCCCGAACAGGTGCAGGCTGAGGTTGGGAATATCGAAGCGCACCAGGCTGACGCCACCTGGTTGGATCCAGGGCAGCAGGATAATGGTCAGGGTCATCAGCCACTGGAAGGTCCGGCGCCAGGGGCCAAGGAGCAGCGGTCGCTTTGATTGCTGAAGGGTCGACATGATGATGTTGCGGTGGCCGACTGCAGCCGCCGCTTCGAGTTTCCTTTGCCGGTTACAGCTCGAGCAGATAAGCTGCCAGCGCATCAATTTCGTTGCTACTGAGACTGTCAGCAAAGCCGGGCATCATGTCGCCACGCCCTTCAGCAATGCTGATACGGATGCTGTCGGCATCTTTTCCATAGGCGTAATCACCGGTCAGGTCGGTAGCAAAACCGCCGGCACCGCCGGCACCATGGCAGGCGGCACAGTTGGCACTGTAAAGACTTGCAGCATTAATGCCGGTCCCTCCAGCTGCTGTTGTTTCAGTTGCTGCAGACTGTTCGGTTGTTTCAGCCGCCGAACCGGCCTGGGTATAGGTCTCCTGATAAACAGCCATTTTTTCCTCAAACTCTTTTTCCGAGCTCCAGCCGCTGAGCAGGTAATAGGCACTGAAACCGATTCCCCAGACGATCAGTCCGTAAAAAAGAATGTTGAAATATAAAGGTGGCGCCTGTTTGCGATCTTCAACAATGCCGTCGGCATGTTCGTCGTGGTGATCAGGTTTTTCTGCGCTCATCTGTTGCAACCTTTCTCTTGTTCTGACGGCTTGTTGCGATCAGATTAATCGTCATCCATCATCCGGTATTTAGGGGCTTCTTTTTTATGTTTGTTCTTACGCTTGTAGGTGTTAAGGACAATCAGGGCAAAAACAATGAACAGGCCAAAGGTTACCGCCAGATAAATAATCGAAGCCAGGTCCATGGTCAGTCTCCCGTCGCCTGGTCGTATTTGATCAGGTTGACCAGTTGCCAGACTCGCTCGTTACCAAGGTTGGCGTAAGAGGGCATGCCTCCTGCCGCTATCCCGTCATAGATGATTCGGAAGAGAGTTTCTTCATCGTAGTTGTCGCCTGCCAGTTCCGGCCCTATTCCCCCTTCCATGCTGGTGCCATGACAGGCAGAACAATTGCTCTGATACAGCGGCCGCCAGCTCGCCAGGGTAGCCTGGTCGGCGTCGCTGAAGGGGTTGCGCAGTTCACCGACAATCTCCGTGCGGGCGGTCTGGCGCCAGGGGATGTCGCTGCCGAGCTTCTGCATGTAGGCAATGATTGCATCCATCTCGTTTTTTGTCGCCAGTTCAGCGATCTGTTCTTCGCTGTGGGGGAATCCCAGCACTTCTACCTTGCGCCGTACTTTTTCAGGCTGCAACGCATTGTTGCTCAGCCAGCCGTAAGCCGGCATGTTGGTTCTGGGATAGATGGAACTCGGGGTCTCCATGTGCTGATAATGCCAGGCGTCGGGATATTTGCCGCCCAGGCGTGCCAGGTCCGGGCCGGTGCGTTTGGAGCCCCAGAGGAAAGGGCGGTCGTAGACGAATTCACCTGACTTGGAATAATCACCGTAGCGCACAACCTCCGCCACCAGCGGGCGCACGGTCTGGGTGTGGCAGTTGTTGCACCCCTCGCGCATGTAGATATCGCGACCTTCCTGTTCCAGAGGGGTGTAGGGGGTAACCTCTTCAATGCGATCAGCCTCGGTATTAACCCAGACAAAGGGGAGAACCATGGTGACAATGGTGCCGACCAGAATGGTCGCCGTTGCCAGGAGCATCAGGAGGACCGGTTTCTTTTCCCACATGATTCAGGCCCTCCCTTCGACTTCGAGCAGTTTCGGCGCGGGCTCTTTGCCTTTTTGTACGGTCATGTAAACATTGTAGATAAACACCAGTATGCCAAGCAGGTAAATAAGGCCGCCGATGGCTCGAATCCACCAGTAGGGATACATTTCGACCATGGTTTCGGTGAAGGTGTAGGTGAGGCTGCCGTCGGCATTCATGGCATTCCACATGCCGGCCTGCAGCACTCCGGCAGTCCACATGCTGGTTGACCAGATGATCTGACCGATGACCACCAGCCAGAAATGCAGATTGGCCAGGGGGATGCTGTAGACCTCACGCCCGTAAATACGCGGCAACAGGTAGTAGATGCCGGCCACGCTGACCAGTGAGACCCAGCCCATGGTGCCCATGTGAATGTGGCCGGGAATCCAGTCGGTGTAATGGATGAAGGCAGAAAATGAGCGGATTGCCTGCATCGGTCCCTGCAATGTCTGCAGACCGTAAAAGGTGATACCGAGGATCAGAAACTTGACCAGATAGTTGTCGCGCATCTGGTGCCATTGACCGTTCATGGACAGGTAGCCGTTGATCACCGATCCCCAGGAGGGGGCAATCAACATGATGGAAAAGGCCATGGCCAGGGTCTGGATCCAGTCGGGCACCGGTGTCCAGAGCAGGTGGTGGGCACCGGTCCAGAGGTACATGAAGATCAGAGACCAGAAGGAGATAATTGACAGGCGGTGGCTGTAGATGGGAACCCCGGTTGTTTTCGGCAGAAAATAGTAGAACATCGCCAGCGGCGGTGCCGTCAGGGCCATGGCCACGGCGTTGTGACCGAACCACCATTGCACATTGGCGCTGTTGGTGCCGGCAAAAATTGAATAGGATTTAAACGCTGATACCGGAACCGCCAGGGCATTGACGATAAAGAGGATGGCAATACCGATAATTGCCGCCATCATGTACCATAAAGAGATGTACATCTGTTCCTCTTTGCGTTTGATGATGGTCATGATGATATTGATGGAAAAGGCAACCCACAGAACGATGATCATGATGTCGATGGGCCACTCCATTTCGTGATACTCAAGGGTGGAACTGTATCCTAGCAGCAGGGTGACGGCTGACGCAGCAATGGTGAGATTGAACAGCCACAGCTGAAATCTGGCCAGCCCCGGACTCCACAGGGGGGTTTTGCATAAACGCTGGGCCATGTAGAGGAACATGGCGAAAATAGTACCGATTCCCCAACCGTAGATACCGGCGTTGGTATGAATCGGGCGCAGGCGGCCAAAGGTGAAATAGGGCGGGTAGTTCAGGTCGGGGTTGACCATCTGAAATGAAGCTATAACCCCGACCAGGACCGCGACGACACCCCAGACAATACTCCAGTTAACAAAGCTCCTGACGATGTCGGTATGGTAGTGCGGTTTTCCCATGTGGCCTCCTGAGGCACAGTGACAGGCGTAGCTAGAGGAACGGATAAATGTGGCAGAAAAAAGATCGTGAAAGGAAAACGTCACCATTTTAGTGAAATGCTAGGGAAAGTCAATTCACATTGCGTTATTTTGCGTCAGGATGATGGCTGGTGTAAGCTGTAGAAAATATGCTTCCGGATGAACACGAACTAGTCAATGAAGCAAAAAGGAGATTATTAATGAAAGTCGTTTCTCTCGATCAGGTACCTCAGATGGCTATGGCCATGGAGGGGGCGCATCTGGTCAGCAAACAGGTTCCGGTTGGCAAAGAAGATGGAGCACCGACCTTTTCGTTCCGGGTTTTTACTATCGCACCCGGTGGCCATACCCCGTATCACGTCCATGCTTCAGAACACCTGAATTATGTGATTGCCGGACAGGGCGCTGTGGTTAATGAAGCGGGCGAGCAGAGGCCGATCAAGGCAGGGGATTTTGCCTTGGTCCTGCCGAACGAGAAACACCAGTATCGTAACGCTTCAACAACCGATGACTTCAAGATGATCTGTGCGGTGCCGGGAGCTTACGAATAATCTGGATCCGTGAGTGAATCGCCAATCCGGGTTGGCCTGGTAAAGAGTGAGGAGTGGGGAGTGAGGCGAATTTACTCCTCACTCCTCACTCCTCACGGGTTTTTCTTATTCCTTGGGCTTTTCCGGCACTTTAGGCTGGGCCATGTCAAGAAATGGCTTGATCAGGTCGATCGGCATCGGGAACAGAATGGTTGAGTTCTTCTCGGCAGCAATTTCGGTCATGGTCTGTAAAAAACGCAGCTGTAAGGCGCCGGGCTGCATGTTGATCTGTTCGGCGGCGTTGGCCAGGGTTTTTGAGGCTTCAAACTCGCCGGTGGCATGGATGACCTTGGAGCGGCGCTCGCGCTCAGCCTCTGCCTGCCGTGCCATGGCACGCTGCATCGAGGTCGGCAGGTCAACGTGCTTGATCTCAACATTGGAGATCTTGACCCCCCAGGGGTCGGTCTGGCGGTCGAGGATCTCCTGCAGGTCATGATTGATCTTATCCCTTTCCGCCAGCAGTTCATCCAGCTCTACCTGGCCGAGGACACTGCGTAATGATGTCTGCGCCAGTTGACTGGTGGCATACAGGTAGTTGTCGACTTCGATCAGGGCCTTATCCGGCTGGACGACGCGGAAATAAAGAACTGCATTGACTTTGACCGAAACATTATCACGGGTAATAATGTCCTGTTCCGGAACATCCATGGCAACGGTACGCATATTGATTTTAGTCATCTTATCAATAAT
>JAWLDI010000040.1:0-18086 GCA_041686715.1 Pelovirga sp.
GGTGGGGTTTTTTATTTTCGATAAACTGGATAAACTGGGAACATAGTACCGATTATAAAGATAATCGGTATTATCTCCCCAGTTTATCTCCCCAGTTTATCTGTCCCCCGTTTATCCAAGGATCGTGCGTTGACTGATCAACAATCACAACTTGTAGAAATCTTTTCTGATGGGGCCTGCTCCGGTAATCCCGGCCCCGGTGGCTACGGTACTATCTTGCGGTTCGGCAACCATGAGAAAGAATTATCGGGTTTTGCTGCATTAACCACCAACAACCGGATGGAGCTGCTTGGGGCGATCGTTGGTCTTGAGGCCTTGAAGCGCCCATGCCGCATCCGGCTGACCACCGATTCCCAGTATCTGATCAAAGGGGTGACCGAATGGTCTGCCGGCTGGCGGCGCAATGGCTGGCGCAATTCCAAGAAGGAGGAGGTGGCCAACCGCGATTTGTGGGAGCGCCTGCTGGAGCTGGTAAAAATCCACGATATTGAATGGGTCTGGGTCAAGGGGCACGATGGTCATGCCGAAAATGAGCGTTGCGATGAATTGGCTCGGCGCGAGATAGTCAAGGCGGCTAATGTCGTGTCCTGACCGGCCGGGTAAAAAAATACAACTTTTTAACACACGGCTTCTCTGATTGATGGCAGATGTGATAGTATCCCTCCCGTGTTCATTCATGACAGTCTTTAGGTAAAAGCTTTTCCCTTTGCTGGAGATATCATGCCCTTTCCAGATGCAGGCACTGTTTCACCACCGGTGACCCCGGCAGGAGTCGAAGGCTTTATTTCCTTTGCCGTCTACAGTGTAATTGCCGTAGGTCTGATTCTGCTGTTGATGTTTCTTGCCTGGTTTCTCGGTCAGCGGACATCCTCACCCGAAAAAAATGCCCCTTACGAATCTGCCGTCGACCCTATAGGCGATGCGCGTCTGAGTGGCCCGGTCCCTTTTTATCTGGTCGCCATCTTTTTTATCATTTTTGATCTGGAAGCAGTGTTCATTGTGTCCTGGGCGGTTGCCTATGATCTGCTGGGCTGGAGCGGTTTCTGGCAGATCTCTTTTTTTATCGTTAATCTTTTCCTTGGACTGGTCTACTTGTGGAAAACAGGTGCGCTGGACTGGGGTGTGCAGCCTTCTCGCAATCGGCGCAGGAGTTCTCAATGAGTGAAAAGCTGCCGCAGGGGGTGTTACTTACCCGGGCCGATGATCTGATCAACTGGGGGCGGAAAAACAGCCTCTGGCCGATGTTTTTCGGCTTGTCCTGCTGCTTTGTTGAAATGATGACGAGCATGACGCCACGGTTTGACCTGGCGCGTTTTGGTGCTGAGGTGCTGCGGGGAACACCGCGCGAGTCGGATCTGATGATCGTTTCTGGAACCCCGTTTAAAAAAATGGGAGCCTCGATTCTGCGCGTCTATGAGCAGATGCCCAATCCCAAATGGGTCATTGCTATGGGCAGTTGTGCCAACTCCGGCGGCATGTATGATGTTTACAGCGTCATCCAGGGGGTCAACCAGATTCTGCCGGTGGATGTCTATATCCCCGGTTGCCCGCCCCGTCCCGAAGCCTTTCTGCAGGGGATTATCGAGCTGCAGAAAAAGATTGTTGCCGAAGAGCAACCGGCCCGTAAGGTGTTTGGTATGGCGGGCGGCAGTGAAGGTACAACAGTGCCGCCGCTGGTCGATGGTGTCACCAAGAGTCGTGACCCACGCGGTCCGGGTTACGGTAACAGTCCCATCAGGGGCACTGCACAGCAGCCGCCTGAGTTTACCCATAACCGCACCGCCAACAGCTGGCGACCGCCGCAGCCGAAACAAACTTTTCCCGATTCGACAGAAGCCTTGTACCGTGATGTTCAGGAACGTTTCAAGGGTGAAGTCAAGGTTGATCCTCTGGCAGCCGATATGCCGGTACTCATCTGCCCGGCAGAGCTAATTCGTGATCTGCTGTTTTTTCTGAAGCATGAGTCCGGGGTCAAGTATCAGCGTCTGGAAGATCTGACCGCTATCGATGAGCGGCTGCGTCGACAACCCCGTGATCATCAGTTCACCCTGGTTTATCATCTGCTCAATTTCAGTGATCCCGGCTATCTGCGTATCAAGGTGCCGTTAGTCGGCGAATATCCCGAGGCTCCCAGTATTACCACGATCTGGCCGTCGGCGGGCTGGTACGAGCGCGAAGTTTTTGACATGTTCGGTATCCGTTTCAGCGGCCATAAGGACCTGCGGCGGATTCTCATGCCGGAGGGGTGGGAAGGGCATCCGCTGCGGAAGGAACACCCCTCGCGGGCCACAGATATGCCCCCCTTTACGGCCTCTACCGCCATGGATCATATTCCGATTGCGGCAGATAAGCTGGTTCCCCTGCCAGGCGCTGATGACGGCAGCATGGTTCTGAATCTGGGACCACACCACCCAGGCACCCACGGGGTTCTTCGCCTGGTTGTGCGTATGCATGGTGAAGAACTCGAAGATATCGATGTTGATCTCGGTTATCATCACCGTGGTGCGGAAAAGATTGGTGAACGACAACACTGGTCGCAGTATATTCCTTATACCGATCGTATTGATTATCTCTCCGGAGTCCAGAATAACCTGGCATACCTGCATTCTCTTGAGACGCTCCTCGGTGTTTCAGTACCACCGCGGGCAGATTATTCACGGGTGATGTTGTGCGAGCTCTTCCGTCTTGCCAGTCATCTGGTCTGGCTGGGAACCTACGCTCATGATGTCGGCGCCATGACCCCGGTGTTCTATTGTTTTGATTCGCGAGAGAAAATTTTCGATATTGTCGAGATGATTACCGGCGGGCGTATGCACCCTTCCTGGTTCCGGATCGGAGGGTTGCCGCTGGATCTGCCGGAAGGGTGGAAACAGAAGGTCGACAAGTTCACTTGCGACTTTGACAAGCGCATCAATGAGCTTGACAGTATGCTCACCGACGGGCCGATATTCCGTGCGCGTAGTGAAGGGGTCGGCATTGTCAGCCTTGAAGATGCTCTTGACTGGGGTTTCTCCGGACCGAACCTGCGCGCCAGCGGCTCCAGCTGGGATTTGCGCCGGACAATGCCCTACAGTGCCTACAATGATTTTGATTTCGATGTCATCAGCTTTTCCGGCGGCGACTGTTTTGACCGCTATCGGGTGCGCCTGGAAGAATTGCGCCAGTCATTGCGGATCGTCAAGCAGGCTGCCGAGCGGATGCCCGGCGGCCGCTGGATGACCGATGATTATCGTTACGCCTATCCCCAGCGGGGTGACGGCCTGCATGATATCGAGAGCCTGATTCATCACTTTGTGAACGTATCGAGCGGCCCGGTCGCGCCCCTGGGGGAGTGTTATCGGGCAACGGAGTCAAGCAAGGGAGAGTGCGGTTACTATCTGGTCAGCGATGGTGGCAGCAGCGCCTATCGTTGTCGCATCCGTACCCCCTCTTTTGCTCATATGCAGGCATTTCCATGGATGACCAGAGGGGGGATGCTGGCGGATATGATTGCGGTGATGGGGTCGATTGATTTTATATTGGCCGACCTCGACCGCTAAAGGGTGGGAGGGGAAGATGAAAAACGCCCGTCTGCGGCGTTATGCTTGAAGCGTCATCCTCGATGTAGCTCCCGCTACACCTGCGGTGCCTCTTCTGCGCAAGCCTTGCATCCGGACATTTTTGATCTTCCCTGAACAAGGTTAGATCGTTAACCTCATTCATGTGAACATGCCAGTACAGTGACAGGGCGTTATGACAGCGATTGAATCACAGACCACCAGCCATCTGCTCGATCAGAACACTCTGGCTGAATTTATCCGTCATGCCGGTGAGATTGAGCATCCGCGTGAGATGATTATTGATGTGTTGCGCGCCATTCAGCTGCACCATGGCTGGGTGCCTGACGAGGGCGTGGAGTTAACGGCTTCAGTTCTCGGATTGACGCCCGTTGAAGTCGAAGAAATTGCCACTTTTTATGACAAGATCTTCCGTCGTCCGGTCGGCCGTTTTGTGATCCATCTGTGCGACTCTATCTGTTGCTGGACGCGCGGTGCCGAAGAAATTGCTCTCCATCTGAAAAAGGTGCTTGGTATCGCGTTTGGCCAGACGACCGAAGACGGGCTTTTTACCCTGTTGCCATCCTGCTGTCTGGGATGCTGTGGCATTGCGCCGGCAGTAATGATTCGGCAGGAATTTTACGGGCCCTTAACACCGGAAAAGGTGGATGAGTTAATCGCCGCGTTACGCAAGGAGGCGTCGGCATGAGTCAGACACCACAACTTCTGTTCAAAAATCGCAAGCCGGGGCAGACCGTTTTTCTCAAGGATTTCACCGCTAATGGTGGCTACGAGGGGCTTAGGACCGCTGTTGGTACCATGACGCCGGCAGCAATTCGTGAACTGGTCAAGGCCGCGGCGCTCCGCGGTCGGGGGGGGGCTGGTTTTCCTACCGGGGTGAAGTGGGGATTCTTTCCGGCGGACAAGCCGGGACCCAAGTATCTCGTTTGCAACTGCGACGAAATGGAGCCGGGCACCTATAAAGATGGGGTGCTGCTGCAGGCCGATCCTCATCAGTTGATTGAGGGGATGATTATCTCGGCCTTCGCCCTGCAGACCCAGGTTGGCTATATCTTTATCCGCTATGCTTATGAAAAACAGGCGGAAAACCTGCGGCGGGCGATTACCGAGGCAACGCAGGCCGGCTATCTGGGAAAAAATATCCTCGGCAGCGGTTTCGATTTTGAACTTCATGTCCACGGTAGCGCCGGGCGCTACATTCTTGGTGAAGAAACAGCGCTGCTCAACGGGCTTGAGGGCATCCGTCCCAATCCACGGTTGAAGCCACCGTTTCCTGCCATGCGCGGGCTTTTCGGCCAACCGACGACGGTCAACAACGTGGAAACCCTGGCCAATATCCCGCATATTGTCACCGGTGGCGCCCAGTGGTTCAAGGATCTGGCCCTGACTGTTGATGGCTCAGGGACCAAGCTGTTCGGTCTGTCGGGTCATTTGAACTGTACTGAATGTTTCGAACTGCCGGTTGGCATCAGCCTGCGCGAGGTGATTGAAACATACGGTCAGGGAATTTGGAAAAATAAGCAGTTCAAGGCCTGTCTGCCCGGTGGCGCGTCGACACCCTATCTGACCCGTGAGCACATGGATGTGCCCCTGGATTTTGCACCACTGGAGCAGGTGGGTAGCCGTTTTGGTACTGCCGGGGTAACTGCTTTTGATGAAGATACCTGTATGGTGGCAGCTACTCTTAACCTGATTAGTTTTTTCGCCCGTGAAAGCTGCGGTTGGTGTACCCCTTGTCGCGATGGTCTGACCATGGTTCGGTGGCTGCTGGAAACACTTGAGTCCGGCCGGGGGACACATGAACATCTGGAGATGTTGAAAGATCAGCTGACCAATATTTCCGGCAAAAGTTTCTGTGCTCTGGCGGAAGGGGCCATGGGGCCGCTCGCCGGGCTGCTGAATCATTTTGAACAGGAAATTGTTGATCACATTGACCGCGGACACTGTCCGTTCAGTAAATAAAAGATATTGACTATGCCGACACTGACCATCGATAACCAGACGATTACCGTTTCCGAGGGCAAAACCATCCTGGAGGCTGCCGAAGCTCTTGGCATCATGGTCCCTCATTTCTGTTACCACAAGGAACTGGGAGCGGTCGGCGCCTGTCGCATGTGCGCTGTAACGGTTCATTCCGGTCAGATGCCCGGTCTCAAAATGGCCTGTCTGGTCCCGGTCGAAGAAGGAATGGTTGTGACTACAGGTGATGAGGCCTCGGCCACCTTCCGTGATCGAGTGGGAGAGTGGCTGATGCTCAACCACCCTCATGACTGCCCGGTGTGTGACGAGGGTGGTGAATGTCAGTTGCAGGAAATGACCATTTCCAGTGGTCATGGTATCCGTCGTTACCAAGGCGACAAAGGTACCTATACCAACCAGGATTTGGGCCCCTTCATCGCTCAGGAAATGAATCGCTGTATTCAGTGTTACCGGTGTGCACGGACCTATAAAGATTATTGTGGGGGGCGCGACTTCGGTGTGATGGGTTCACGTAACCGGGTGTTTTTCGGGCGATTCAAGGACGGTATGCTCGAAAGTGATTTTTCCGGCAACCTTGTTGATGTGTGCCCAACCGGAGTGTTTACCGACCGGACCTTCCGCTTTAAATCCCGATCATGGGATCTGGAACAGGCCGACTCGGTCTGTCCCCATTGCGGTGTCGGCTGTGCCACCATCCCTGGTGGTCGTTTGCGTGAACTGCAACGGGTATGCAGTGGCGACAACCCGCAGGTTAATGCAACCTTTATTTGTGATCGTGGCCGGTTCGGCAGTGGTTATGTCAGCCACCCGGAGCGCCCGCGTCAGGCACGGCACAATGATCAAGTAATCAGCATCGATGATGCTCTTATTGAACTTGATGCACAGATCGGTGCCGCCGTACAACAGCATGGTCCTGAAGCGGTACTGCTGCTCGGTTCAGATCGCGCCTCACTGGAAACCAACTGGCTGTTGCAGAGCGCCGCCAAGCACTTCGGCTGTCGTGTGCCGGTGCTCAATGCCCATGCCCGTCGTCATCAGACGGCACAGATGGCAGCCTTCGATTTTTCTGCCAGTCTGGCGTCACTCGAAGATATCCGTAACAGTGACCTGACCCTGGTTTTTGGTGTTGATCCTCTGGCTGAAGCGCCGATTCTGGCCCTCGCGTTGCGCCAGATGGTAAGAAAACAGGGACGGGTTCTGTTGTACGATCCACGTCCGGTTGAATTGCCATGTGACTTTGATCATCAGGCCTACAGTCCTGCCGCCTTGCAGGAATTGCTCGAGGACGGTGGAGTTGAAGGGCGGCACCTGCGCGATCTGCTGGCACAGGCAGAGCGGCCGGTCATTGTTGCCGGCGCCGATCTGCTTGGACCGCGGGGGTTACAGTTATTACAGGGGTGGACCACAGGGGCGGCAAATGCCGAACGACCCTGCCGCTTCTATCCGGTGCTGGCCGGTGCCAACAGTTTCGGTACCGCATTGCTCAGCCTGCCCGAACAGGATGACCTGTTGACGCGTCTGGAGGGCGGGAAGGTCAAAATGCTTGTTTGTGTTGAGAATGACCCGTTGCTGGAAGCTCCCCTCGGCGAGCGTTTTGCCGCTGCGCTGACCCGGTTAGACAGTCTGGTAGTAGTCGACTATCTGCCGACTTCGCTGGGGGCTCACGCCAATCTTTTTGTGCCGAGCTGCCCCCCGTTCGAAGATGACGGAACCTTCATCAATAACGAAGGCCGGTTACGTCGGTATCGGCGGGTTCTTAAGCCGGGTCTGACGCTTGCACATACTGATCAGGGAGGGCACCCGCCCCGCGAATTTTCATTGGCGACCCCGGGCAGTGAACCGATGCCGACGGCCCTGCTGTTGCAGCGTCTTATCGGCCAAAAACCGGATATGAACGCTCTGCACCGGCAGATGGTTGAGCAGCAGCCCCGTCTCGAGCCATTATTGAAGCTCAAACCCGGTGATCCGGGTGTGCGGGTCGGGTCTGCTGTCGCCCGCCCACAAAATATTGACAAATTGCCTGAGCAGCCGGCGGGAACCTTCCAGATGGTGGTGTCTGCAGCCCGTTACGGCAGTGATCTGCTCAGCCGTTTTGCTGAGAAACTGGCGCCAAGGCTGACGCCGACACGTCTTGGTCTGCACCCGGACGATCTGGTTGAACGTGGCCTCAAAGACGGTGCCCCGGCTGTTGTTGAAACCGATTTCGGCAGTTTCAAGCTGACCGTAGCCAGCCGACCCGGCATGGCTGCCGGGTGTGCCCTGGTGGAAAACAGCGGCGATTGTCCCCAGTTGATACCGGGGGCGGAACTCAGCTACTGTCACATCAGTCCGGGAGGTGCCGATGAGTGAGATGCTGGTCACCCTCGCCCTGATTGCGGTCAAGCTGGTGCTGATTTTCGCTGGAGTTCTTTTTATGGCGGCTTACCTGGTGTTAGCGGAACGCAAGATACTGGGGCGGATGCAGTTGCGCTACGGTCCGAACCGGGTCGGCCCGTTTGGATTGATGCAGCCGTTGGCAGATGTCATCAAGTTGCTGACCAAGGAGGATTTTGTTCCTGCCCGAGCTGACAAGTGGATTTTTTTGCTGGCACCGGGCATTACTGCGGTAACGGCGCTGCTGGTGTTTGCCGTAGTGCCCTTCGGACCAACGCTGGAAATTTTCGGCCAGCAGGTTCCCATGGTGGTTGTTGATCTTAATATTGGTGTGCTCTATGTACTCGGGATCTCGTCCATGGCTGTGTACGGTGTCGTCCTGGGCGGCTGGGCATCCAATTCCAAATATTCACTGCTGGGCGGAATTCGCGGCCTTTCACAAATGGTCAGCTACGAGCTTTCGCTGGGTCTGTCATTGGTTCCGGTAATCATGATGGCCCGGTCTTTTTCTCTGACCGATATTGTCATGGCCCAGCAGCCGCTGCCCTTCATGCTGTTGAATCCCGTGGCTTTCGGTGTTTTTTTTATCTGTGTGCTGGCAGAAAGTAACCGGATACCTTTTGATCTGGCCGAGGCCGAAAATGAGCTGGTCGGCGGTTTTCACACCGAATATTCGGGAATGCGTTTCGGTCTTTTCTTTGTCGGTGAATATATCAATATGGTTGTTCTGGGTTCACTGGCCACGGTATTTTTCCTGGGGGGCTGGCATGGTCCCTGGCTGCCGCCGCTGGTCTGGTTCCTGATCAAGGTGCTGGCGGTGTGTGCCATCTTTATCTGGATTCGCGCCTGCCTGCCACGACTGCGTTATGATCAGTTGATGAACCTTGGCTGGAAAATATTATTGCCCCTGTCGCTGCTTAATATTCTGGTGACGGGTGCTGTACTTCTCGGGTGGGGTTAACGCCATGCATGTTGTAAGAGGTATCCGGGGAACACTGCAACCCTTCTGGGTGACATTGCGTAATATGTTCCGCAAACCGGTGACGGTGCAGTATCCCGAAGAAAAGCAGCAGTTGCCTGAACGCTATCGGGCCCGACTGATCCTGACCAGCGATCCGGACGGTGCCGAGCGCTGTGTTGCCTGTCATCTGTGCAGTGCCGCCTGTCCGGTCGACTGTATTTCGATGCAGGCAACTGAAGCCGAAGATGGTCGTCGTTATGCCGCCTGGTTCCGGATCAATTTCACTCGGTGTATTTTTTGCGGACTCTGTACCGAAGCCTGTCCGACTCTGGCCATTCAGGTAACGTCCGACTTTGAACTGGCTGGTCGCGATCCCCTCAAACTGGTGTATGAAAAAGAGGATCTGCTGGTGGATCATTGTGGTAACAACAACAGCTATAATTTCTATCGTCAAAGCGGAATCGGTGTCAGCGCACCGCGAGGCGGGAACCCCGGGGAGGCGCCGCCGGCGGACGTTAAGGATTTGATGCCATGATTGCGACGCTGATGTTTTATCTTCTCGGTGCCGTCGCGCTGGGAGCAACAGTGATGGCCATCATCCAGCGTAACCCGGTCTATGCCGTGATTTATCTGGTGAAGAGTATTTTTTCACTGGCTTTGATCTTTTATCTGCTGGGTGCGCCTCTGATTGCTGCGCTGCAGGTTATTATTTATGCCGGCGCAATCATGGTGCTGTTTCTGTTCGTTGTCATGATGCTGGAGGTTACTCCTACTAATGCGGCAACCCGTACCGCACCGGGGTGGTTTCATTGGGGACCGGTGCTGTTGCTTGCCCTGACTCTGGTGGTTCTGACACTGATGCTGATCGGCCTTGATCCGGCCTCAGCTGAAGGTGTGCCGCGCTGGCATGCCTCCCCTCGCGACTTCGGTTATGCCCTGTTTAAAGAATATGCCCTGGCAGTAAAAATTATTTCATTTCAGCTTTCCTTTGCAGCTGTTGGTGCTTTTCATGTCGGCACGACTGAACGCAGACGGGCCCGTCAGGAGGATGTGTCATGATTGTGCCGATGGAGCATCTGCTGATACTGGCGACCCTGCTTTTTGCGCTCGGCCTTGGCTGTGTGCTGGTACGCCGTAACCTGATCATGATTCTGATCGGGGTGGAAATCATGATCAACTCTGTCGGCCTGGTTCTGGTTGGTGCCTCCGCATTCTGGCAACAGGTTGACGGGCAGATCATGGTGCTGATCCTGATGGCGATTACCGCCGCTGAAGTAGCTATTGGGCTGGCGCTGGTGGTTTACCTGCATCAGCAGAAAAAGAGCATCGATGTCGGTATCTTTGATGAGATGAGGGGCTGATGGACATTCTTCTGACCCTGATACTGTTGTTGCCTTTGGCAGGTGGCGTTATCAACGCCTGCTTTGGCAATCGTATGCCCCGACCAGCTCCTGTCTTTATTGCCAGTGGAGCAGTTATCGGCAGTTTTCTGGCATGTCTTGGCAGCTTCACTGTGGCTGCTGGAGAGGGCTACCGGCTGGTTCTGTTTACCTGGCTTAAAAGTGGCGATTTTCAGGCCGACATCGGCCTGCTCTATGATCCTTTGGCGGCGATTATGGCCCTGATGGTGACCGGGGTCGCCAGTCTGATTCATCTTTATGCCGCCGGTTACATGGAGGACGACCCGGACCAGGTGCGCTTTTTTGCGCTGCTGAATCTGTTCGTCTTTGCCATGCTGACCATTGTCCTTGCCGACAATCTGTTACTGCTGTTCCTTGGTTGGGAGGGGGTCGGCTTCTGCTCCTACGGACTGATCGGTTTCTGGTACCGCAAAACAGAAAATGCCGATGCCGGTCGCAAGGCCTTTATCGTTACCCGGACTGGTGATCTCTTTTTTACTGTTGCCCTGCTGTGGTTGTTTGCAATTTTCGGGACCGTCAGTATAGAAGGAATAAATGCCGGGGTGGCTGACCTTGATCTGACCACCGCTACGGTGATCAGTCTGCTGCTGTTGTTTGGAGCCTGCGGCAAAAGTGCTCAGGTGCCGCTGATGAGCTGGCTGCCGGACGCCATGGCCGGACCAACGCCGGTATCCGCCCTGATCCATGCAGCGACTATGGTGACTGCCGGTGTCTATCTGTTGTGTCGGCTGTTTCCGCTGGTCTCCTTGTCCCCGCTGGCGCTGGCCGTGATTGCCCTGATCGGTATTGCTACGGCCTTTTATGCGGCTACCTGCGCGCTGGCACAAAACGAAATCAAGCGGGTGCTGGCCTATTCCACTATGAGCCAGGTTGGTTACATGTTTCTGGCGGTAGGCCTGGGCAGTGTCTCGGCGGCCATGTTTCACCTGCTGACCCATGCTTTCTTCAAAGCGTTGTTGTTCATGACCGCAGGCTGTCTGATTAACCTTGCCGGCCACGAGAATGATATTCGCCGGATGGGAGGAATGCGGCAACGCTCACCCCTGGTGTTCTGGCTCTTTATTGCCGGGCTCCTGTGTCTTGCCGGAGCGCCGCTGACCAG
The DNA here is from genome assembly GCA_041686715.1 of Pelovirga sp. GTDB lineage: Bacteria > Desulfobacterota > Desulfuromonadia > Desulfuromonadales > Geopsychrobacteraceae > Pelovirga. The sequence goes on from JAWLDI010000040.1 coordinate 11,395, forward strand.
TGGTTTCTTCTCCAAAGATCTGATCCTGGCAACCGCCTTTGCTCACGGCGATCCCTTTCATCTCGGACTGTACGGACTGGGTGTAGCGACTGCGGCCCTGACATCGCTTTACTGCTTTCGATTGGCTTACCTGGTCTTTGCCGGCGACTTTCGTGGCGAAGAGTTACCGCACGAACCTAACAGCCTGATGTTGTGGCCTCTTTATCCTCTTGCCATTATTGGTCTGGGAGCCGGTTTACTGAACCTGCCGCACCTGTTTGCCGGGGGTTCGTGGTTGTCCGGATGGCTCGATCGCAGCCAGGATGTGTTGCATTTGTCGCTGAATACCGAGTATCTGCTCATTGCTGCGGCGGTTGCGGTATTTGTGCTCGGCTGGCTTGTGGCTGGATTGCGTTATCGAAAATACACTGAGCACCAGCCATCACTGGTAAGCCGGTTTCTTTTAAGTGGCTGGCGTGTGGATAATGTGTTCGATGTGCTGCTGGTGCAGCCCTTCAGGAACATCGGTCGTTTCTGCTCCCAGGGTGTGGAAATCGGTCTGATCGAAGGGATACTGAACGGTGCTGCTCGCGGCTGCACCGATCTTGGCAGTCGCTTGCGCGGCTTTGCTGATGGTAAGGTCAGTGCCTATCTCCAGGGTCTGGTGTGGGGGTTTGTGCTGATTATCGGCTGGTTTTTGTTGCGGGCTCTGATTTGATACCCACAATGGATATCAGCCGCCTGGTTAAATGCTTTTTCGAGGTTGACAATGCCGGAACCTAAAGGATGACTGCGATAATGGCGACCGACTTCCCCCTCTTAAGTCTTCTGCTTTTTACGCCACTGGCAGGCGCTCTGCTGTGTCTGGTGGCCGGGACAGTGAACACCAGCAATGTGCGCTGGGTGGCCCTGGTAACAGCAGGCGCCGTCTTGATCCTGAGTTTGGTGTTGTGTCTTATTCAGACTCCGACGGCGGGATGGCTGCTCTATGAGGATTACAGTTGGATAGAGGCTTTCGGTATCCGCTATACCCTGGGTCTTGATGGTCTTTCATCCATACTGATATTGCTGACGGCGTTTCTGCAGGTACTGGCAGTTCTGGTTTCCTGGCAGCAGAAGCGGGCCCCGGCCATATTCTTTGCCCTGTTGCTGATATTGGAAACGGCGGCTATCGGCGTTCTGCTGGCGCTGGACATGATTCTTTTTTACCTGTTCTGGGAACTGCTGCTGATTCCCATGTTCTTTCTGATCGGTGTCTGGGGCTATCAGAGGCGCTTTTACGCGGCAGTTAAGTTCTTCTTGTTTACTCTGATCGGAAGTCTTTGTCTACTGCTGGCGGTGATCAGTCTGTACCTGCTGCATGGCGATCAGACCGGCACCTACACGTTTGCCCTGGAGGCTTTGAAACAGACCGAGTTAAGCGCCACCCAGGAACTGGTTTTCTTCCTGTGTTTTATGGCTGCTTTTGTCGTCAAGGTGCCCCTGTTTCCCTTCCACAGCTGGTTGCCCGACGCGCATGCGGAAGGTCCGGCTGCCGGGTCAGTCGATCTGGCGGGTTTGCTGCTCAAGACCGGGGTCTACGGGATGATCCGTTTTGCTTTTCCCCTCTTTCCGGATGCGGCCCGGAATGCCATGCCGATACTCGCGCTGCTGGCACTGGTCGGACTGTTCTATGCCGCCTGGGTTGCTTTTCAGCAGATCGATATCAAACGCATAGTGGCCTACTCTTCTATTTCCCACATGGGCTTTGTCATTCTCGGCCTGGCAGCCTGGAATCAGACCGCCTGGGAAGGGAGTGTGCTGTTGATGGTCAATCATGCCGTAACCACCGCCGGCCTTTTTGCCGTCGTTGCAATGATTCAGCAGCGCACCGGAACGCGCAATCTCGATCAGTTGGGGGGACTGTGGAAGAGTCATCCCAATATGTCGGCATTTTTTCTGCTGTTCTGTATGGCGTCGCTGGGTTTGCCCGGGCTGGCAAACTTTGCCGGCGAAATCCTGATCCTGATCGGGGTCTTTGCGGTCAAGCCGCTATGGGCCATCGTGGCTGTTGCCGGAGTACTGTTTTCCGCTGTCTATACCCTGCGCCTGGTGCAGGAAACCTTGTGGGGAAACAATTGTGAGCCGCATGACAAGCAGGATCTGGTTTCGCGGGAGTGGATCATCCTGATTCCACTGGCCGTGCTGGTAGTGTTACTGGGCTGTTACCCGCAACCGGTTCTTGACCTGCTGCGCGAACCGGTCAGTTCCTTGTTGATGTCGGGAGGCCTGCCATGACTCTGGAATCCTTACATTCTTTATTGCCCCAGATCCTGCTGGCGCTTGGATCAACGGCTATTCTTCTGGGTGGCGCGTGGGTACCTAATCGGCGGTTATGGTTAATTGTCGGCATGCTGGTAGCGGTTGCTGCCGCCCTGGTTGCTACGTTTGTTGAGCCTGCCCAAATCGATATCCTTGGTTTGTACACGGCCTCTGCCTATGCGCGTTTCTGTACAGTATTCTGGTCGTTGACCGTTGCTGCCACTCTGCTGATCAGTTGTCGTTACGCTGATCTGTACCGCTTTGGCGGCGGCGAATATACTTCGCTGATGCTGTTCGCCGCAGCGGGAATGAGTCTGCTCTCGGCGGCAACGTCGTTCGTCGGGCTGTTTCTGGGGCTGGAAGTATTGACCCTGGCCCTGTACGTGCTCATTGCTTTCAGACATGGCGACAGCCGGGGCGCGGAAGCGGGCATGAAGTACCTGGTTTTCGGGGCCGTGGCAACAGCGTTCCTGGCATTCGGCATTGCCCTGATCTATGCGGCAACGGGCACCTTCAACCTGGAAGCGGCGGCTGCCGGTCTGCAGACGGAAGAGGGCTTGCGACCACTGGGGCTGGCCGGATGGGCGCTGTTACTGGTGGCCATTGGTTTTAAGATCTCCCTGGTTCCTTTTCACTTGTGGACACCGGATGTTTACCAGGGCGCTCCCGCACCCGTCAGCGGCCTGCTCGCTACTGCGGCAAAAGGTGCTGTGCTGGCTGCATTTCTGCCGTTACTGATGATGACCGGGGAAGGCATCGCTGATATCAGAAGTGTTCTCTGGCTATTGGCGATCGTTACCATGCTGGTCGGATCTTTTGCTGCTTTACCGCAGACCAACATCAAGCGGATGCTGGCCTATTCGTCGGTCGTGCATATGGGTTATCTGCTGATTGCCCTGATCGTGGCGGGGGACGCGGGAAGTCAAGCGCTGCTGTTCTACCTGGTGGTCTACACCTTGGCGACGTTCGGAGCATTTGGTATTGTTACGACCTTTGCTGATGAAAACGGTGAGCTTCAGGATTATGAGGACCTGCGCGGACTGGCATCCCTGTATCCACGACGTTCGGCCATGCTTTCGGTATTTCTTTTGTCGTTGACCGGGATACCGCCATTGGCTGGTTTCTTTGCCAAATTTGGATTATTCGAGGCGGCTTTTCGAGGCGGCTATGCGGAATTGGCAGTGATCGGTGTGTTCGCTTCGATTATTTCGGTGTACTACTATCTGCGACCGATTATTGCCCTTTATTCGCCGGAATCTGCGGTTATTTGTCGGGATGTTGCTGCACGAGGAGAAACCCTGGTACTGGTGGGTTGTTCGCTGCTCATTCTTGCTCTCGGTGTGTACCCGGCTCCTTTGTTATCGCTGGTGGAACTGGTTATTCCCTGATAAGTACATGGTGCCGTCAGGAAAGGAAAATTCATAATGTCTGTTGATGCTAAAATAGCACAATTCCTTGAATCTGAAGCTTTTGCCGTAGCCGGTGTATCAAAAAAACCGGACAAATTCGGTTATAAAGTATTTAAATGTTATCAGCAAAAAGGGCATCGAGTGATTCCGGTCCACCCGGTAGAAAAGGCTATCGATAACGTCCCTTGTGTCGCCAGTGTTGCGGAGTTGCCGGATGACGTTGTGAGTCTGTCAGTGGTTACGCCGCCCGCGGTGACGGAAAAATTAGTCATGGTGGCGGCAGAAAAAGGTATTCGCAATATATGGATGCAGCCTGGTGCCCAAAGTCCGGCAGCAATCGCCTTTTGTGAACAGAATGGGATTAATGTGATTGCCGACGGTACCTGCGTGCTGGTACGTTTTGGCTGCAAGCATTAAAAGATGCCTGTCAGGATATCCGTTAACCAGCAAGGGCCGCACCGCGTGCCCTTTTTTATATTATAAAGTACTACCAAAACAAGGGTTTGCGGCATGTTCCGGGATTTTGATACGATCGTTAAAAACATGGGAGAGCTGCCGCCCTCTCCGATTGTTGCGACCAAGCTGCTGGAGTTATTACGTGATCCCGATCTCAGGATCAGGGATCTTGCCAATGCCGTTTCACTGGACCCGGTTATATCGGCCCGGTTGCTTAAAATTGCTAACTCGGTCATTTATCAACAGGTTAAACAGGTTAACTCGGTTGATCGCGCCCTGATTGTCGTTGGCGAAAACGTACTTAAAAATCTGGCCCTTGAGTACAGTCTGCGCAGTACCCAGAAAACCTATGGACTGCTGGAGCGGAATCTGTGGGAGAATTCTATCGGTTGCGCTGTCGCCAGCCGTATGATTGCAGACAAACTCACGGACCTCGATAAAAGCGAAGCCTATCTGGCAGGTTTGCAGCGCCATATCGGCAAGGTGGTGATGATCAACCGGCATAAGAATCTCTACCGGGAAGTCATGCGTATCGTTGACAGCGGAGAAGGGACCTTGCGGGATGTAGAGCGAGGTCTGTTTGCCTATTCTCATGAAATGGTTGGCGCGGCGTTGCTGAATTACTGGAATTATCCGAAACGGATTGTTGATGCCACGTTGCACCATCACCACTTTGAGCAGATTCGTGATAAAGATATGGATACTTACAGATTGTGTGCAGTTGTGTCTCTGGGCAGCTGTTTCTGCCGTTATTTTGGTATTGGGATAAAAGAACCGCAGAAAGTTGATTTGACTCTATGCCACGGGTCATTAGCTCTCGAAGCCAACCCGATGATTGTCGATGATCTTAAGGAACTGTTTTACCCGGAATTTCTGAAAGAACGTAAGCTTTTTCTTGCCTGATGATGAGTGATTTTCCCGGTTGCCGGCTGCAAGAGGTTGGTCAAGATGGCTAAAAAAATTTTTATTGCTGCAACAGGGCAGAACTGCGGCAAAACGACAACCAGTTTATCGCTGTTGCACTGTGCGCGCGAAAGATACTCACGTATCGGCTTTATCAAACCGTTCGGACCCAAACGCGTGGACTACCATGGCCGTATTGTGGACGTTGATGCCGCACTGATTGCTCAGGTGTACGGATTGGACGATCGCCTTGACCTGATGTCACCGGTTGTCCTTGATTCACATACCACGCGCAGCTTCCTTGATAGCGACGCCGACCATTCAGCGTTGCTGGAGCAGATTACCGAGGCGGTACAACAACTTGAGCAGGAATGTGACTTTCTCATCATCGAAGGGGCCGGGCACTCCGGTGTCGGCTCGGTCATGGGGTTGAATAACGCACAGTTGGCAAAACACCTTGATGCTCCGGTGCTGATCGTGGCAGGCGCCGGCATTGGTCACGTTATTGATGATCTGCATCTGAACCTGGCGCTGTTCCGTGAAGCAGGGGCCGATGTTCGGATGATTCTGTCGAACAAGTTGGTAAAAGAAAAACGCGAAGCGGCCGTTCATTATGTGCAGAAGGCATTTGCAAGGTCCGGCATCAGAGTGGTTGGTGGTTTCAATTATTCACCAGTGCTTGCCAATCCAACCCTGAAATATCTCTCTGAATTATTACAGGTAGATCTTAAAGCAGAGCCGGAACAGGTCAGTCGTATTGTCCATAATGTCCTGATCGGGGCGGCCTCTACCCAGCGTGTGGTCGATCTGTTGCACAATTCGAGTCTGGTCATTGTCAACAGCAGTCGCGACGAAGTGTTGGTGATGTTATCGACGCTCTATCATCTGGAAAGATTCCGAAGCGAGCTGGCGGGGATCGTTATTGCCGGGATTGTGCCGGTGGCGGATATTGTTCAGCAGGTTATCGATGACTCGAAAATCCCTTATTTTCGCTGTCAATCGACGGTTGCCCAGGTCTATACAACGATTCAGGCCGATGTTGCCAAAATTGGTGTTGACGATCATGAAAAGATTGAACTGATTCATCGCCTCGCTGAAACAGAACTCGATTTTGATTTGATAGATAATATCTTTTAAGCCCTGGCCCCTGAGCCAAAGGAAGACATATCCATGGGATTTCTCAGTCAACTGTTCGGCAGTAAAGTCAGTGTGGTTGCATTGCAGCGGGCCGTCGAGCAAAAACGTTACGCTGATGCCCACTACCTTGCCGGTGAACTGAATCGCAGGGAACTGAGCGAGAGTGACAAGCAGACTGTCAAGCGCCTGGGAGCAGAAGCGGGAGACGGTCTGGCCAGACTGAACCTGATGGAAGCCGTATCCAAACAGCAGAACGGGGAAACGGAACTGGCCAGTCAGCATTTCGACCTGGCTCTTGAGTACGTCAGTACTCCAGCCCTCAGAGGGGATATCGAGCAGGCGCGTCATCGTCCCTGGGAAGTTGTGACCAGTGATGCGTCCGACTCCGAATCCGCAGGTGGAACCAGCGCTCCGGTCGTTCCAGCGTCAGTGGAGGAGTCCGGGGAGTCTCTTGCCGATGACGCCATTCGCTTTGAGCTGATTCTGTCCACCTACCCACCATCCCTG
>JAWLDI010000041.1:0-10978 GCA_041686715.1 Pelovirga sp.
CACCAGTCCTGACTAATTAACTTCCCTCGGTGTCTAGGGTAGGCGTACCACCTGTTTGTGATGATGTTGCAGTGAGGTAATGAGCTGATAAACTGATAAGCAACTATGAACAACGATTTACTGAAAAAAATATCAATAATGCTGCTGCGTCACAGAGGCAAAACGAGGGCACAGCGCGCAGCGAACAAACGCCACTGTATCGGTATTAAACCGATTGGTGGCGTTTTGTGTTTAGTACTGGTGGCGTCTGAACGACTTTAGCCCACCATGAAAAAGCGAGAACAGTCGTGGGTATAAGTACATTTTTTGTAGTGCTGGCAGCTCTTTTCTGGGGCGTAACAGGCGGAATCGGCGCGATCCTGATGGCCGCCGGGTGGGACGCATTCGTGGTTTCATTCTACCGTGGTGCGATTGGACTGCTGTTCGTTCTGGTCTGGCTAGCACTGCGCCCGCGTGAGAGTGGACTGGCAAGCCGCCGATTATGGTTCTGGTCAGCGATTGCCGGACTCGGCGTGGCGGGCAATTTTGCTTTTTATTTTTTAAGTATTGTACAGGGAAGTGTTGCGGTTGCAGCGACACTGATGTACTGCGCCCCGGTGTTCGTGTATCTGGTATCATTCACGCTGAAACTTGAAAACCCCACCGCGCCGAAATGGACCGCCATCGCGCTGGCGATGGTTGGCATCGTCCTGCTGACACAGATTTATGATATCAGTGCGAGCGCTGTAACACCTATTGGTCTGGGCGCCGGTCTGCTTTCCGGACTGTCCTATGCACTGTTCATTTTCGGCTTCAAGTACGCTGCGCCACATGGCAGCCCCCAGGCTATTCTCACCATAGCTTTTACTGTCCTTGTCATCGTTCTGATCTGGCCGAGTGACGCCGACCAGGCCATAACCGTTCTGAGTTCAGAGGATTGGCCACTGTTCGTGGGGCTGGGGGTGCTTGGTGGGGGATTGTCGTTCGTCCTTTATATTATCGGCCTGAACTATACAGCACCAGCCGTCGCCGCGGTTGTGGCGATGGTTGAACCGGTCACCGCGGCGCTGTTTGGCGTTGTGATTTTAAACGAAATCCTGATTGGTTCACAAATTCTCGGTATGCTGTTGATTTTAGCTACAGTCACCAGTCTGAGCGTGTTTTCTGAAGCGATTTAATCACCTTGACCGATTGCTGTGACCTGTATCAGGTAGGGATATCTCTCCTGCTGTTGCAGTAGCCAGTCAATGATTCCCTCTTCCTGCTGTTGCAGGCGCTTGCTAACCTGTGAATTCAATTCCAGCCCGAGCAGCCAGACCATGTTGCCGCTGATTTTCACACCGGCGGGTGCGGAAAATTTTTCGTCCAGGGCCTTCTCCAGTGTCGCCGCCAGTTCCAGGGGGCGGGCCAGATAATGGCTGGGATAGGCGACAATGTCAGGGTTGAGGCTGCTTAAAAAAGCCTGCTTTTCCAGGGGGTGAAGGGTTGTGAAATCGATGCCGCACCAGGCTTCCGGGCGCGTAGAGAGCAGCGCCCGGCACGACAGAGGGCGCTCAGAATAACAGGAACAGCAATCCTCCGAGTCGATGAGCGGACAGCTCCCGGCCTGATGGCGGTAGGACTGCAGAAAGGCTTTCATATCTGGTGCCGCCCGGCAGAGTTGTGCCAGTAGCGGCACCTGCGCCAGTACCAGATCCTGCTGGCGCGCGGTCAGTGATCCGGCCAGCACGACGGCTTCGGGATAGCTGCAGTTAACCGCCAGGGAGCAGCAGTGACCACAGCTTTTACGACAATAGACAGTATTCCCCGTATCTTGATACTCTTTGCGGATGGCGATAATGTCGTTATCAAGATCTTGCCGGGCACACATAACCTCTTGCCGCCAGTCGGTGTTAGCCATCAAACGACACGGTTACGGGGTTCACCCTTGAGAAACGCCTCGATATTTTCTATGACTATGTTAAGTAGCCGGATACGAGCCTCGACGGTGGCCCAGCCAAAATGCGGTGTGATAATACACCGAGGGGCTGTGAGCAGGGGGTTATCCTCCCGGGGCGGTTCGGTCGACAGGACATCGGTAGCATAGCCACCGAGGTAGCCGTTTTCAAGGGCTTCAGCTACGGCAGCTTCGTTGATAAGTTGACCCCGTCCGGTGTTGATCAGTAGCGCACCTTGTTTCACCCGTGCCAGGCGGGCGGTGTTCACCAGTTGATCGGTTTGGGCGGTCAGCGGGCAATTGAGGCTGATAATATCGCTGTCTGTGAACAGCTGGTCAATGTCGACAAAGTCCAGGCCGTTTTTCTTCTGATACTTTTCCGGATGGGCAGTCTGTACCAGCGCCTTCATGCCGAAGGCCATGGCAATAGTGACGACACGCTGGCCGATCTCTCCATAACCGATGACGCCCATGGTCTTGCCGGCCAGTTCCGTCAGCGGATGATCGCGAAAACTGAAATCTTCGCAACTGACCCAGTCTCCTTTCTGAACTCTTCGGGCATGGTGGCCGACCTGTTGTACCATTTCGAGGAGCAGTGCGAACACCAGTTGCGCCACCGAGTCACTGCTGTATCCGGGGGCGTTGGTGACAACAATGTCGCGTTCTTTAGCCGCCTCCAGGTCAATAATATTGACTCCGGTAGCGAGCACACCGATATAACGCAAGTCCGGAAGACCGGCCAGTGTGTCGGCACTGATCGGTACCTTGTTGGTGAGGATGATCTCGGCATCACGAGCCCGTTCGATAATCTGATCTTTGGTCGTACGCTGGTGAATGATACAGGTGCCCAGGGATTTTAAGGGTCCCCAGTCAAGGTCACCACTGTTCAGAGTATATCCATCGAGAACAACGATTTTCATAGTCAATCCTTTGTTTGCGCGCCGCGACCAAACAGCTTGAAGAGGCTTTCTTTCTCCTCACTGCTGATACTTTCAGATGACGGCACGTCGGCATGGCAGATCTGGTTTCGACCCCGCTGTTTGGCTTCATAGAGAAAATGATCTGCCTGGGTTACAAGCTCTTCAGCGGAATTTAAAGAATAGGGGCGGTATGTTGCCAATCCAAGGCTGGCGGTCAGTGTAAGGTCAATCTCGGCAAGATTCAAGGGGGTGTCAGCCAGAGACCGGCGGATACGCTCGGCGACGGGTATGCCGGCATAAAGCCCGGTTTCGGGAAGGATAACAGCAAATTCCTCGCCGCCGTAGCGGCACACCATGTCAAGTTTACGCACCTGTCGACCGATCAGCGTGGCAACATGGACCAGCGCCCTGTTACCGATTTCATGTCCGTGGATGTCGTTGACCTTTTTAAAATGGTCGATATCGATCATCAGCAGGCTGGTCGGCCTGCCGTTACGTTGCGACCGTTCTATCTCCTGTTCGAGGGCTTCGACAAAGAAACGGTAGTTGGCGACGCCGGTCAGAGGATCGGTTCGTACCTGATGTGCCAGGCAGTCAAGTTCATGCTGCAATTGCGCCACAGCTTCCGGAAACGGGCAGTTCAGCACGCCTATGGGACATGCAGGATTTTTATTGCCGTCTCGGACAGATGGAGAATCAGCTGCGCTCATCTGATCTGCCTATCTGTAAAAAAAAAAAGTCTATACATTATTCAATGAAATAACCTGCAACACGCCAGGTGTCATCGGCTTCATGATACAGGGTGACGCGTTCACCGGCACTGTCGTGGTTTTCGAAACGGGTAGCGTAGAAAAAAGACAGGTATTCTCCTTCTGGTATCCCTTCAATCTCTTCCTTGGTGTAGTTATGGTCGGTGCGGCGGCGTTCCAGCAGCCCACCGACCTGACCTCGCACCACTTCCAGCCGTTCCAGCCAGGCTTCGAGGGGAATGTCGTTGCGCAGACTGGTGGCACTCTGGCGCCACGCCCGTTCAAATTTCCCCTCATCCAGCAGCTCAAGAAAAACCAGCGCGGCGTCCGACGCCACGGCTACTCTCTGTGGATCCGGCTTGTTGCTGAGGTAGGGGTAAATGATAATAACCAGGGCAATAATTGCCAGTGATACGTGAATCATCGATCGTCGTTGCAACATGACTTCCTCCGTCCCTTGGCCTTGGTACGCTGGTACTATAATCTGGTTTGATAGTCAGGGCAATGACGTTATGCCTGTCGGTTGTTACTCCAGACCGCCGCTAAAATTGAATTTGCTGCAGTTGTCGGGATCAATGCCCTGAGCGACAGCATTCAACACCTGCCTTCCGGTCGGACTGCTGCTGCCGCAGTGCGACAGGTCGATGATAAAGCCGCTGCAACCGAGTTGTTCGAGTTCCTTGATGTTGCCGATAAAGGAAAAAGGGATGTCACTGTGCAGCCAGGTCAGCCCCTGACGTTGATGAACCCGATAGGCATCGATGCGATCCGACAGGACTATGCCGTCACCACGTAACTGGCGAATCTGAATGCGCGAGGTCAGTAGCGGAACCTGTCCGTACACCAGCAGCGAAGTGGCTGTCGGCAGCTTGTGCGTCAGGATAGCAGCGAGATTGTCACGGTCATCTTCAATGTAGAGTTCCACATCGGCAATGCCCAATTCGGCCCAGGCGGTGACTGCCTGGCTGTTAAGGGCAAACAGGCGATAGCTGCTGTAGAGCTGGAGTCCTGCAAGGCCGTCAAAGAGAGGGAAATGCCCAAGGTTATTAAGGCGAAAGCGCCTGAAACCGTTCTCGTGCAGAGCGCGGACGGCGGACTGGTATTCTTTCCAGCTTGGATCAAAAAGGATAAAGGGAATATCCCAGATGATTTTGTCCGCCCGCCGCGTCAGCTTGTCGGCATGTTGCAGGCTCTGGCGGTTGAGGGGTAGCAGTAAGCTGTCGACCTGTTCGTTGTTGAGCAAATGTTGTTCTCTGGTGTCTTTGAGCAGTACCCGCAGTTGTTTTGAAGAGGGGGTGCTGTTTCCTGGTGCAAGCAGAGAATCCAGGGCTGCCTGACGCTTATTGAAGCGTCGTTGCTGGATCTGCTCCTGGCGTTTAAGGCGCAGATCGCGGTAAAAAGTTCGACGGATTTGTTTCAACTCTTTCGGGGGGATGACGATGGCCGGAAGCTCACTACAGGAGAATTCATTGAGGGTAAAGGGCTCTTGTGCCACAGCAGCAAAGACCTGGCGTAGAATCTTTGTATCAAGAGGCTGATGAGTGGCGGCAAAGCTGGTTATCGGATAGGTAAATGCTGTCGTTTGCTGATCAAGCGTTGCTATGATGTTGATCTGTTCAGAGCTGACACTGATATGGAGGTCTGCCGGCTCACCTGCTGAGCGTCGTTGGTCGAGTTTGCGGCGTGCGGCGGAGTCACTCAGGGTGTAGGCATCGGCACTGGCGACCATGAAGATGCTGTCACCCGGCTTGAAACCCTGGTCAAACGGAGAGATGACGGTGACCTGGCTGCCACCGGCAGTTTTTTTTACCTGTCGCGAACCGGTCAGCAGTTGCCGCAGGGTAAAGGCCCTGCCGCTTTTGTCGTTGGCAGGTTGAATACGCAGGCGATCACCCAGGTGCAGTGGAGCTGTTGAGGTAAAGCTGAGACGATGGCCCTGAATCTGGCGAACTTTGCCGATAAAGCGTCCGGTGGCTCCTTTTTGTGACGGAATGGCCATGTCGTCCGGTTGTCTGCCGGCGAGAAAACCACGTGTCGGTTGGCGCCCGAAGCTTTCCTTGAGCTGCTGTTTGGCTTCTGCAAGAACTTTTTTGCGTTTTATCTCCGGGGTATCCAGCACGCGCCGATAAGCACCGACCACCTTGTGAACGTATTCGGCGCTCTTCATTCGCCCTTCAATCTTGAAACTGCAGATACCGGCGGTTTCCAGATCCGGGAGCAGATCAATGGCGGAAAGGTCGTTGGGTGAAAAGAAGAAGCCCTGCTGCTGGTGATGACGGTAGCCGCGGCGACAGGGCTGAGCACAGCGTCCACGGTTGCCGCTTTTGCCACCTAAAAAAGAAGAAAAGTAGCATTGGCCACTGAAGGAAAAACAGAGGGCACCATGGATGAAATGTTCCAGTTCAAGGCGGGTCTGACTGCGGATCAATGTGATTTCCGCCAGGGTTAATTCCCGTGCCAGGACTGCACGGGTAAAACCCAGGCGCTCGAGCGTTTTGATGCCGGCTACATTGTGAATGGTCATCTGGGTTGAGGCGTGCAATTCCAGCTTGGGAAAGTGTTCCCTGACCAGTTTCCAGACGGCCGGATCCTGAATGATGACGGCATCAACGGCGAAAGATTCCAGCGCCGAGAGCGTGTCAATCAGGTGCGACAGCTCCTTTTCCCGGATCAGGGTGTTCAGGGTGACGTACAGACGTTTGTTTTCAGCATGCAGATAGCCGGTCATCCGTTCGATATCGGCGAGACTGAAGTTTTTTGCCTTGGCACGGGCGGAAAAATCCTTCAGACCGGTATAGATCGCATCGGCACCGGCATCAACCGCGGCAAAAAAGGCTTCAAGGCTGCCGGCAGGGGCCAGCAGTTCCGGTTTTTCAGGCGTATCAGTGTGCGGCATGAGGTGCTTGTCTCCACGAGTATATGAATCATGCTACCATTAACACAGAGACTGCTGCGGATGCAGCTGTTTTTCAGCCTGCCGCTGGCCAGTCACTGTTTTCGGCCACCAGAATCAAATCATCCGAAAGAACGTCTCAGAACCTCAGGATAACGATCTAACTTATTGTTTCTTAGGCGGGATTGTGTTTTACTGCGCCATTAATGCGGTGTTATCTTATCCAAGGAGAGTGACGATGAAACGAAAATTGACGGCAATTCTGTTTGTGGCTTTGTTGTTGCTGCCCGGTTCGGTTCTGGCGGCAAATGATCCCATGGCCGAATGGCAACCCCAGTTTGACGCCCGTGGAGCGGAGCACACTTATCTGCTCTCCTGTGTCGGCCATCCGGCGATAGAAGGTGTCCGGGTTGGTTTCCACATCCGTGACCGGGTGTGGAAAGAGACAAACGGTCGTCTGTTTGTTGATTATCGCCCCATGTCCCAGCTGGGTGGTGAGATGGATGTGATCGGCAAGCTGCGAATGGGTGCCATCCATGGAATGATGAGTTCTTCGGTGGCTGCGCCTAACGTGTCACCCCGTCTTGGTCTGGTAAATCTGCCGTTTCTGCTCGGCAGCTTTGAGCAACTGCAGCAGTTTCGTGACGATGCCGAGCTGTTTGAAGAATACGGCGCCGAGGCGTTGCGCTCCGGTATCCGCGTTGCCGATTTTACCGCCTATGGTGGTTACGGTTGGGCGACCCGTACCCCGGTGACGAGCCTGGAGGAAGCGAAAAACGTGATTTTTCGTATTGCCCAGGCGCCGGTCAACATTGATATGTACCGGGCCTGGGGGTTGCAGTTTACCGTGATGCCCTGGCCCGATGTGCCCCAGGCCTTGCAGACCGGGGTGATTACCGGTCTCGACCATACCCCGACGGTAACCGGTACGGCTAACTTTTTTAATACTGCCAAACACTACACCCAGGTTGACTATGCCCAGGGGCTTTATATCCACTTGATTAATGAACGCTGGTTGCAGCGCTTACCGGAAGACTTGCGAGAAACTCTTCTGCGCATTATCACTGAAGAAAGTCACAAGGCACGGCTCGCCGGTCAGGAGCAGGACCAGCGTGAAATGGCCAAGGCCCGAACTGCCGGAGTGTCTTTTTATCGTTTGCCGGAACAGGACCTGGCTACCATGAAACGGCAGGTTGAGCCGGTCATCAAACAGTGGGAGGATCGGATCGGTGCAGACTTTCTCAAACAGGTACAGCAGCGTCTGAATAACTGATAACGCAGAAATAATTTTTGTTTGAAAAGCCGGGTTGGCGACGCCTCCCGGCTTTTTTTATTGACCTTAAAATGTTGAAACAGGTATACATTGATCTGCTAACTCATTGAATTTACTGTAAATTAACTTTTGTTTGTGTAGGCCAAACTCTGTTTGATTATGTTTATTTCATTTTGGGAGGTTTTACTGTGAAAAAGATGATGTTTCTGGCTGTTCTTTTGTTGGTTGGGCTGGCAACTTCCGGATCGGCCAATGATGACCCCCTGGCGAGCTGGCAGCCCACGTTTGATCCCAGTGGGGCAAAGTATACCTATATTCTTTCCAATATTTCCCATCCGGTGATTGAAGGCGTGGCTGCCGGTTATCGCATTCGTGACGCCGTATGGGAGAAGACCAACGGTCAGATTTACGTTGATTACCGACCCCTTGCACAACTGGGTGGCGAACGGGACGTTATCAGCAAGCTGCGTCTGGGCGCTGTTCACGGCATGCTCAGTTCATCGGTGGCTGCCGCGAACGTTGCCGATACCCTGGGTGTCGTCAATCTGCCCTATGTTGTCGATACGTTTGACAAGCTTGATGCGTTTCGTAATGATCCGGAACTATGGCAGCCTTTTGCTGAAAGTGCCCTTTCGGGCGGCATCTACGTAGCCGATATTACCAACTACGGGCCTTACGGCTGGGCCACGACGGTGCCGGTGGACAGTCTTGAGGCTGCCAGGGGCGTCAACTTCCGAATTGCCGAAGCGCCGGTCAACACCGATGCTTATCGAGCCTGGGGGCTGAAGTTTACCGTCATGCCCTGGCCGGATGTACCCCAGGCGCTGCAGACCGGCGTCATCACCGGACTGGACCATACTGCGATTGTCTGCAATATTACCAAAAAGTTCACTGTCGCCAAGCATTTTACTGAGTTGAATTATGCTCAGGGGCTGTTTGTGCACCTGATTAACAAGCGCTGGCTTGATGGTCTGCCGAAGGACCTGCGGACCACCTTCCTGGAGGTTGTTGCGGAAGAGAGTGCCAAATCACGTGAAGCGACCCGCCGCCAGCACGATGAACAACTCGCAGCGGCGCAGGCTGCCGGGGTACAGATTCACCAGTTGTCAGAAGCTGATCTGAACGAGTTGAAAAAACTGTCCGAGCCGATTCTAGAGCGCTGGAGTCAACGTATCGGGGTGGAATACCTTGAGCTGGTGCGGGCAAAGCTTGGCAGTTAAAGGGAATCTCTGTATAATCGGGTCGCCATGACGGGGCCGGAGAGGATCCCTCTCCGGCCCCGTTTTGTTTGGTGCGCGCAGGCGCCCCAGGACTTTCAATGCCCAGCTAAGACAGAGTAAGGCTGCCCGGACAATGATAAAAAAAGTCTTTAAAAAAATCGATCGGATCTCATTATTTGTTGAAGAGTGGTCCCTGTTCATTGCCGTTTCAGCCGCATTGCTGGCGGCCATGGCCAATGTCGTGTTACGCAAGAGTGGCAGTGACATCAATATTTTCTGGTCGGATGAGGTGGTGCGTAAAGTCATCTTTTTTTCGACTTATATTGGTGCTGTAACGGCAATTCGCAGCCGTTCCCTGATCCGTATTGACGCTCTTCCGCAGATATTCCCCGTTCTCAAACGCTCATTGACTCTCTTTTCTCACTTGGCTGTGCTCTTCTTTGCCGGAATTATGGTCAAGCTGGGATGGACCATGACGATGATGATGTACAATGATCCATTCGCCCGTACCAGCACCCTGCAGATTCCTGAATGGTACTTTTATGCAGTGCTGCCGCTGATGGGGATCATGATGTTTTTCCGCACCCTGGTGGTTATGGTTGAAGACTGGCGTGGTGTTCAGGATGTGACCGGGGAGAAATAAGATGGAAATGAGTTACCTGCTGATCCTGGCTCTGTTGCTTGGCTGCCTCGCTGCCACCGTTCCTGTCTTTATGGCCTTGTTTTTTACCGGAACCTTCGGACTGGTCTTCCTTATCGGTATCGATCCGCAGATTGTTATTGAAGTCCTTTACCGCAGCATGGATAAATTCGCCCTGGTTGTCGTTATGTTCTTTGTGCTCTGCGGCAATATCATGACCACCGGAACCATCGTCAAAAAACTGATCAACACCGCCAATGTCCTGGTCGGTTTTCTGCCCGGCGGACTGGCCATGGCGGGGATTCTTGCCTGCGGATTTTTCGGAGCCATTTCCGGCTCCACCGTGGCGACGGTAGTTGCTATTGGTGGTTTTATGATCCCGGCACTGGTCAAGCATAATTATGACGAAAAATTCTCTGTCGGGGTGATGACCACAGCGCCGATTCTCGGGGTGATTATTCCTCCGTCCATTGCCATGATCCTTTATGCCATGGTCAGCAATGATCCGCTGGAAGCACTTTTCCTGACCGGTTTTATCCCCGGTTTGATCATTATGGCGGCGATGAGCATCTATGCCTACATCGTCTGTAAAAGACAGGGGCTGCAGACCCTTGAACGGCCGACCTTGAAAGAGGCTGCCAGGGTTATTCGCGAAAGTATCTGGGCGTTGCTGCTGCCGGTACTGATTTTCGGTGGTATTTATTCCGGCACCTTTACGGCCAACGAGGCCGCAGTAGTGGCCTGTTTTTATGCTTTTTTTGTCGAGATTGTCATCCACCGCGATTTGCAGATCCATGATGTCAAGCGCGTTATCGTTTCGTCAGCGGTAACCTCGGCAACCCTGCTGATCATTGTCGCCGGAGCGTCAGTGTTTGGTGAATATCTTACCTTTGAGCAGATTCCCAACAAGATCGCCAATGCCGTTGTCAGCAGCATCGATTCCCCCTGGGTCTTTCTGCTGGCCGTCAACATCCTGTTGCTGGTTATCGGAATGTTTATGGATATCATTTCCGCCACCCTGATCCTGACCCCGATATTTCTGCCCCTATTGAGCCAGTTCGGCATTGATACCATGCACTTCGGCCTGTTGATGACCATCAATCTGGGTATCGGTTACTGTACCCCGCCGCTGGGTGTCAGTCTTTACATTTCCGGAGCAACGGTCAATCGAGATCTGGTCTATGTGTCGAAGGCGGTCATGCCTTTCTTGCTGATCCAGATTGCCATTCTGCTGCTGCTGACCTTCTGGTCCGACCTGGTGCTGTTTCTGCCGCGGCTGGTGTACGGTTGATCATGAAAAAGGCACAGCAAAAAAATGAATAGGAGGATAAGATGAACAGAACCGCTAACAGAACCGCTAACAGAACC
>JAWLDI010000041.1:11078-18072 GCA_041686715.1 Pelovirga sp.
AACAGAACCGCTAACAGAACCGCTAACAGAACCATGCTGATAGCCGCCATGCTACTGTTGATTTGTCTGCCTGCTGTGGCTGAGGAGCACCCGGTGACGGCACAAAGTCTCGAGGCGTATCTGCTTAGTTATGATTATGATGCGCGGCGGGAGATGAAGGCCAACAGCCTCTTTCTGATCGACCATTTGATGGATGATGATGTTGTGCTGGTGGATATCCGTTTTACCGAAGAGCAGCAGCTATGGAATGTCAACTTTGCTCTGCATATCCCCCTCAACGAGCTGCCGCAACGTCTTGATGAGTTGCCCAAAGATAAATTGATCGTTACCGCCTGTCCGCATAAGGACCGCGCGATTCTGGCCATGGCCTATCTGCGGACCAGGGGGTACCAGGCACGCTATCTGGAAGATGGGTTGATCAGTCTGGCAGAAAATCTGCGCGGGGATGATGCCCGCATGCTGATGCAGTTTCTGCCGCCGAACTGATTTCGTTTCAATATTGCCGACATTGTTCGTTTTCGTTTTCGGCAGATAACAGGAGCAGCTGATGAGTCCCACCGTTCTGATTCCAGTTAATGATTCTTCGACCACCGCTAAAACCATTGATGATATTATCGCCAATCAGCAGAGATTCACTGCTCACCTGGTGTTGCTGCACATCATTAATGACCAGCTCGCCTATCGGATGATTCCCGATTTTCAGATCGAGATGGTCCGCAAAAATGCCATGCAGGCGGCCACCGAGCGGATGCAAAAGCTGGCCGACAGGTTGCGTGCTGTCAATCTGGACGTGGAGTTGCGCATTGAGTTCGGCATGCCGCGGCGTTTGATTCCTCAGATTGCCAATAATGAGAATTTTCAATTACTGGTGCTGGGCCGTCGTAGCGGTCGTGGGGAGATTCGTGATGTCCTGTTCGGTTCTGTTGCCAACTATGTGTTGCATAATGTTCGCTGCCCGGTGTTGTTGTTCTGATGTTTTGCCCCCAGTGGCGAAGTTATTGTTGCTGTTCAAAAACAGCTTGAATTAACAGTCTGAAAAAAATAACGCACGGCACCTATAACAGTGCCGTGCATTATTGCTGGACATAGTGAGGGTTACTTAGAAGCGTGGCCCCTGGCCACCCCGGCGTCCGGATCTTTCTCCAGGGTAACAGTCCCCACCGGTGCAGTTTCTGGATTGCCCGCCCTTACCGTAACAGTTACCGTAGCGGTTCTCGCCATCAAGGTTCCTCAGCTGTTCCATTTTTTGCTGCTGTTCCGGGGTCAGGATCGAAGCGATCTGCTGACGATGTTTGGCGCCTTCTACCATCATCTGAGCTTTCAGGTCAGCGTGTTCCTGCACGGCAGCACGTATGCCGGCTTCGTCAAGGTCACCATCTCTGGCCACTGTGCGCAGTTGATCGCGACTGGCCTGCATTTCTTCACGCAGGGTTGCCTGTTGTTGGTGACGCTGATCGCGCAGGTTTTGCATCTGCTGCTGCTGTTCTTCACTCAGCTCGAGGATGACAGCCATTCGCTCCTGCTGTTGGCCCTGCCGTTGTTGACGCAGTTCGTCGGTCATGCGCTGGCCGGTCCGGGGGGTGCAGTCCTGCCCGCCTCTGCTTTCCGCGCCACCAGGCCAGCCGAAGGCCTGGGTTCCGGTGATGAGCAGGCTGACAACTAACAGACTGATTAACGTTGTTTTTTTCATCTTCATTCTCCTTTTAATAGATGATTGGTTGACGCTGTGTTGCGTTGATGGTTGGAACTATACTCCAGGCAAGAGTAAAAGTGGGTTAAGAGGTGTGAGGTTAAGTAAAGTTATGTAAAGCGGCACATGGCAAAGGACTTAACATTTCTTTACAACGGTGATCCGCCACTGCGGGTATGATATGAGCACAGTTATCGGGTGTGTCGTTAAACGCATCATTTTCATGAATACTGAGCGCAGGAGCAACCATGGATCACATTCTGGTGATAGATGATGATGTGGAATTATGTGAATTGTTACAGGACTACTTTGATGGCGAAGGCATCAGGATCGAAGCTGTACATCGCGGTGACCGGGGGGTCGAGGCGGCGACGCAGCAATCCTTTGATCTGGTGGTTCTGGATGTCATGCTGCCGGGGCTCAATGGCTTCGATGTGCTGCGCCGGATTCGCGAAGTGAGCCGGGTTCCGGTCATTATGCTGACCGCCCGTGGTGATGATGTTGATCGGATTGTCGGACTGGAGCTCGGTGCCGATGACTATCTGCCCAAGCCCTTCAACCCCCGCGAGCTGGTGGCACGTATCCGCGCTATCGAGCGACGCCTGGAAGGACCGGTTGATTTGGCCGGAGCCGGTTCGAGGGGAAAAACAGAATACCAGGTTGGTGATCTGATTCTTAATGCGACCAACCGAACGGTAAAACAGAATGGCCAGAGCATAGAGCTGACCTCGATGGAGTTCAATCTGCTTGCAGCCCTGCTGGCTCACGCCGGTGAAATCATCAGTCGCGAAGAGCTGGTTGAGCGGGTGCTGGGGCGGCAACTGTCGGCCTACGATCGCAGTATTGATGTTCATGTCAGTGCGTTGCGGAAAAAGCTCGGGCACAGCTATCAGCAGACAGAACGCATTCGTACCATACGGGGGGTCGGGTATCTCTATTCATTGCCGGAGCAATCAACCTGATGCGCAGCCTGTTTTTGAAGATTTTTCTTTATTTCGTCCTCATCATTGTACTGGTGACTGTCTCTGTCGTGGTGTTGACCTATTTCCGCAACCAGGAGTTTCCGCCACTGGCGCACCAGAGTTTTACCCGGCGGGCGATCACCGAATATGGACGCGAAGCCATCCGGGCCTACGAATCGGCGGGTATTCCAGCAGCAGATCAATATACCGAACGCTTGCTGCGCGACTCCGGGATTGAGCTGATCCTGTTCGATCAGCAGATGCAGCTGTTAAGCCGGCGCAGTATCCACCGACGGATTCAGCATATGGCCTCACGCGCCCTGCGCAGTGGTGAGGTGGTGCTGCCGATGCATGGGGAACGTACTGGCCTTGCCGCTACGGTCAAGGGGACGAGCGGCAGGGACTATATTGTTGCCATCACCCTGCCGGAACGGCCGGCGCCCAGAGATCTGTTCAAGGTCATGACCCATGGCTTCCTCGGTGTGCAGTTGCTGTTTCTCCTGGCGATCACGGCCGTCGTTTGTTTTATTCTGGCGCGTTCTCTGGCCGCGCCGATCAGTCGCCTGCGGGAAGCGACCCACCGCTTTGCTTCCGGCGACCTGGCGACCCGTATCGGAGATCAAATCACAGGTAAGAATGAGCTGGCAGGCCTGGGGCGGGATTTTGATGAGATGGCGAGTAAAATTCAAACCCTCATTTCTGACCAGCAACAACTGTTGCGTGATCTTTCCCATGAATTGCGTTCGCCGCTGGCACGATTGAATGTGGCACTGGAACTGGCGCGCCAGCAGGCACCCAATCCGGTCGGAGAAAAAGCCCTGGAGCGTATCGGCCTTGAAGCCGAACGTATGAATGAGATGATTGGTCAACTACTCGGTTTGACACGCATGACCAGTGGTATCAGCGAACAACGATTTACTCATCTCGATCTGCGGGAATTATTACAGAAACTGGTAGCGGATGCCGATTATGAAGCCGCAGCGAGGCAGTGCCGGGTGGTGTTTGACAGCAGCGGAGCGGCGTTATGTTATGGCGCGGCGGAGTTGCTGGGCCAGGCTGTCGAAAATGTCATCCGCAATGCCGTCAAATATACGGCTGACAACAGTGAAATTCGCGTGACCCTTGAAACTGAAGAGGATTTCTGGGTTATCCGTGTTGCTGATCAGGGGCCGGGGGTGCCGGATGATGCTCTGGACAAGATATTTGATCCTTTCTACCGCGTTGAAGATGCCCGTGACCGCCTGAGCGGCGGGACCGGCATCGGTCTGGCCATCGCTAAAAGCGCTGTTGCCCTGCATGGTGGCACCATCAGTGCAGAGCAGCAACGGCAAGGCGGTTTGCTGGTGACCATAAGCATCCCTAAGAACATATAGATATATGTATAATTGACTTTTTTGGCAATGTCATTTATACTGATAATTATTCATCAAATAAAGGAGTAGAATCGATGGAATGGCTTCTTTTTATCGGTATTTTCGCCGCCTGGTTTATTCTCAACCGCTGGATTCTGCCGCGCATGGGCATCCAGACCTGAATGTCTGACAGTTGTCAGCTTCCGCGTGACGGAAGCAAAAAAACCGAATCAGCTCAGGGCAAGCCGACCGACAGCAGGTAACAACCAGCCGAAAAGTTGTCCGGCCGCTGTATTGACCTGATGTCGTTCATGAACAGGTTACATTTACCCTCCAACGCCCACACGGTGATGATCGTGTGGGCGGTTTTGTTTCTGCCGCCACAGTGCACCGAAGGAAGTCTTTGCCGGTCAATGCACGGCCCCGTCTTCACGCAGTGCTGAGCGCAGCGTCTCAACTCGTCGGCGATTAACGCCGAAGTCGTAATAACCTTTGCGGGCGGCGGAACGGACCGCAATGATGCCCTGTTCCGGGCGCAGATGCAGCTCAAGGTCATCGACAAAGCCAAAAAGCGCGCTCCGGCATTCGGCGTGAAGGTAATTGTCATTGATCGAAACGATCTGGGTCCGCGGGAGGGACTCAACCTGTGCACCGACAGCCTGCCAGGATTGTTGCGCTGACTGTTTCAGCTCAAAGGCGGCAATGTTGCTCCTGCTGCTGTTGGAATCACTGGAAACACAGTTGGGCGACGCTGGGCAGGGAGACAGTTTGTTCGCGGTGATGCCGAGATCTGTTGGTCGGGTACCGGAACATGAAATCAGACACAGGCTTAAGGATAAAAGCAGGGGAAGAGATTTAAAAGATGCCATGGTTTCTTCCTTTTCAGCGATCAGCAAGCAGGGTGCCGCCGACACCAACCTGGTCCGGGGCATTTTCACGAATCATGACAATGATCGTTGATTCAGGGAGCTGGTAGTGTTGTGCCGCCAGGCTTGTCAGTTGGGTCACCAGGGTGCGCTTTTTTTCCAGGCTCAAAGGCGGTCCGTCCATCGTGATGATAGGCATATCAGCTCCTTACAGATAAGGTGAAAAGAGTTTGAAAAACGAGTCACGCAGGCGCAGGCTCAGGGAGCGGCTGTCGACTTCTTCCAGGGTGATTTTGCGGGAACGGTCGCGAGACTGGTCAAAGTGCTGACACAGCTGTGCCACCGTATGCTGATCAAAAATTTCAACATTGAATTCAAAGTTCAAACGCAGGCTGCGCGGATCGAGGTTGGCTGAGCCGATCAGGGCGTATTTATCATCGATCAGCAACAGCTTGCTGTGGACAAAAGGAGGGGGATGAAAGTAAACGTGGGCGTTGTGCTCCAGTACTTCAAACAGGTAGGCGTTAGCAGCCCAGCCGACAAAAGGCAGATTGTTCTGCGCCGGCAGGATAATTTCAACCCGCACGCCGCGCAGGGCGGCAGCGTTGATGGCGGAGAGCTGTGCCCGTGACGGGATAAAATAAGGGGTCATGATGCGGATATGGGATCTGGCACAGGAGAGGGCGCCGATAATGATCCAGTTCAGCTTTTCATGACGTTCATTGGGGCCGGCACTGATACCACGACAGCAGGCTGTGCCCATGACTGGGGGCCTGGGCCACTCGCGCGGGGTGCGTTTTTCCTTGGTGGCATAATGCCAGTCTTCCATGAAGGCGTCGCGCAGGTGTTCACAGACAGGACCCTGCAGCCGGAAATGAATATCGATCACCCTGATGGAATCCTTTGCGGCTTCGACGAGGTGGCGTTCGCGGATATTGATGCCACCAGAAAAGCCGATCAGATTGTCAACGACCAGCACTTTACGGTGATTGCGTAGATTGAAATAGAAGCTGTGGAGCAGGCGCGGCGGTAGAAAAGTGACGACCTTGACCTTGGTACCACGCAGGTGGCGACGGACCTTGTCAAGGGAGTAAAGTTCTCCAAAGGCATCGATGAGAATCCTGACGTCGACACCGCGCTCAGCGGCAGCGATCAATTCGCGGACAAATTGCATCCCCAGACTGTCCGGAGTGAAAATATAGTTGGAGAAAAATACCGATTCACGGGCATTGCGGATCGCTTCGAGCATGGCCGGATAGGTTTGTTCACCATTGTAGAGAATGTCGACCTGATTGCCGCCGACCAGCG
This sequence comes from Pelovirga sp., assembly GCA_041686715.1. Lineage (GTDB taxonomy): Bacteria > Desulfobacterota > Desulfuromonadia > Desulfuromonadales > Geopsychrobacteraceae > Pelovirga. Next base: position 17,257 of record JAWLDI010000041.1, read on the forward strand.
GCCGCCGGGTGACAGCATCGGACAGCGTGATCAGCGCGCGACTGATGTCATCGGTCGGATAACAGACTATATCTTCTGCGGTCGGGGGCTGGTTGACATGAAGCCAGTGCATCCCCTGCCCCTGTTCCTGCAGCACCCGTGCCCGGGTGCGGATACGGTTGACGCCGAGAAGCCAGTAGAACAGGGCACCCAATCCCGGCAGCGCAAGGCAGGTGACAATCCAGCCCAGAGCTGCACGCGGGTCACGTTTGGTGAGCAGCGCGTGGCCGGCAGAAACGACGGAGAGTCCCCAAAGGACAATTACCAGCAAGGTCAGCATTAACGCTCCGACGGGGAAAAGAAATAAATACTTCCGGGACGTTAGCAGCTTTTGTCAGGGAAGTCCAGAACGCCGTTTGATCCGCTGCCGGCAACCTCTGTTGCCGACACCGGCGATCAGCGTAAGGAGGTGCCGCAACGCGGACAGGTCAATACCGTATTGGTGGACACTTTGTCACCGCAGGTCGGGCAGTTGAACCAGTGGCGGCAGAAGCGACACTGATGTTCGGAAAGTCCCTGTTTCTTTTTGCACTTAGGGCAGCGCCGGTACATTTTTCGCTGGGCCAGGTAGTCCTCGAAAAACAGACCGCAGCGGGTACATTCCTGCGCTCCGGGTTTGACCGTTGCTCCGCAACCGGGGATGGGGCACTTGAAAACAGTTTTGCAGGCCTTGCACCAGTAACCTCCGCCGGTAAGAACTGCGCCACATTGACTACACTTTTTGCTGTTCATCGATCACTCCACAGCGGCAACCGCCGCTTTTCAAGTTTAATGTAT
>JAWLDI010000042.1:0-7980 GCA_041686715.1 Pelovirga sp.
GGTTGGTTCAGTTGTAGTTTCAAGTATTTAGTGGTTATTCAACATCATAACCACAGGCAACATTTACCCGCCGGTTCAACGTGCGTCCCTCTTCGGTGTCGTTGTCAGCAACCGGTTTTGATTCTCCCATGCCCTGGGTTACCATCTTTGCTGCCGGGACATCGAAACGTTCGACCAGGGCATTTTTTACCGCCGCGGCCCGCTGCTCGGAGAGGGTCTGGTTGTAGGCTTCCGGGCCAACACTGTCGGTGTGACCGATGATAGCAACCTCGTGGCCGGGGTAATTGCTAATACAGGCTGCAGCTTTGGCTAATTCACTATCAAATTCGGTTGAAACATTTGCGCTGTCAAAACCGAAACTGATGCGCAGTGAGAGAACCGTCGGGCACCCTTCAGTATCAACCCGGACGCCGGCCGGTGTTCCGGGGCACTTGTCAAGATAGTCCGCAACTCCGTCACCATCGCTGTCAATCGGGCAGCCCTGAGTATCTACCTTAACGTCACGGGGAGTGTCGGGGCATTTGTCAAGATAGTCCGCAACTCCGTCACCATCGCTGTCAAGCGGGCAACCCCGAGCGTCAACCGTAACACCGCGGGGGGTGTGGGGACAGTTGTCAAGATCGTCGGGTATGCCATCGTCATCGCTGTCACGCACAACCGGGGCAGGTGGCGGTTCGGTCAGGAAAACATCGGAGACAAACTGTGACATATCATTTGCATCTGCCAGTTTGGAGCCGGTGGTGGCAAAGCCACACTGCCCGGCCCGGGCAACATCCTCAAGGACTTCATGCCCCATGGAGTTGCGCTGATTGCCCACGGCTATCGTGTAAATACACAAATCGTCGCCAAGCTGATCTTTCGCTTGTTTGGCTGCCGCCGGAGCATCGTCCATATCGAGGCCGTCACTGATAATAATGAGCGCCGATTGGCCCCCCGCAGCTTTAAGCTCCTGCGTAGCGGCGTCAAGGGCTGCAGCCAGAGGACTGGTGCCACCTATGTATTTGATTTCTCCGAGACTGTCGTGAAAAGCCTGACGGTCATGACCGGTCATACCATAGACCAGATCAGTAGGACTTTGCGACTGATGGCTGTGATGACCAAAGGTGCGCAAGCCGGAATTGTAGGACAAATCGGCAGGAATCTCCTGGTTAATACGGCTGGCGATGTCTCTGGCCGTGATAAAATACCTGCCTCCCTCATCCATACTCAGCGATGAGTCAAGAATGATCTGGAACGTATCGATCTTGGCAGCTTTGCCTCCACTGTTAACAGCTGGAGTTGCCAGTGGTTGCAAAGGGGGTTGGGGTACCGGCGCGCAGGCACTGACAAGGGTAATGAGTGCACAGCCGGTAAAAAATTTCATCCATCCATTCATGGTTCGTTCCTCCTGGTTAACATTGCGGAATTGCATATCTAACCAAATAGCATAGCTTTTGGCAGATGCAAGGGGGGGCAGGTTAATAATCGTCTTTGAGCCAGGGGAAATGGTCAGATTATTAGCCGATAACAGCGCAGATTCAAGGAACTAGCAGGACAGTTAAGCGCTGGCCGGAATACATTATTTCTCATTAAGAGCAAGGTTCCAAGATCATCTGTCCAGACAGTTCAGCCTCATTAGGCTTTTTACCGGGTGTAAACGTTTTTTTACGCGGGGCTTTTTTAAAACCGATCAAGCACATTTTGCAGATGTGTCAGGCGCTCATCAATGCGCTGAATCTGGTCCATGGTGTTGATGGCGCAGATCTCACTGGGGCAGGTGTCACAGCCTTCGCAAAAATGACGTGGTGGTTGCTGGGTCAACAGGTCGATGAAAAAGGTTGAAGACTCATCCAGATCAGCAAAATGAGGGTTCTTTTTGATCGCAGTAGCACGATCCTGTTCATGGCTGATCAGGCTATGGCCGAGCTGAAACAAGCGCTGCAGCCAGGTCGTGTGGAAAATCTCGGTAGCCCGGTCAAGATCAGTACCGGCGAGATACTGCAGCGCTAAATTGAGGTTGTCGTAGGTTTGTTGCAGGGCGTCACGCACCTCTGTGGTTGACGCCAGATCAATGCGATCAGCGCTGAACTTGCGGTTGACCAGGTGGAGCATTTCGCAGGCCAGTTCATGGGAAATCCCCTCTTCCAGTACCGCTGCCAGAAAATGGTGCGGGGTCGCAGTTTTAAGCAGTGCCAGGGGGTTGGGCAGGCTGTCAGCCTCAAGACGAAAATCCTTTTTGTCGCCGGGGGCAAAGGACTCCGGGTCTGTCCAGGAATAAATAGACCTGGCTTCCAATGTCGGAACGATACCCAGATCCAGCAGCCGGGCGCTGCGACGCTGATAGACTTCTTCTTCCAGTACCGACTGGTTTTCACTGCGAATGATTTCCATGATCTGCAGAAAATGAGGCTGCTCCCGTTCCTGCCAGACTTTCATCAGTGCGCCGATGACCTTGGCGGCGTCTTCTGATGTGTACTCAATGTCGTAGATGGATTCGAGCCGTTTGGCATTTTCAGCATCATCATCATCATAAGCTTCAAGGCCGCGGATAATGGTCAGATGTTTGCTCAGCATCAAAGCAAGGATGTCCGGTTCGGTTTCACGGGCCAGTTGACAGATTTTTTCTTCGTCACAATGCGACAGAAAATCCAGCCAGTTCAGTGAGGATTCGGGGTTCAGGGTATCCAGATCCCAGCAGTCCAGGTCGAGGATCAAGGTGATCTGTGCGCTGCTGGCAAGATCAACCAGCTCAAGGGAGTCTTCAGCACCCAGTTCGTTGATGGTCAGGTAAAGTTCCTGCGGATGCAGGCGCGGAACCACAAATTCAGGTTTGCTGCTGTTGATAATCAGCTTATACTTATCTTTGCCGTGAGTATGGTGAATTTGAATCAATTGCTCCTTAACGGGTAATTGATGGAAGGCCACCGGTATCGCCGCGGGCTGTACCAAATCGTTTCTGTGCTGATTTTTTTCTGTCATAACAAAACTGCTCCGGGTCACAAGACGATGGAGTTGGAGTAAACTGATGCGTCAATGTGCTGAACAGACACTCTAAAGGAGAAAATGGATCAGCGCAATCAGCATCAGCCTTTTGTCCAAAAAGAAAAGAATCCCTGCACAGCAGCTAAAAACTTCATTTTTTCGTGCTGAATTGATAGGCTACCGACGCGTACTGTTAACCCATGCCGGATGAGTTCATGGCGGAAATCCAGACCGGAGATTCGATTAAAAATAAACTGACTTTGCTGATTATGGCCATCAGCGTGGTATTGCTGTTGATTGTCAGTATTGTTGTGCTGGCAGCGGAAGTTTTTGCCACCAGAACGGCCATGATCCAGGAAATCAGAATGCTCTCTGCCGCACTCGGAACCAACAGTCGCCAGCCGTTGATATTGGGACAATATCAAGAAACAGAAAAATTGCTCCAGGCCTTGAGTACGCAACCGCACATTCATGCTGCTTATCTTTTTGATGACCGCGGTGAACCGGTAGCTGAATATCTGTCGCAAAAAGACACGGTGTTCGTCTGGAAATATCTTGAACAGGACTTCGATCCTGCCAACCTCGCCCATTGGACCTCTTCGTCTGCTGAGCAGATCAACTCGAGTTTTTTTCACCTGGGGATCTTTACCCCGATTTTTTTTGATGGAAGTCGTGTTGGTGCACTCTATGTGCTCGGAGATCTGGACCCTCTTTATGGCCGTTTGAGTGGCGTGGCCTTCGGGGTCCTCCTGTCTTTGCTCCTGTTATTTATTTTTTCCCTGTTTCTCGCCAGTCGCTTGCAGAAGCCGATTATTGACCCGCTGTTAAGCCTGGCTGCAGTCATGGAAAAAGTTTCAACCCGAAAAGATTACTCGGTGCGTGCCAGAAAAATGACGAATGATGAAATTGCTCTGCTGGTAGATGGTTTGAACTACATGCTCGATGAGGTTGAGGAGCACCAGCGCCGGCAATCGCTTTTGCAGGAGCACCTGGAATTGACCGTAGATCAGCGCACAGCGGAGCTGCGTGCTGCTGTAGCTGAACTGGAAGAAGCCCGGCAGCGGGCCGATGCCGCTAATGAAGCCAAATCCCGGTTTCTGTCTCGAATGACCCATGAGCTGCGTACCCCGCTGATTGGCGTGCTGGGCATGAACGGCCTGCTTCAGCGAACCGCCCTGACAAAGAAACAGCGGGCACTGGCAGATACTGTGGAAAAATCCGGTAACGATCTGTTGGCGCTTATAGGTGACGTGCTTGATATTGCCCGCATTGAAGCCGGAGTGGTGGATATTCATACCGAAGAGGTTGAACCCGCCCTGATTGTCGAAGAGGTGGTAGAGCTGTTAGCTCCCCAGGCACACAATAAGAATATCGAACTGGTGGCAGATATTCCCCGTTCAGCTTTACGTTGTGCCCAGGGGGATCGGGCAAGAATCTGGCAGATCGTGATGAACCTGGTCGGCAATGCGATTAAGTTCACCACACAAGGTACAATCAGGGTCAGGTTGAACCTCACCGCAGAAGGAGAAGCTGCCGAACGATTTATCATCGTGATTGAGGATACCGGTATTGGTATGGACGAAGCGACCTGCCACCGTGTTTTTGACCCGTTTTTCCAGCATGAAAGAACCTCCCTGCAGGTGGCCCATGGCAGTGGCCTGGGATTGCCTATAGTCAAGCAGCTGGTTGAACTGATGAACGGAAAAATCAGCGTTGCCAGTCATCCGGGCACAGGAAGCTGCTTTACCGTGGAACTGCCGTTGCCCCTGCGCGAGGCTGCAGCGCCCGCTTCGACGATCGATATGAGCAACATGCGCACCTTGCTCGGAATGGCCGACTCTTTAGCGGCGACCCTGCTGGAACGGCAATTGCGTGAGACCGGCGCCGATGTTGTCCGGGTGCAATCAATCCGGGACTTTCAAAGTGAACTGGCAGTGTTACGACAACAGGGAACAGTGTTCAAGCTGTTGCTGGTGAGCCGGGAATGGTATCTCGAGCTGCAAGATCACTGGGATGTGCCGGCAGTGACAAACGCGTTTGAGCAGCTTGCTGTTATCTGTCAGGATTCAGCAGTCGAGCTGTCCGTTTCTCGCGGAGCCTGGCCGCTTTATCAGCCGGTTACCTGGAAGCGTTTGCATGAACTGATAATCCATCTGCAACAGCGCCAGGCACAACTGCCGACGTCCGAAACTCGGGCTCCAGGCGAGAAAACAGCGCAGGTTTCTACACGTTCACGCGTGGTTTTTGTCGGCCGACACGCGGCCCAGCGTCAGTTGCTGCGCTTAGGGTTGACACCTTGTCAGGTTGCCTTCGAGTGTGTCGATGATCTGGATGATGGTGTGGCTTTAAGTCGCAGCAGTGATGTTGTCCTGATGATTCTTGATACTGCCGACGTTACCGCAACACAGTTGCGGGATCTGGAAGCACTGAAAACAAGGCTTCCCCCGTGCTATCTGTTGTCTGATCATGCCCCCGAAAACCAGGTAATACCTCAGTTTGCCGGCTGCCTGAGAAAACCGGTCAGCAATAGCGCGCTGCTGGAAATCCTTACCCCGTTGCTGGAACAGGGAGAATATCCTGTTTGTGCTGCGATGGGAGACCCTTCGTGATGCGGCCCTTAACTCCTTTTGTTGTTTTCATGTCCTTGGTGGTGATCGGCAGCGTTCTGCTGTTCTGGTTCGGGATGATGTTCAAAGGATATCTTCAACCCGCAGACGCATTGATCGTTGATAATCCGCAACCACAACGGATCTCGGCCGGAAGTAATGCTACCTTTCATCTGACGGGCAGTGGTTTTGATCGGGATACCCAGGTCAGTCTGGTGATGGATGTCAGTAATCAGGACATGGTGATCCAGCGTTACCCGTTGGACGGTTTTTTTAACGCCAGCCTGATTATCGACGATCTTCTGCTGCTGGGCAGCAATGACGGACTGAAAGTGCTCAGTATTGCTGACCCTGAATCTCCGCGGTTGCTGGAGACCTATCTGTCCGGACGTTCTGTTCTTGATCTGCATTATGCCGATGGTCGTCTTTTTGTCTCCTGCGGCCGGCTGGGCTTGGCGGTGATGTCACTACAGAATAAACAACTGGCAATCCGCGCCGAGGTATGGACCGGCGATATAACGACCACCAGTTATTTTTATGCCGGCCACCTGTATGTGAACACCTATGCCGGGGGGCTACTGGTTTATAAGGTCAATGAGTCGATGCAGATTCGGCAGATTGGCAGGCTTGATCATGAGAATGTTATCCGGGGAATGGCCTTTTATGAGGACCGGCTGTTCGTGTATGACCGGCATGGTATGCTTTCTCTCTATGATTGCAGTAATCCGCAGGAATTACGTTACATCGGTGATCTTCGCTTCGACTCTATGGTGCGTTCTGTTCTGGTCCAGGGTGCCAGGCTCCATGTCGCGCTGCCGGACAGCTTGCAGATTTTTGACCTGGCTGACCCCGATCAACCTCATCTGGTCAGAACCTGGGACGATTTCGCTTCCATCAGGCGTCTGATCGAAGGTCAGGGCCATATTTACCTCGTCGACAACAGTCTGGGTATGCGTATTCTGGACAGCCGCAACCTTTCCATGACAGCGCACATGGCGTTTGCCGAAGGACTGCAAACCCTCGCAGAAGGAGACAATGTCCTCTATGCCACCGGATCTCTTGAAGGATTGCTGACTATTGATCGAGAACACCTGCGCCCACGTCAGGCGACGAAATGGATCGATGGCCTGTTGCGGGTCAACGGCGGACTGGTCAACGATGATATTTTTTACCTCTCCGGTACTTCCGGAGTTGCTCTGGTCAAAAAAGACGAGGGCCGCGTGCAGGCTTTTGCCGAGGCTACTGAACGCGCCATGGCACTGTTGCGCTACCGTGATCTGATTATTACTCTTCTGGCTACTGATGGAATCAAGATTTTTGATGTGTCCATCGCGGATAATCCTCAATTGGCAGCCCACTGGCCGCAATTTTCTGCAAACGGTATTCAGATGGTTGGCAATTTTCTGGTCAGTTCTTCGCCGCGCACCGGTCTTCGGGTGATCGACATCAATGACCTCACGTCTTTCAAGATAATTGACGAGCAGGATGCGCCCCAGATTGTAGCGATGGCAGCAGAGGGGGAATACCTTTTTTGTGTAACCTATGAACAGGGCTTGTTGACCTATCGTGTGCACAGCAATGGAACCTTGCAGCAGCTGAATCATATGTTACCACCTTTTCCGATGGGTCGGTTCGATCAACAATTGGATATCGATATACATAATGACATTGCCTACATCGCCAACGGTCGGTCGGGGCTTCTGATAGTGGATGTTAAAAATCCGGCAAATCCTCAGCTTGTCAGTACCCTGGGATTGCCCGGATACAGCAAAGGCATACGGTTTAACGAGGATCTGGTCTATCTTGTTACCTTGCGTGATGGCGTTCTTATTGTTGATGTTGCTGAACCGAAAAGGCCTTTTCTGGTTGGTTCCCTGCCGTTGAGCAGGGTGTCGAAATTTTTATTGATTGATGAAGGTCTGTTATATTTTTTTCAGGATGCCAATGGCATGTCTGCGATTCCATTGCCCAGGTTTGCGCAACAAACCAACTTGCAACCCGGTAATCGCCTTGAGGTGATGATCACCATGCCAACATATCCGGGTCGCTACAATCTGCAGATCAGTAGCCCTAAGGGACTGATCAATCATCATGCGGTTTTTGACCTGTACGAATAGCTGTATCAGAGCTTCTGGTTTCCAGGTTATCTAGTGTCGGACGTTGTTTCTTTCAGGGGTGCCATGCGTATTGTTGTTTTTCTTTTTACTGCAGCGACCCTCCATGCTGTTTTACTGGCGTTCAACTATGAAGGCACCGATCAGAATGTTGGCGAACATCCTGTTGGTGTGGCATTGGTGCAGCGCCAGTGGGATCAGCCGATGGCCACTGACGAATTAAAGCCTCAGGTCTCTTCTCCCCGTCTTGCCAAAGAAGAGCCGGCAGTTAAAACATCAGAAAATCGACATCCTGATGT
>JAWLDI010000042.1:8080-18006 GCA_041686715.1 Pelovirga sp.
CGGACAAGCCGGACAAGCCTGATCAGAAGACGGATGGCCCTGCCCCCTCTTCGGAAGAGGTTATTGACAAACCAATGCGGATACCGTCATTACCACCAGTTGAGCAGGTAGAAGAATCAACGGTGCAACATGAAGGGGTGCCGGCAGAGGCAGTTCAACCGTCCGTTCAAAATACAGCAAGTGGCCTGCAGGTCGATACTGAGGTCGATACTGAGGTCGATACTGAGGTCGATACTGAGGTCGATACTGAGCCGCATGCTGTTACTGCCATACCGTCCGCGACGACCGGCCCCGCGGCCCGGAAATCCCCGCCGCAACAGGCTCAGCCGCGATACGGCGACAACCCGCCTCCTGTATATCCAGGGATTGCGCGGCGGCGTGGCTGGGAGGGAACTGTGGAAGTTAACGTCAAGGTGTTGAGTAGCGGGCGGGTAGCTGAGGCTCAGATCAAACATTCAAGTGGTTACAGAAGCCTTGATAATGCCGCCCGGAAAACGATATTGACATGGCGGTTCAACCCGGCGACCCGCTCCGGCCGTGAGATTGAAAGCTGGGTCGTTGTTCCGGTTCACTTCGTCCTTGATGATCACTCACGTACAAGATAACCAGATCTGTTGCTGCCACAAGGTAAAGGCAATGTCGTTTCGTTTTTTTTGCTGGGCTTTTATGGTAGTCTTCTGACAGAGTTGCCTTTTAACGCGTGAGGGATATGATGGATGATCTGTACCAGGAGCAGACACTAACATTGCAGACACAACAGTGTGCCGGGGCACTGCGGGTGCTGGTTGTTGCTCCAGACGAAAATGCACAGTCATCGCGATCTGCTCTTGCTGAACAATTCCGAGAGCTGTCACTGCTGGCGGCAAAAAACAATCACAAGGGTGTGCGCCAGATTGCTGATCGTGTCGGCCACTGCTTAACCAGAGATAGAGAACTGCCGGCACAGATGCAAGAACTTGAGTGCAGCAGTCTGGGCCTTGCAGCGGAATGGCTTTCCGAGTTGGCACGTCTGCATGACAATAGCCTGCCGGAACCACGAGGACTGGTGGATAATCTGCTTTACAGTTTTGCCCTGCTCGATCATGCAGCAATGGCAGGAAGTGTCGATCTTACTTACCCGCCTGCAGATTTATTCGATGCTGACCCGGCAATGATTTCAGATGTCTGGAACTCCTATGTTCGTGATATCGACCCGTTCAGCGAAGATCCGGGATTTGGTCACCTGTTTGAGCTTTTGCAACGAACGTTGAATCACATTGCCTGTCTGGGGGTCTGTTTCGGATCGGATCCTTTTGCCCGAGATCCTGAAGTTGCCGATACCGGTTCTGTCGATATGTTTGAAAAAGATCCGCCGTTGAACCCATAGCTGACAGCCCTTGACCAGGAATCATAAATGATGCAGATACTTGTTGCTGCTGACGGTGACAAGATGACACAATCTTGTTGACAAATTCATTGCAAATCTTTCGTCAGCATGCTAGAAACCTGCCTTCTTCAGTGCGCAAAGTTTGTCACCGTGTACACATAAGCGCCAGTAGCTCAGCTGGATAGAGCAACGGACTTCTAATCCGTAGGCCGGGGGTTCGAATCCCTCCTGGCGCGCCAGAAGAAATATCCTGGAGGGCATTCACCAGCGCTACGTCTGCAGTCTCATCGACCGTTGACACGGCGTTAACTCCTCCTTCCAGGGCCATCAGTTCACCGCCCGGATCGCAGCATCATTCGCTTCATTAGTCCAGGTATTGGTCCCTCAACTGAGTGCGCAGTTTGTTCAGCTCCTGGCTGATGGAAACTTTGTAGACGTGTGGATTGTGCAATCGGAGGGTGCCGTTGGGCATTTGTTCCAACTGCTCGGCACACCGATCGGCGCAGGAATCAAGGCCTGGCAGCTCTTTGATGATTTTGCCATTGTCCATCCAGATCTGGCGCAGGTTCTCAAACGTGACGCCTTCGGGAATTTTTTTCAAATGGGCTGCATTGACGGGATCATAAACCGTATCACCCGGTTGGATATCTTCATGCTCGCGACACATGATGTCCTGATGAAAACGTCCATCCGGTTGGATCACCCGGATCAATCGTTTGCGATCCGGCAGGGTTGCTTTGGCGATATCACTTGTTACCTTGAGCTTTGGCTGACCGGCATGGCGTACCAGCTTGTACACTCCGCCGAGATGCCCACCGCCTGCGCCTGCGGCTGTGACGAGGCTGGTACCTACTCCGTAAATATCAATCCGTCCTTTTTCGCTGCGAATCGAATCGATGACGTATTCATCGAGCTCATTGGATGCAACGATCTTGACATCGGGAAATCCCGCCTCATCGAGCATGTGCCGGGCCTGTTTGCTGAGGTAGGCCAGGTCTCCTGAATCGAGCCGAATGCCGAGCAGTTCATGACCCCGGTCACGGAGTTCCCTGGCCACGGTAATCGCGTTGGTAACACCGCTGTTCAGTGTATCGTAGGTGTCAACCAGCAGAACCGCGCTGTCCGGAAAGACATCAGCATATGCACGAAAAGAACTCAGCTCATCACTAAAGGCCATGACCCAGCTGTGGGCATGGGTGCCCTGCACGGCAATGTCAAAAAGCTGGCCGGCCCAGACATTGCTGGTACTGCGTACCCCGCCTACGAATGCACCGCGTGCCGCACTCAAACCACCATCGGGGCCGTGGGCGCGGCGGAGCCCGAATTCAACCACAACATCATTGCCGGCCGCCATTTGGATGCGTGCCGCCTTGGTGGCGATGAGGGTCTGAAAGTTGACAATGTTGAGCAGGGCCGTTTCCACCAGTTGTGCTTCAGCCAGATTGCCTTCCACTGTGAGCAGGGGTTCGTGATTGAAAACCAGCGTTCCTTCCGCTGGCGCAATAACGGTACAGTTGAAACGAAAGTCGTGTAGATACTCCAGAAAATCTGCCGAGAACGTGCCTAACGAATTGAGATAGGCGATATCGGCGTCGCTGAAACGCAACTCCTGGAGGTAACGCAACGCCGTTTCGAGGCCGGCGAACACGGCATAACTGCCTTTGAAGGGATTCGTGCGAAAAAACAGGTCAAAAACAGCCTCATCTTCATGCATGCCTTTTTCAAAATAGCCTGCCAGCATGGTCAATTCGTAGAAATCGGTCATCAATGCGGAGTATCGAAAAGGTGTCATGCGCATAATCCTTCAGTTTATTTGCCTGTTGCCTGACAACCCTTTTAAGGTATGAAAAGGTTTGACAATACCTATAACGCTGCCAGCCTTATAATATTGTCCAAGGCAGTTTGTCTCTCTCTGAAAAACCATGATAACAACCGCCAAGCACATGGGGTTCGCCTTGAACATTCGATATGTCAAGAGCGGTACTGATATCTGGAAAGGCTGATCTGGAAGGACTCGGGTGCCGAGGAAAAACTACAGATCCAGGATGACGGCTCCAGCATTGCGCATTTTTTCCAAGGCCTTGTGCCCTCCTTCAGGGGTAATTGGGCGTGTTGCATCCTTTATCACCAGCATCTCGAATTCGGCCTCCAGCCCGTCAAGCACCGACGCGAGGACACAAACATCCAGCGCCAGACCGCCGGTAACAATGCGTTTAATCCCCTGCTTGCGCAACCAGACGGCCAGTCCGGTCTGATCAAATACGGAATTCTGGTCCTGATCAAATCGTGTGCCCTTGGTGACGATTTCAGCTTCCATCGGCACCTCAAGTTGTGCATGGAAACGAGCTCCGTCGCTATCCTGTACACAGTGAGGTGGCCACTGGCCGCCGTTTTTTTCAAAACTTGGATGCTGTCCAGGGTGCCAATCTCGGGATAGATAGATCGGCACACCGGCGTTTTGCCCGGCTTGAATCCAGGAATTAATAACCGGCACCACTTCATCTCCCTCTTCGACGGGTAAAGCGCCCCCTGGGCAGAAATCTTTCTGCACATCAACCACCAGCAACAGGTCGTTCTTTTGAAATTGCGGCATTTTTGTACTCATTATGCCTCTCCTTCATGAAATGATCCGTGCTTTCGGCATTTCCATACATCGCCACTTTTCCACTGTATTGCTGTTGTTTGATGGCGGCCATGGCGGATGATCTGAATCATGTTGTTAATATCAAACACAAAGACTCCGTTGTTTCTTGATCAGAAAAGCAGTAAAGCGCCTATTAATACCAGTGTTTCAATCATGCTGAAAATCAGCTTCTGCGCAGATATTCGCGCGTCAACGGCAACACCGAGGCACCGGCTTTCACGCCCAGGATCTGATAGACAGAAATCCAGTGCTGTGCAAAACCGTGGGCGCAGCCGGCCAGATAAACCCGCCAGATGCGCCAGCGCTTGTCTCCGGCCAGGGCGCGCAGCTGTTCGCTGTTTTCTTCAAAACGGCGGGTCCAGTGGTTGAGAGTCATCACATAATGGCGGCGCAGGCTTTCCATGTCGACCGCCTCAAGCCCGGCGGCACTCATTTCTCGTAGCGCCAGGGAAAGGTGGGGCAGCTCTCCGTTGGGAAAAACATACTGGTCGATAAAGGCACCGCCGCCAAAGGGGGATTGGCCGGAATCGGGATCGGTGGAGGTGATGCCGTGATTTAACACCGTACCGTTATCCTTGAGCAGTGCATTGATCTTGTCGAAGTACTGGCGCAAATTTTTCAGCCCGACATGTTCGAACATACCGACGCTGGCAATCCGGTCAAATGTTCCTCGGACGTCACGATAATCTTCAAGCCGAACCTCGCAGCGATCGGCCAGCCCCGCTTTTGTGATCCGCTCTTGTGCCAGCTCGTACTGATTGCGCGAGAGTGTCACCCCGACGGCTTTGGCGCCGTACTTTTGGGCGGCTCGGATGATCAGGCTTCCCCAGCCGCAGCCGATATCCAGTAGCCGGTCACCGGATCGCACGTTGAGTTTGTTCAGAATCAGGTCAATCTTTTGTTGCTGGGCAGCTTCCAGGCTGTCGTTTTCATCATGAAAATAACCGCAGGAATACACCATGTCGGAGTCGAGCCAGAGGCGGTAAAACTCATTCGATACGTCATAATGGTAGGCAATTGACTCGGCATCAACCTCGCGGCTGTGGCGGGAGCGCTTTCGTTTACGACGAATGTCCTCCTCTTCGCTGGAGCCGGCGGCAAGTTGGGCGGCAACGTCAATGACGTCAGTAGCATGCCCCTCGACGTCAATTTTTCCCTCTACATAGGCTTGCCCCAGGGAGTCGAGGGTGGGGTTAAGAAAATAGCGGATGCCGGTCAGATCGGGAACTTTCAACGCAACACGAGGGGGATCGGCCAGATCGACACGGGTCCCATTCCAGAGTTGAATGCTTAACGGAATTTCTCGATCACGCCATTGATCAACGACTTTTTCAAATGATTTCTGCCAGAGCATAACGCTTATCTCCTTCCCAAGTGCAGGTATGTGAAAAAGTGATCTGGTAAATTTTGCGTTACCTAGAGGTTAGCGTAAAATTTAATAGATGCAACTGAACATGGGGAATTGTAAGAGAATTTTATAAACTTAAGGTGCAGCGGGACCAGCAGGGAACAGAAAAGTGCTGGTAAAGGGGGGGCTGCTGTTGCGTATTACCGTTGAGTTTGACTGCTGGATGCCAGGTCAGCCCTCAGAGGAGGAATCGGCATAAGCACAGGTGACCTCAGGGGCGTTCATTGTCAATTCCACTGTCTCTTTTGAATGGTGAAAGCTCAGACCGGGGCCCTGCAGCAGCCGGTAAACAACAGTATTTGGCAGGAGCTCTATTTCCATAAAGTTTTTTCGGATATTCAGACGAAAGCGCAATAAGGAGCAGGTGCTTGGAAGTTTCGGATGAAATGAGATGTGCCCATTATAATCACGCATGCCACCGAATCCGTATGCCAGGACCATCCAGGAAGCGCCTATGGAGGCGATATGACAGCCATGCCTGATATTGCTGTTGATATTGGCCAGATCCATCAATATCGCGAACCCGCCATATTTCTCCGCCTTTCGGTGATGCCCAATCTCGGAGGCGACAATACTCTGTATGCCGGTAGACAGTGACGAATCGCCCGTAGTCAGGCGATCGTAGTAATTGAAGTTGCGTTTTTTTTGTTCAAGGGAAAATTCGTTCCCCAGAAGAAAAAGAGCCAGAACCAGATCGGCCTGCTTGATCACCCGATGACGGTAAATCGTCAGGGGGTGATAATGAAGGAGCAGGGGATAGTTTTCTGCCGGAGTGTTCTTGAAATCCCATTCCTTTCGCTCCAGAAAACCGTCATCCTGTGGATGAATACCGAGTTTTTCGTCATAGGAAATATACATTTGATCAGCGGCCCGCCGCCATTGTTCTACCTCAGCATAGTCCAGATCCGTTTTTTCAACCAGGCGCTGATAGGTTTTGCTGTCGTTGTGGCGGAGTTCGTCCACTGTTGTTGCCGCAAACCAGAGATTCTCCCGGGCCATCAGGTTGGTATAGGTATTGTTGTCAACGACCGTATTGTACTCGTCCGGACCGGTTACTCCGTGAATACAGAACAATCCGTTTTTGCGTTTTGAGAAAAAACCGAGATCCAGCCATAACCTCGCGGTTTCGACCAGCATCTCTGCACCTTCTTGATAAAGCAGCTCGTAGTCTTCGGTAACCTCGACATACTTCTTCAGTCCGAACATGATATCAGCGTTAATGTGGTATTGGGCGGTTCCTGCCGCATAATAAGCGGAGGCTTCATTGCCGTTGATGGTTCGCCAGGGAAACAGGGCCCCTTTCTGATTGACGTCCCGTGCGCGCTGGCGCGCCTGGTCAAGCATGTCATAGCGGAACAGAAGCAGTTTTTTGGCGATTTGAGGATTGGTATAAATGAAGAAGGGCAGGACATATATTTCAATATCCCAGAAATAATGGCCTTCATAGCCATCTCCGGTCAGGGCCTTGGCCGGTATTCCGCTCCCTTCCATCCGGATCGACGCCTGATATAGCTGGAACAGGTTCCAGTGGATGGCCTGTTGCCATTTCTCCGAGGAGCGACCGGCTGGTTCATCTATGACCGACATAGAGATATCGCAGCACTGCCAATATTTATCGAGAAACTCCCTTTGTGATGCCAGCAGTGATTCACGTCCGTCTCGTTTGGCACGTACCAGCGTCCGTTCGACACGCTTGCAGAGATCTTCCGGGTCTGCGGTTCTGGAGGTGTGGAAGCTCATAAACTTGGTAATACGGATGGGGACATTCGGTTGAGCATCGATAGTAAAGACGACCTGACCGTCGTCATCGGAGGACTCGCTTTCCCAGGACATATGATTATCGGTTTCGATGCTGTGATCGAACCCGCACCCGAGGGTCATGTGACTGTTCCGGGTTCTGAAGCCGAGAATGATCTGCAGGTCTTTGCTGATGCCGGCTTGCGGATTCAACACTTTTTCTCTGAAAACTTTGGTATCTCGCGGATCGCTGTCAGTGCCCCGGATGGTACGATGGGGTTTCATCTCAGATAAAATCACGACCGGTGCATGGCTGTTGAGAAGCGTTACTTCGTAATGGATCAAAGCCAGGTGACGGTGTTCGTAAGATACCAGCCGCGTTGATTTAATCGATACCAGTTTGCCTGAGGGCATTTCCCATAGAATATCGCGGGTCAAAATTCCCTCTTTCATATCGAGGGTGCGCGTAAACTGTTTCAACGTTGCGTCAGACAAAGAGAAATGTTCGTCGTCGACAAACAAGCGAAGAATTTTCAGGTCATGAAGGTTGACGATGGTTTGCCCGGTTTTGGCAAAGCCGTACGCTTGTTCCGGGTAGATAATCGGCCAACTTTCATAGAAACCATTGATCAATGTTCCATGGGCACAGAAAGGTCGCCCTTCCTCAAAATTACCGCGCATGCCGAGGTACCCGTTGCTCAAAGCAAATATGGACTCCATCTGGCCGATATGTTCAGGCGAGAAATCGTTTTCAATAATTTTCCATTCATCTCCCGGATAGATATAGTGCGGCAGATCCAGACGTTTGCGGCGCTCCCGGTGGCTGAATTCTTTTTTGTTATCTCGGTGTCCCCGACGCTCCTGGTTGAACATAAAATGTAGCTCCTTGACTTGACATCCAGCGCTGCCCAAAACCTGAACCGGCTGCGGCCCCTTCACTTGATACTCACATGGTACATCATGATCATCGGATTGCGAAACAGAGATTTATGCCGGATACAGTGGGATGGTCTTGCGGCATGCACAGGCTTGCAGTGGTGCAAAAAAACAGTTACCTGCTTTTTAACAGACAGGCGGCACTTACTGACGCTTATCGTTACTGCACATCAGTGACAGTTCCTTTTTTGCAAGGGAGATATCTTGTACCCTATGAGAAAAATGCTTCCATGAAAAGTAGTGGTAAGCCCATGGTCAATCCCTGCCAGGCTGATAACCTGTTTTACAGTTGCAGAACCGCAGTAAGAAAACAATGTAGTAAAGGAGGAATGACAATGGAACAATGCACAACAATGGCGAAACTGTTTGGTCTAAGTCTGGTCTCAGTGATGGTGACCGCTCTGATGGCTGTCCCAGTTCTGGCTGAAAATCCGTACCTGCAGCCCGATAATACCTGGATCACCATCAGTGGCGAGGTTGAATCCGTTTCAGCGGATGCATTCACCCTGGATTTCGGCGAGGGGGTGATCACAGTAGAGATGGATGATGGCGACCGGGATGCCGACGGCTACAAGCTTCTGCCCGGCGACAAGGTGACCGTAAGCGGTATGATCGATGACGATTTCTATGAGCAAACCACAATTGAGGCGAGCAGTGTTTATGTGGAAAATCTCGGAACGACATTCTATGCCAGTGCTGTGGATGAAGAAGGTATCGGTGAAACTTTTATCACGCCTGTGGTCAAATCAAAGTTGACGGTTCGTGGCACAGTCACCGCAGTCAGCGGTGATGACTTTGTCATCAACAATGGTCTGCGTAGTGTCCGGGTAGATATTTCCGAGCTGCCTTATAATCCCCTTGACGATGAAGGTTATCTGAAAATTGAAGTAGGAGATTTTGTCAGAGCCACCGGAACGATGGATCAGGAGTTTTTCGAAGGCCGGCAATTGATGGCGGATACGGTGGTCGAGCTGGTCGACTGAATGTCGGCAGGTTCAGTGTTCACGGTCCGGGAGCGATTTACGCTCCCGGACCGATTGTCTATCGCCACGTCCAGAGCCTTTAAAATAATAACCGCTTTTTCAGGATGACGAGGAAAAGGGCTTGTTGTTTTCAAGCTGATCTACCATCTGCAACTCAATGGGCTGACTGGCTTCCCCGCGGTAGACAGAAATGTGCGGGAAGGGAATCTCTATATCATGTTCGTCGAAGGCATACTTGATGCGCCTCTGGAACTCCCTGCCGACAGCCCATTGTTCAATGGGGCGGGTCTTGATCCGCCCCTTAATTTCCACAGCAGAATCAGCGAACTTGTTAACGCCGAAGACCTCGATATCCTCGATGATCTGAGGTCCGAGGTGCGGATCGGAGCGCATCTGATCGCCGACATTTCGGATTAATTCGACAACCTTGTCGGTATCCTCTTTATACGCCACACCGATATCAAAGACCCACGCTGACCAGGTGTGGGTCATATTGCTCAGGGTGGTGATGGTGCCATTTGGAAAGACGTGCACCGTTCCTGAGAGGTCACGCAGAATCAGGGTGCGGAAATTGACCGCTTCGACCAATCCTCCGGTGCCGTTGACAATCGCTACATCACCAATCCGGACCTGGTTTTCCAGAATAAAAAAGAAGCCGGAAATCACATCGCGGACCAGGTTCTGGGCGCCGAAGCCGACAGCCAGGCCGATAATTCCTGCTCCAGCCAGGATGGGGGCAATATCAAGACCGATCTGTTTGAGAACGATGAGCAGAAGGACGACCCATAGTGCCAGTGAAATCCCCTGCTTGAGCAACAAGGTCAAGGTTCCCACACGCTTGGAGGCTTCTGT
>JAWLDI010000043.1:0-17881 GCA_041686715.1 Pelovirga sp.
TGGTAACAATCACAACGGATCGACATGGAGCAGTCTCTCAACCTGACATCGGTCATGCTCACTCCAGGGACCGACAACCGCCAGGTTCAGCACCGCCGGGGTCAGCACCTCCTGCATCACCCGCTGCAGATAGTCAGGGGTCAGATCCAGCAACTCACGACGATCCTGTTCGAGAGTGCGCAGATACCCCGCCTGCAGCCCCCAACCATAACGGACTGTCAAAGATTCGCTCTGATCGCGGGAAAAATCGAGATCAAACAGGTAGGTTCTGACCGCAGTCGCCAACTCATCAGCGCTCAGGGGCACCTCACGCAGGCGCTGCAATACTGTCAGTATTTCGCTGACGGCAGCACATAGATTGGCAGGCGCTACGGCCGTGTCAATGGCCAGATATCCGGTATCATCCAGCATCAGACAGCTGACATCAACAGAATAGGTCAATCCCAGTTCTTCGCGTAACCGCAGGGGCAACCGCGCCCCTGCTCCCCACCCGAGAATCCGGCGCAGCAGACGAATCGCCATGGTGCGTTCATCACCACGACCCGGCAGACGGAAAGCCAACTGGCAGCTCACCTGAGAATCGGAATCCAGCACCCAGCTAGTGCGCGGAACCCACTGCAACGGCTCTGCCAGCGGTGGCACGCCAAGCAGTTGACGCGGCTCCCAGTCGCCGAATTCCCGCTCAGCGGCGCAGCGCAACACCGCCGGATCAACCGCCCCACAGGCGCAGATTACCAGATTGGCAGGATGGTACCAGTCACGATAATAGGCTTCCAGGTGGTGCCGGTCGATGGCGCTCAGGGTCTGCGGAGAACCGATCAGGGAAGCTCCCAACGGATGATCCGGCCATAACAACTTAACCATCAGGTTATCCAGGTTGATCTGTTCACCGCGCTCGTTGAAATCCTCCCGTGCTTCTTCAAGAATAATCCGGCGCTCAGTATCCATGTCGTTAAAACAGGGACGCCGGATCATCGAAGCAAACAGGGCCACACCGCGATCGATATAATCAGGATGAATCCGCGAATGAAAGCAGGTGGTTTCGACATCAGTTGACGCATTCACTGCTCCACCAATCTCTTCAAAAGCGCGTTCCAGTGCGGTACTGTCGGCAAACTCAGCGGTGCCGCGAAACAACATATGCTCAAGAAAATGCGATATGCCCGCATGCTCGAGGGGCTCACAACGCCCGCCAACAGCAAAATAGCAGACCAGTTCCACCGCGTGCTGGTGAGGCATGGGCACTGTCACCAGGCGCAGACCGTTAGGGAGCTTGTCAACCAGGTATTCATCCATAATAACTATTCTCGTGCCGATAAAGATCGGACGCCTGCAAAAAGAACAACGGGCCAGCGCTCAGCGACAGCCCGTTGCTAAACCTCTGGTTATTAATGTCCCCTATTTTGCCAGCAAGCGTGCCGTTTCTTTGGCATGATAGCTGATGATCAAATCAGCGCCGGCGCGCTTCATTCCCAGCAGGGTTTCCATCATAACGCCATCCCCATCAATCCACCCCTGTGCGGCGGCCGCCTTGACCATGCTGTATTCGCCGGACACATTGTAAGCGACCAGGGGCAGGTCGAAGTTATTTTTCAGTTCACGCAACATATCCAGATACGCCAGAGCCGGCTTGACCATAATAAAATCAGCAGCTTCTGCGACATCCTGGGCTGCTTCACGAAGGGCCTCAAGGCGATTGGCGGGATCCATCTGATAGCTGCGCCGGTCACCAAAACCGGGGGTACTTTCAGCCGCTTCACGGAACGGCCCGAAGTAGCTGCTGGCGTATTTAACCGCGTAACTCATAATCGGGATATGGTTGAAACCGCTGTCATCGAGAAGCATTCTGATGGCTGTTACCCGCCCGTCCATCATGTCGGAAGGAGCAACAATATCAGCACCGGCCTGGACATGACTCAACGCCTCCCTGGCGAGCAATTCCAGGGTTGTATCGTTATCGACATCACCATTTTTGATCACCCCGCAGTGGCCATGGTCGGTATATTCACAAAGACAAACGTCGGTTATTATCGTCAGTTCCGGCACCTGCGCCTTGATAGCGCGGATGGTATTCTGGATAATACCGGTGTCACTGTAGGCATCACTGCCGGCAGCGTCCTTGCTTTCCGGTATACCGAACAGGATGACAGCCGGGATTCCCAGATCGTGCACTTCTTTGGCTTCAGCTACGATATGCTCAATCGACTGCTGATAAATGCCGGGCATGGAGCTGATCTCTTTTTTGATGTTGTGACCAAATGCGCTGAACATGGGATAGATCAAATCATCAACACGCAGGTGAGTCTCACGCACCATGCGCCGGAGATTGGCGTTACGGCGTAAACGGCGAGGACGATAATCAGGAAAATTCATGGGTCGCTCCTAGTGATATCTTGACATTCAGATTTTAACGATAATAATCCACCATCGCCTGCAACAGGGCATCCATCGTCCAGGATTCAGGCTCGAGATCAACAGTAAAGCCGGCTGCACGGATGGTTTCAGATGTTTGCGGGCCAATGGAGAAAAAGGCCGTTGTGCCTTTAATCTGCGCCAGATCTGCACCAAGCATCTCCTGCAGATGCCGGAATGTCGATGACGAACTGAAACAGATGGCATCCAGCTCGCCGCCGGCCAGCAGGGTACGGATTTTTTCAGCATTTTCATAGGGTATGACGGCTTCATAGGCGACCGGATCATCGACGATTGCACCACCGGCACGCAACTCTCTGGCCAGCAGGGGGCGCGCAGCAGCAGCACGCGGATAAAGAATCCTTTCTCCCCCAATCCCTCGTTCCAGCAACACTGTGAGCATCCCCTCGGCACGATGATCTTCCGGCATCAGGGTCGGGCGCAGCTTGTACCGGGCCAGGGCTTCAGCGGTTTTCGGTCCGACAACAACCAGCTCAAGTTGACGCAGCATACCGAAATACTGATTATTTTCCAGCATCCGCGCAAACAGTGCCTGCACCGCATTCACCGAAGTCAGAATAACCATCTGATAGCGGTCCAGATCAACCACAGCCTGATCCAGGTCGTTAAAACTCGGCGGGGGCGCTATCTCGATGGTTGGCACACACAGAGCTTCGCCGCCCAGTGCGTAGATCTGGGCAACAAAAGGAGCGGCCTGCGCCGCCGGCCGCGTTACCAGAAAGCGCCGCCCGGCCAGAGACCGGTGATGGTCATCGCCCATTTTAGTATTCCGCTTCGGGAAATGTGCGGCAGCCATAAACTTCATTCAGGATTGTTGCTGCGCCATCAGCGAGCAACTCCTTTGCCAGGGCAACTCCGGCAGCATAAGCCTGTGCGGTCGGCACAACGCTGGAGCGCCTGAGCAGGGCCTTTCCTGCAACATCGGAGACCAAAGCGGTCAATGTCAACTGCTCACCACGGACCTCGCCGAACGCGGCAATCGGTACCTGGCATCCACCTTCGAGGGTTGCCAGAACAGCACGTTCACCGATCACGGCACAAGCGGTCTGGGGGTGGTTAAAGAAATCGATGAGGTCGTTGGTGCGCTCATCATCAATACGGCTTTCCAGCCCCAAAGCCCCCTGCCCAATCGCCGGTAGGCAGATATCGGATTCAAGGTAGCAACCAATCTGGTCGGCAAACCCCAGCCGCTTCATCCCGGCCGCGGCCAGCACGACGGCATCAAGTTTTTCGTCCGTGAGCTTGCGGATACGGGTCTCAACATTGCCGCGCACATCAATCATCTGCAGGTCCGGGCGTACATGCAGCAGTTGTGCTTTGCGCCGTAGCGACGAGGTACCGATACGCCCCTGTTGAGGGATGTCATCCAGAGATCGGCTGCCGGCAGGCAGGACGAGAATATCGCGCGGATCTTCACGTTCGGTAATACAGCGCAACCCGGTTCCTTCGGGAAAAATCGTCGGCACGTCTTTCATTGAATGTACCGCGATATCGATCTCATGACGCAGCATCGCCTCCTGGATTTCCTTGACAAACAACCCCTTGCCACCGACCTTGGCGAGGGGGACATCGAGAATTTTATCGCCCTGGGTCTTGATTTTGGTGAGAGTGACATCAAGCTCCGGATAACGCTGCTCAAGCTGATCCTTGACCCAGTTGGCCTGCCATAGAGCCAGGGCGCTGGCTCGTGTGCCGATTCGTAATGTGGCGGTGGGCATATATACTCCTTTTGCGCGGACTATTTATCTTCCGGTGAATTTTCGATGTCTTCTGATGGGTCCCCGATGGACAGATCAAAAAGAGCCTGAACAGCATCAAGATAGCGTAACTTGTCTTCGTCACAGTCGATCTGCTTGAGCAGGCGGGTTGGATGGTGAAGGATCTTGTTGACAATAGCAGAGCTCATGACATCCAGGGCTTTACGTTGGTGATCGTCAAGAGTCCCAAGATTTGACAGGGTCTTCTGCAGCTCTTTCTGCCGAACCGCCTCCAACTGTTTGCGCAGCGCAACGATCGTCGGTCTGACGCTCAGGTTGGCGAGCCATTCATGAAAACGCTCAACTTCCTCAGCAATAATCTGCTCCGCCTTGATTGCTTCCTTTTCACGCTCTTTGAGATTGGCCTGCACAATTCCCTGCAGATCATCGACATCATAGAGATAGATACTGTCAAGCTTGTTGACTGCCGGATCAATGTCACGCGGCACCGCAATATCGATCAAAAACATGGGCTGGTAGCGCCGCATCCTGGAGGCGGCCCGAAGATCAGCGGCACCGATGACATAATCAGGTGAGCCTGTGGACGACAAAAGGATATCGACCCGATGCAGCTGTTCACAAAAATTGGCAAAATTTACGGCTGTACCACCAAAGGATTCAGCCAGCTTTTCGGCGCGACTGTAGGTACGATTGGTCACCAGCACTTTTGACACGCCGCAGCGAACGAAATGCTTGGCCGCCAGCTCACACATCTCGCCGGCCCCAACCAGCATGACCGTCTTGTCGGTGATGGAATCAAAAATTTTGCGCGCCAGTTCAACGGCGGCATATGAAACCGAGACGGCACTGTTGGCAATAGCGGTTTCAGTGCGTACCCGCTTGGCGACGGAAAAAGCTTTATGCATGAAACGGTTGAGAATCAGGCCGGCACTTTTGTGCTCATAAGCATGGCCATAGGCCGTTTTCATCTGTCCCAGAATCTGCGGTTCGCCGACCACCATTGAATCCAGGCTGGACGTTACCCGCAGCACATGGCGAACCGCCTCCTGACAGATATATGAGTAAAGGTGGTCATAGAGAACATCAGCAGACATCCCATGACTGCGGGCCATATATTGCTGCAACTCGGTCCGGGCCCGTTGCGGGTCGGGCGTAGCTGCATACAGTTCAACGCGATTACAGGTCGAAACGATCATCGCTTCCGATACGGCCGGCAGGGCACACAGGGCCCCAAGGTGGCCGGCTATGGTATCCGGTTCAAAAGCGACCCTCTCGCGAATCTCGACCGGCGCCGTTTTATGACTGAGCCCGACTACAACTATATTCATGAAAAAATCCAGGGCGAACCGCTATGACATGGAAAAAGCTTCAAAGGTGTGATAACCGTCAAAGAACAAGCTCACGCCGAGAAAAGTAAAGAGCAGAAACATAAACGCCACAATCGAAAA
Source organism: Pelovirga sp. (assembly GCA_041686715.1). GTDB lineage: Bacteria > Desulfobacterota > Desulfuromonadia > Desulfuromonadales > Geopsychrobacteraceae > Pelovirga. The sequence goes on from JAWLDI010000043.1 coordinate 5,600, forward strand.
GAAGGCGGCCCGACGGCCGCGCCAACCCGCAGTTAATCGGCCGTGCAGCAGACCGGCGTAGAGAAACCAGGTAACCAGAGCCCAGGTTTCTTTGGGATCCCAGCTCCAATAACTCCCCCAGGCCATATTTGCCCAGACGGCACCACTGATGAGACCGAGGGTCATGAACGGAAAACCGACACTCAAGCAGGTGTAGTTGACCCGGTCAAGCACGTCGATGGACGGCAACACACGGTAAACCCGGTTGAAGCGCTTATTTTTGAGCATGCGGTCCTGGACCAGGTACATAACGCCAGCGCCGAAGGCAAGGGCAAAGGCGGCGTTGCCCAGGAAAGCAAAGCTGATATGCACAGGGAACAACCAGGTGCGCAGGACGGGGTTCAAAGGGACCACCACATCGGGGCTCAAGGCACTGAAAATCATCAGACACAGGGCCAGGGGGGCAGCAAAAGCACCCATAACCGACAGCCTGAAACGCAGATCCAGAAGCAGAAAGAGCAACACTAAACACCAGGCAAAAAAGGACAAAGATTCATGCAGGCTGGTGACAGGCGTTCCCTCAACCATGGAATGGCGAAAGGCAAACACTGCAGCATGAAGGACGACCCCCAGCAACAACAGCCAGCGTCCGAAGCGCCCGGTTTTTTCGCGCTTACTGATCATTGCCCACAGGTAGAACAAGCTGGCAACCAGATAGGCTGATGTTGTTGCCGCAAAAAGCAGGGTCACTGGCGCCATGAATTCCATCTCCATAGGATTGTCGGCAACTGCCACCGCGAAATCGCCCTGCCGGCTTCATGTAAATGACTTAACATTGGAAAAGCTCCGCCTCCACCAGCTCGCAAAGCAGATGCCCGGCAAACTGCATCAGTTCTATCTGCCGGGCCCGGGAGCCGGTCCCCAGATCCAGGCAGGTATATAAATCGTCACAATAAAGGGGGTCACGATCCCCTAGACCGGAAATCAGCACAACATCCTGATCACAAACCAGCATCTCATCGCGGATACGTTGCAAAGCAGGGGCGGGGCCGCCATCACTCATCAGCAGCAATAACTGATTTTCGCCTGCCAGGGCACGATAATGGCGAACAAAAAGTTGTTCATACTCCCCGCCTGAAGCCATAACTGAAATGAGGGTGGCATCGCTGCCAAGGCAGACAGCCGGCAATGCCGGTCGATCGAAGTCAAGACGATAAACAAACTGGGTGGCAACCAGTTGTGCAACCAGATGATGAATCCCTCCCCCCGCTGTCAACAGCTGACCGCCATCCGTGAACAGATGAGCCACTTTTGTTGACAGACGCATCAACTCAGTCTGCTGCGTCTCACAAAAACGCGCAACGAGGTCACTGTTCTGCTTACCAGCTTGCGCAATCCGAGATTTCATTGAAACTCCATCAGCAACGAACAGGCCATGCAGCAGGTCAGTGAGCCACTATATGAAGCTGTCCGACAAGTGTCAAGTATCACGAGCTATTTGCGTTGTAGCATTTTGAGGGATGTAAAAGCATAGCATCATCCCTGTTACCCCCATAGACTTCATGCCAAAAGTGGTTTGTTGTGATATATGGTGCAGTTTTCCCTTATCTGGCGTTTGTGCGGCGTTTTTTGGCACAATTCTGCTGTGCCCCTCTTCCAATTGCCTGTCTTCCGATGTTGCTTGGCTTTAGGCTGCTCGCGGCCAAGCGGGTTCTATCAGGGAACGCACCTTCTTTACCTGCCCCTGTCGGATACGGCCCAGGGCCATGGCCAGCATGACGACCAGCGCCAGACCGACCTGAACCTGCATCTTTTGCTGACCGCGGATAAAGTGTCGCTCAAAGCCGAAGCTGACATCCAGGCGGCTGTTAACCCGCTCGACCGCCGTGCGTTTTTTGTACAGTTGTTTGAATTTGTAGCTGCCGCGCGGCACCGGGATGAAACGCCGCCGATTGAGATCTAACGGTACCCGAACCACCCGCCCGTAAGCACTACTGCCACAGCGCTCGCGTTCAGGGCAGTCCAGTCCGTAAACTGCGGCCGGGCAGCGATATTTCAGGGTGCCGCGCTGCTTCTCAAATCCGTCATAAGCCAGCGGCATCATCCGTTCTTCGGCAGGATGTCCAGCAACGCAGAACAGGGTACCATCCTGGTCATAGACGATGACATCGGCGCGTGCCGGATCAAGGGGACGGGTTGTTTCACCATCTTTCCAGTCGTGGCGAATATCAATGATCGGTGCGATCTGATACCTGTCGTACAGTTGCTGATTGTTGGCCTGACTGTCGTAACCTCGATCGCCACTTAAGGTTTGGGCCTGCTCCACGATCTCAGGGTGATGCTGTTTGAGTTCGGCCAGCAGCGGCAGCAACTGGGTGGTGTCACTGACGGAGGCTTTGGTGACGCTGTAGCCCACCGGCAGTTCATAGTCAGCGTCGATGAGCAAATGCAGTTTGTAGCCAAACCAATGGCTGACCTTGCTCCACAGGCTGCCGTCAGCTCGCTGACCATGATAACTTTTCGTGCCCCAGTCAGCATCAATTTCACGACGTCCGTCACGGGCTTTGTCGCTTTTTTTGCCGGCTGACTCAATCGCTTTGCCGTCAACAGACAAGTTGATACCAAAATCCGGTAGTACCGTGCGCACCTGTTCCACCAACTGGTCGAACAGGGATCTGATCTCTACCTCGTAACGCAACAGATTCCGCAAAAAGCGTGAAAACACATGCGCCGGCGGCACGGCCAGTACTCCACGCCATAGATCGTAGCCGCAACGCTGGCGCAACTCGGCATTGCGCAATAACTCCCGCCGCAAGGAGGCGATGGAAGGATGTTGAAACACAATGCCGGCCAGAAGGGTATTCCAGATCACGCGGACCGGATAGTCGTTGCGCCCTTTGCCACGGTCTTGTTCGAGCAAGCCCATCAGATGTTCATCAGGCAAGACGGACAAAACCAGGTCCAAACGATCCAGATCGGAACATGCATCAATTTCTTGCCAAGAGAACAGGGACGGTTGTAGTATAGTAGCCATAGCGGACCTCCTTTTTTGGTTGTGGTGACCCCGATTATACCCTAATCGGTTAAAAGAAGTCCGCTATTTTATTGACTTTTTTCCTTATCAGGACGGTCAGTCTGCCCTGGGGGGATTTTGTGGAAAAGAGCCAGGCGACCCCCAACAATGCCATGACTTTACGTTGCTATCGTGGGGGAAACTGTTTTTTCTCTCCCGCCTAACTCTCTTTAATTTCACCCTTTTTTGATCAACGCAAATGGCTCGGTTTTCCTTATTAGACCTTGATTTTTAACTGAATTACTATATATTTGCTATTGAATGAACTTAACCACCCTTTTTTGAGCATTTGAATCAAGAAGAAGGAGACACTGATGGCCAGCGACAAAATTATTGAAGTTACAGACGACCAGTTTGAAGCAACCGTGCTGATGTCAGACACCCCCATCCTGGTGGATTTCTGGGCAAGCTGGTGTGCACCATGTAAAGCAATTGCGCCGGTATTGGATCAACTGGCAGATGAGTATGACGGCAAAATCAAGATTGGCAAGGTCAATGTTGATGACAATCCGGCAACCCCGGGGCAATACGGTGTTCGCGGCATTCCGACGATGATTCTTTTTCATCAGGGCAAGGTCGTTGATCAGCTGGTAGGTGCTGTACCCAAAAACCAGATCGAAGGTCTGATCAAAAAAGCCCTGTAAGAATGCCGGCGCTGTACAACGGTAAAAAGCTCCTGTCCATCGGCAGGAGCTTTTTTTATTTTCAATAAACGGCGCAAACCAGCCTAGTACCCTGTAACTCATAAAATGTCGCAAAGATTGCGCTGGATTTTGGCGGGGCAACGAGGCATGGCCGACGCTGCCTGGCCATAGCTAATCAGCGTTGGTCATAATGCAGTTGACGCGTCAAAAGCCAAGCAAGATGCGATAGATTATGGGTTACAGGGTACTAGATCGACACACCGAAACGTCGCACCCTGCTGGCATTCAAGCGGCTCTCTTTACCAATCTGCTGTAATGCGGCAGTCGCCTTTTCATAAATCAGTTGTTGCTGATCACTGATTCCACCAAGGCGACCATAACGCAGGCACAGGTCAATACAGCGGGACAGCTCATTTCCTTTTAACGATTTAAACAGCAGAATATAGTCAGTCACTGACGCCACGGCAAGTTGCGCCTCTTCATCTGCAGGGTCCTTATCGTCCTGCAACAGCCTTTCACAGATCTGCCGTAGACTCAGCTTTTCGCGCAGCACATCCTGAACCCGGCGGAATTTTTCAATCACCTCACGGTCGCGAATCTCTTCAGTATCAACCGCCTCTTCAATTGCGAAGAGTCCACTTTCCGTTCGGCGCTTGTCGATATACAGATCGATAATCCGGGTTGCCAGTTTGTCCTTACCGAGATAGCGCAGTAAACGCACACTGCCATCAAGATTTTCCGGACTGATATGCCTGGCATTGTCGCGAAAACTATAGGAAAGACAATTGATGACATCGGCGGCATTGTCATCGAAGGAATCGTGAAATTTGCGCCAGGCTTCCTGAAAGGACCGTTCTGAACGGGCGGCACGGATCTGTTCGTCGTAGATCTGACCCAGCTCGCGCATGGACTGTTCATCAAGATAGCCATTTTCAACCAGAGAGCCTATCTGACGGCCAAAATCATCCAGGGAAAAATTATCGTAACTACGTAGAATGGCTGCCCATTCCTGCTGCTGGGTGGACAGGCTCTCATCGTCATCAAGATGTGTAAAGGACCCACTGCGGTTCATCACAAAATCGTATTCCGGCACTTCCGAAGATCTGCTGTAATAACACCATGACAACAACGTCAGAGTACGTACGGCATGACGCAGTACCTGCGGATCATAATCTTTAAAAACCGGCACCAGCAAACCGGCCAGGGCTTCTGTTTTTTTTATGATACGGATATTGTTGATTCCCAGCTCGATAACTGCCTCACCGAGGATATTGCCGAGAGGGTTCTGACGTAATGAAATGGCGGCACAATCTCTGGCTCCGGGAGCAAAGCGCAGCTCGGTATCAATCACCTTTTCCCGCAGCCGGTTATACTCTATATGAGAATCGCCTCCCAGGCTTTCATCATTGAGAATCAGTACCACCTTGCATTTTTTCTGTTCCTTGAGAATGGTAATCAATCCGAGGATGTCCTGGGCCTCGATCCCTTTGCCCTTGCGTTCAAAATCATCGAGACAGACAAGGGTTTTTTGCAGCGACAGAAAGGCCAATGATTCAAACGGTGCATCAGTAAATTCCGCAGCCTTTTCCACAGACAAAAAAGCAAATTTCTTTTTTCCGGTGGTACGCAACAGCCGATTCATATTGGCCCGGAAACTTTCGACCGTGGGGCGACGACCGATATGCTGGTGCGATACCATATTTTCAAAGATACTGCTTTTCAACTCCTGCAGTGAATTGATGCCGAAGAGGGAAACATAGGAATAATCGTTCAGGGCAATACGCCGCTGGTTTCTGGCAGCATGGAGATAAGCGTTCCAGGCATAGGTCTTACCGACACCCCATCCTCCCTTGATAGCAAGAACCTCAGGCGCCTCACTGGCCAGAAAGCGTCCGACCTGATGCTCAATAACAGCCATAGACATAGGGCTCTCCCCTGCTGAACGGTTGCCGGCAACGCACCGGTTTTCAGCACATTAAAAGCTGCAACTGTTGCCGGAACTGACCGGCACCACCATTGGCCGGATGGCGCACCTTGGCAGCAGTAACTCCCAACTGCATGAGCTGTACCGCTGACTTCTCCCCCACCGCGACAACCTGGCGGAAGCGGCCCATCGTCAGCATCTGTAGCAGCACCTGATGACCGGAGTGCATCTCCACAGCATCCGGAGTCCGGTTACTGAGCAGACCCTTGCCGCCATGGTAGGGGTGCCAGGGAAAGGCGTTCCATAATACGACACGATAAGGATCAATTCCGTATGTGGCCAGAAAACCCCAGACAATAGTCGCTGTTGGCTCGGTAAATCCATGTGTCCGCACCTGTTTCGAGCTGGTACGCTGCGGCGACACCCCTTTAAACACCATCTGCGGAAACAAGCCTTTGTGGGCGAGACCACCCAGCAGAAGCCGCTCCGAGGTCATTGGAATACCACTGAAATGACCACCCTGGTAACCGATGGCCTCAGCACATAATAAAGTATCCGCCGAACCGATCCGCTCGTGCAGATATTGCCGCAGCTGTAGGCGCCGGATCAGAGCTCCGCTGTCATCACGGTCATGTTGCAGATCCTTTTCTGCCCAGGGATTAAAGACCCCGGCAGCACGATAACGACAGAGCCCATTGAGAAAATCATCAAGCATGGTCACTGCGTTTGAATCAGGATATAGGGTTGTACAATCAGCATCAAAAAAGATGTGTCCAGAGCAGACTCCCACTGCTTGAGCTGTGCAGCAGTTGGCTTTGCTACGCGTCCGGCAGCAATCCAGTTTTCAACCTGTACCGTATCATCGGCAGCAACAGCGGTGGCCACGGACACCATATCGAGGTCCGTAGCGACAGTAACCAGAGCGTCACGACGCAGATGAACCCGCAGTTCGCGCCAGCAGACTTCAGCAAGATCACGTTCAAATTCTTCTCTGGTCGTTGTCATTGATTGTTTACCTCCGCATATCCTCAACCAACCCGGGAGAGAATAACCAGCAGAAACAGCAGTCGTCAAGTTCAGTGTTTTTTTGTCGAACCCCGGAAAAAACCTTTTTGAACAAAAAGTAGCTCAATTAAATTAGCCTGTTAGCCGATAGATATGGTAGTGTTAAAACAATTCTCATAATTTTTACTATATCAGATGTGAGGATCATGGCCGCCAGCGATAAAAACAGCAGGATCGACGTCGGGTGTAAAGTGCTCGCCGAGTACGTAACCGATGACTACAGCCTGAAGCTCCAAACCTGCGACAGCGACCTTGAGTGCCGGGCCGGCATCACCGTCCACAATCTCGAGAAAAGTCCCTCGCCAGCCGATATTATTTCCATCCTGCGGCGCAACAACATCACCAGCACCGTCGATCTCGAACAGGTTGCCATCTTCTGTACCGAAGCGGCCCAGGGGAACAACCCGCAGGAGATCATTCTGGCCCGCGGCGTGGAACCGGAGCCCGGTGAGGATGGCTGGTTTGAGCTGATCGTATCAACCGGCAAGGATGTTTCCGAATGGGAAGAGGACGAATACGGCCGGGTCGATTTTAAAGCTGTACAGAATTTTTCCAATGTCGACGTAGATGAACATATCGGCAATATCCATCCACCAACCACCGGTGAAGCAGGCAAGTCCATTACCGGCGACCTGATTCCACCCCTTTCGGGCAAACCCGCCAACATCGTTGCCGGGCCCGGTGTCCGCTTCAGCGACGATGGCAAAAAGGCACTGGCAGCCCGCAGCGGCCGGCCGATTTTTGACAAAAATATCATCTCCATTGCGGAGGAATTTGTCGTCAACGGCGATGTTGATTTGACCATCGGCCACATCACTTTTAATGGTTTCGTCGATATCAAAGGGGATGTACTTGACGATTTCAATATTACCGCGACCAAAGGAATCAAGGTGTCCGGCGCCGTCGGTGCCTGCAAGATTCAATGTGATGGCCCCGTCACTATCGGTACCATGTCCGGCAAAGGGGTCGGTAAAATTATCTGCAAAGGAACCCTGCGGGCCCGCTATCTGAATCAGGTCACGGTGGAATGCTGGAGCGATGTCCATATTTCACACGAAGCCCGCAACACCGTGATCAAATCTACCGGCAGCATTCATATTGAAGCGGGTCAGGTTTCCGGTGGTGAGACGATTGCCCTTGAAGGAATCGAGGTCAAGGCTGCCGGCGCTCGATCCGGAATCAGGACCCATCTGATCTCAGGGGTGTATTTCCCGGAAACTGATCGCCTCAAGTACCTGCGCACGCGCGTTAAAAGTGTCGCTGAACAGGTTAAACGCATCAATGAGGTGCTGAAGTCACTGAACAAAAAGCCCCTGCCGGCCAACCGACCGGCGCTGCGCGAAGCCATAGAACTGCGTATCGGCATCCTCACACAGCGTCATGTCAATCTGGAAGAAGAGCGTGAAGAGCTCAACGAGGAGCTGGTCAACTTCAGCGCGGGAGAGCATCCAACGGCACGAGCCAAAATCAACATCATGTCAACCCTCTACGAAGGGACCGTGATTCATCTGGGTGAAGCCGCAGAAGAAATCCAGATGGAACGCTCCGGCCCGGTCACCGTCGTCGAAAACATGGACAATGGCAGCCTGCGCTACCTGGACTACTCACCACTGCCGATGGCGACTGACATTCCACAAAAAGATCCTCAGGAAGCAGACACCTTGTGATCCTCGCCCACGCTCGATCCGGTTCCACCCGGATCAGCCGTGCCGTTCTTCCGCCAGCTTGATAGCGCGTTGTGCTACCCGGGTAGCGGCATTAACACAGTCGTTGATACCAACCCCGGAAAAAGCATTACCGGTCAGCAACAGCCCCGGAGTTCCCTCGAGGGTCTGGTCCAACGCTTTTAACCTGCCACCATGATCACGTGTATACTGGGGGATTGCCCGAGGATGGCGAAAGATTCTGACAAACTCAGGGGCCTCGGTAATACCCATGATACGCTCCAGATCAGCTTCCGTCCGCCGGCCAATCTCCTCATCAGACAGCTCAATAGCTGCACTGTTGGTCGCGCCCCCCATCATCGATCGCAACAGCACCTGTCCCTGGGGCGCACGGTTGGAAAAGATGCTCGAATCCCACAGGGTACCAAGGGTATGACATCCTTCTCCTCGCGGAATCAGATAACCAAACCCGTCAAGGTCCCTGGCGATTCGCTCACGCTGGTAGCCGAAGCATACCACGTTCATCGGAGCATAAGGGATGTCACGTAACAGTGCCGCCGCCGGTGAGTTCATCTCCTCAATCATCGTCGCTACAGCATAGGAGGGAGAGGCCGTAATGACGATATCGGCATCGAGGCAACAACCATCGCTCAAATGCAGCAGGAAGCCGCCCGACTTTGCCTCAATTCGTACTACTTCCTGCCCACTGATCAACTCACCCTGCAGACTGTCCGTCGCCGCATCGGTCAGCTCCTGAATGCCACCGGTAAAAGATGTGAGAATACCGCCGGGGCCCGCGGCGCTGGAGACCGCCTTGCCGGCCTTGATGTCGGCACGCTTTTTTCGTGACAGGCGCACCATCGCCTTGAGCAGACCACCATATTCCTGCTCAAGTTCGTATATTCGTGGAAAACAGCTTTTCAGGCTCATGGTTTCCGGATCACCGGCAAAAATACCTGAAACCATCGGTGAAATCAGTTTATCCAGAGCCTCTCTACCGAGACGGCGGCGACCGAATTCGGCGAGGGTTTCATCTGTCGCATCATGACGACGCGGCACCAGTACCTCACCGGCCAGTCGCAATTTTCCCGGCCATGAGATGAGCTTGGAGGACAAAAAGGAAGGGCCGTTCTCGGGCAGGCGATGGAGTGTTTTATCTGCATAGATATAGCGCTTGCGGGCGTTGTCATCAGAACGAAGGAGGCGATCGTCTATCTGCAGCTGACGGCAAAAATCAAGGGTTGCAGGTTTATTATCGAGAAAACCATTAGGTCCCCATTCACACAGGTACCCCTCTTCCTTAATTGACCAGATTTTTCCACCGGTACGATCCTGTTTTTCGATCACCAGAGTCGTCAGATCGAGATTGTTCCGGTACCCATAATCCTCAACAGCACAGGCAGCTGCCAGACCGGAAATTCCTGCCCCCACAATAGCAATACGTGTCATCACGGTCCCTTGAAAGAAAGAGAAATTATCTGTAGTTATCGGTCATCCTAGCGATTCGTCCGAAGCAGGTCAAGCAACCAAACAACCGTCATGCACACTGCTTGACCTAGCTTAAAACAGCTCCTAGTATAGCTTTTATCCGGAAAAGAACAGTCTCCCAAGCGAAAAATCTCCTAAGTTCATCAGAAGTTTTCGCCTGGAGACTGGTATATCATGTTATCATATCGTTTCAGACAGGAGTAAAAAGCAATGGCCAAGGACTATTATTCGATACTCGGTGTTGAACGTAACGCTGACGCGTCAACAATAAAAAAAGCCTATCGCAAACTGGCCCAGAAGTATCATCCCGACAAAAACCCCGGCGACCAGCAGGCAGAAGAAAAGTTCAAGCAACTGACGGAAGCCTATGCCGTTCTTTCCGACCCGGACAAAAAACGCCAGTACGATCAGTTCGGCGACAGCGGTTTTCACGAACGGTTTTCGCAGGAGGATATTTTCCGCAATGTCAATATGGGTGATATCTTCGGCGGTTTCGGTGGCGAAGACTTGTTCAGTCAGCTTTTTGGCGCGCGTCCACGTACCCAGGCCCGGCGAGCCCCCAGCCGCGGGCAGGATTACTCAATGCAGATCAGTATCCCTTTTCGACTGGCAGTCCAGGGAGGAGAACGCCGAATTGACTATCGCAGCGACGGTCGGGTAGAACAGATCAAAGTACGCATACCACCAGGCATTGAACAGGGGGCAAAGCTGCGGGTTGCCGGCAAGGGGGGAGCCAATACCGCCGGCGGTGCCGCGGGTGACCTTTACCTTCATATCGATATTGAACCGGACCCGGTTTTTATGCGCGAAGGTTCTGATCTTTTGGTCAAAGCAGAAATTCCCTTCAGTGGCATCTGCCTCGGTACAACCATTGAGGTACCAACCCTTGATACCCCTAAGCGGGTCAAGGTTCCAGCCGGGATGCAGCCCGGTCAAAAGATCCGCCTGCGCGGCTATGGTGTCGGGGCGACCGGCAAGCAGGGGGGGGGCGACCTTTTTGCCATTATCGAGGTTGCTGTTCCCAAAAATGTCAGTCCAGAACAAAAGGAACTGCTGAAAAAACTGAAGGATGTCGGGCTCTAGTTTTTTCAGGTTTTGCGCCCTGATTTCGCTAAACAATACCGTCGATCTGCCGAGGCGGTATTTTCATTTATCCTTGCCATCAGGGCAATGCACAGGCTATAGTTGCGTGCACGAAAAAGCTGGCGCACCATCAATAGATTGCTTTTACCTGGTATCAACGTGGCTAAAAACCTGATGCAAACATTCCTGCGCAGTATGTTTCCAGCCCTGTTTCTGCTCCTGCTGATCGGACTGCCGTCGGCCTACAGCTGTCAGGTGCCGGCGCAGTCACAAAGCGCTGCTGAAGTGATCCAGGTCAACGCCTGTCACTTTGATGCCGGCAAGACTGATCACACCCATGTCTGCTGTGACAGTGCGGTCTGTCACCGAAACAGTGCGCCGTTGCGACATCTCGGCAGTCCGGAATACGCAAACCAGATCAAGGATCTCCGTCCCCTGATCCTTGAATCTCGCCAGCCCACACCTTCGCCTAAAACAGCATCAACAATAGAACAGCAACCGATTGAGTGCTGTTCAGATCCTCTGGTGGTTGTCACGTCACAGGCCCCATTCCTGGCCCTGACATCCCTGCGTACGACCGTTCTGCTGCATTGAGATTCTCCCATTCTGTCTGATAATAACCTGTCGACGCCGTCGACTATCATAACTTTGAATTGTCTGCTTTGTTCGGGCAATCTGCACTCGGGAGATAATAACCTTGACTGAGACGCAAAAAAAACAAGACTTTACCGATCGCATATGGGACTTTTTCTGCTCCCTGAAACTGACCATTATCCTGCTGTTACTGCTTTCGGTAACCTCCATTATCGGTACTGTCATTCCGCAAGGAGCTTCGGCTTCGGAGTACATCAACCGCTATGGTCAATCCAACTACGAACTCTTTGTCAAACTGCAGTTCACTGAAATGTACGGGTCCACGTGGTTTATTGCATTGCTGGGACTGTTCTGTGTCAATCTGATCTGCTGTTCAATCAAACATTTTCCCCGTACCTGGAAGTTTTTCAAAGAACCCACCAGGGTTCCAACGTCGACGACCCTGACCAGCTCAAAAAACAAGTTCGAAATCAGCAGTAAAGATCCGGCCGATGTGGTTGTGAATCGCGTTAAAGGTTCCATTGAAAAGAACTTCGCCAAAACAGTACAAACTGATATCGACGGAAAAAGCTATCTTTTCGCCCAAAAGGGAATCTACTCGCGCCTGGGCGCTTATCTGACCCATATTTCAATTATCGTCATTCTGGTCGGAGCCATCATCGGCAACGTTTTCGGCTTTAAAGCCTATGTCAATATACCGGAAGGCGACTCAGTGAGCCAGGTAATGACCCGCGACGGTAGCCAGCGCATTGATCTCGGCTTCGAAGT